>NZ_JCAFRI010000025.1:0-64162 GCF_059367915.1 Stenotrophomonas sp. YJH_SMC_19
CATGGGGCTGCCGGCCAGCGGCCGGCACTACCGGGATGCGTGCCAAGGTCCATGGGGTTGCCGGCCAGCGGCCGGCACTACCGGGATGCGCGCCAAGGTCCATGGGGCTGCCGGCCAGCGGCCGGCACTACCGGGATGCGCGCCAAGGTCGATGGGGTTGCCGGCCAGCGCCGACACGACCGGAGGCGGTCAGAAGCGGTTGTCGCCGTCCAGCATCCGGCCCAGGCCGCCCAGTACCGAACCCTCGCCGCGGTTCTGGCCACCGCCCTGCGGCGCGGCCATCCACATGCGGCCGGCCAGGCGCGAGAACGGCAGCGACTGCAGCCAGACCTTGCCTGGGCCGGTCAGCGTGGCCAGGAACACGCCCTCGCCGCCGAACAGCATGCTCTTGATGCCCGCAACACGGCGCACGTCCATGTCCACGGTCGGGTGGTAGGCCACCACGCAGCCGGTATCCACGTCCAGGCGCTCGCCGGCAGCCAGCTCGCGTTCCACCACGCAGCCGCCGGCGTGGATGAACACCCAGCCGTCGCCTTCCAGCTTCTGCATGATGAAACCCTCACCACCGAACAGGCCGGTCATGATCTTGCGCTGGAACTGCACGCCGATCTGCACGCCGCGCGCACCGGCCAGGAAGCTGTCCTTCTGGCAGATCAGGCGGCCGCCGTGCTGGTCCAGTTTCATCGCCAGCACCGTGCCCGGGTAGGGCGCGGCGAAGGCGACCTTGCCCTTGCCGTGCCCGCTCTGCGTGTAGACGGTGGCGAACAGGCTCTCGCCGGTCAGCACGCGCTTGCCGGCGGCCATCACCTTGCCCATGAAGCCGCCGCCCTGGTCGCCGTTGGCGGCGCCGAACACCGTGTCCATCTGTACCGTGGCGTCCTTGAACATCAATGCACCGGCCTCGGCGATCGCGCTCTCGCCGGGGTCGAGCTCGATCTCCACGAACTGCATTTCATGGCCGACGATGCGGAACTCGATGTCGTCGGCGCGGCCGCTGGCGCCGACGGGGACCGGCGGTGGGGTGTTGGGCATGCCCGGGGCCACCGCCTGCAGCTCGGCCACCTCGGCGATCGGTGTCCACCCGCTCATGCCCTGGCACCAGGCCAGCGCGCGCGGATTGGCCTGCGCGTAGCGGCGCGCGGCCTCGTCATCAAGCGGGCCGATGCGCTCGGCCTGGGCGGAGGCATGGAAGTACCACTGGGTCATGGCGGCGGGTCCGTCGCGTTGGAAACCCCGAGTCTAGCGAGCGCCCGGGGCGCCGGCGACGGGGCCATGAACGGCGGGCATTTGCGGCGTAGGTGCTGTATTGCAACAATTATCTGGTAGCGCCGTTTTACCACCCCTCCAAACACAGCCTACCGCCATGTCCCCGACCCGTACTTCCCGTGGCCGCCTTCCGGTCGCGCGCCCCCTCGTTGCCGCTCTTTCCGCCCTGCTGCCGCTGGTAGCAGCCGCTCAGGAAACCCCCGCCGCCAAGGATCCGGTTGCCCTCGATGCCCTGCAGGTGACCGCGCAGCGCCGCGTCGAGAACGCCAAGGACGTACCGGTCGCACTGAGCGCGATCCAGGGCGAGAAGCTGGATGTGCTCGGCTCGGCCGGCGATGACATCCGCTTCCTGGCCGCGCGCGTGCCCAGCCTCAACATCGAGTCGTCCTACGGCCGTGCCTTCCCGCGCTTCTACATCCGCGGCCTGGGCAACACCGATTTCGACCTCAATGCTTCGCAGCCGGTGTCGCTGGTGTATGACGACGTGGTGCAGGAAAGCCCGCTGCTGAAGGGCTTCCCGCTGTTCGACCTGGCCAACGTGGAAGTGCTGCGTGGCCCGCAGGGCACGCTGTTCGGCCGCAACACCCCGGCCGGCGTGGTCAAGTTCGATTCGGCGCGACCGTCGCAGGATGCCGACGGCTACGTGCGCGTGGGCTACGGCAGCTACAACAGCTGGAACGTGCAGGGCGCCTACGGCGGCCCGCTGACCGACCGCTGGTCGGCACGTGTCTCGGCGATCTACCAGCGCCGCGATGACTGGGTCGACAACACCCGCGCCGGTGCCCCCAACAGTGGTTTCGAAGGCTATGACGAAGCCGCCGGCCGCGTGCAGTTCCTGTACGAAGGCGACGACTTCGAAGCGCTGTTCAACCTGCACAAGCGCAAGCTCAACGGCACCGCCCGCCTGTTCCGCGCCAACATCATCCAGAAGGGTGGCAATTCGCTGGTCGAGAACTTCGACCGCGACAAGGTGGCCAACGACGGCGTCAACTTCTCCGACCTGGAAACCTGGGGCGGCAGCGCGCGCCTGCAGTGGAACCTCGGCTCGGTGACGCTGCACTCGATCACCGGCTACGAAACCGCCGAATCGCTCAACCGTGGCGACATCGACGGTGGCTACGGCGCGGCCTTCCTCGGTGCCGGCAACTATGGGCCGGGCCTGATTCCATTCTCGTCGGAGTCGGCCGACGGCCTGCCGCACCACCGCCAGTGGACGCAGGAAGTGCGGATCGAGTCCAACGAGTGGGGCCGCTTCGACTGGCAGGCCGGCGTCTTCTACTTCGATGAAGACGTGACCATCAACAACTTCAACTACGACTCGCTGACCCCGGGCAATCCACAGACCGGCCACGTGGTGCAGAACCAGCGCAACAAGGCGTGGGCGGTGTTCGCTTCGGGCGACTTCGATGTCACCGATCGCTTCAAGCTGCGCGCCGGCGTGCGCTACACCCAGGACAAGAAGGACTTCAGCGCCAGCGTGCTGCAGGCCGTTCCGTTCGGCACCCCGGTCAGCGGCCCGTACCTGGCCAACACCGACGTCAACGACGTCAGCTGGGATGTCAGCGGCGTCTACAAGCTGACCGACGACATCAACGCCTACGCCCGCGTGGCCAAGGGTTTCCGCGCACCGTCGATCCAGGGCCGCCTGGCCTTCGCGCCGGGCCTGTCGCAGGCCGACTCGGAGAAGGTCCTCTCGTATGAAGCCGGCATCAAGGCCGACCTGTTCGAGCGCCGCGCGCGCCTGGGCCTGAGCGTGTTCCGCTACAACGTCGATGGCCAGCAGCTGATCGCGGTGGGTGGCAGCAACAACACCGCCACCCTGCTCAACGCCGACAAGACCATCGGCCAGGGCGTGGAACTGGACCTGGAAGCCTACCTGGCCGACAACGTCCTGCTGACCTTCGGCAGCAGCTACAACGACACCGAGATCAAGGACAAGGATCTGGCGGTGGCGATCTGCGGCGGTGGCTGCACCATCAACGACCCGACCACGGTGATCAACGGCCAGACCTATGCGCTGGTGAACGGCAACCCGCTGCCGCAGGCGCCGAAGTGGATCCACAACGCGACCCTGCGCGTGGGCTTCCCGCTCAGCGATGGCAGCGAGCTGTACGCCTACACCGATTGGGCCTACCGCAGTGCGGTGAACTTCTTCATCTACGAGTCGCCGGAATTCCGCGGCCGTAGTTCGCTGGAAGGCGGCCTGCGCCTGGGCTACAACTGGGATTACGGCCAGTACGACGTGGCCGTGTTCGGCCGCAACCTGACCAACCAGACCCGCGTGGTCGGCGCGATCGACTTCAACAACCTGACCGGCTTCCTCAACGAGCCGCGTACCTGGGGCGTGGAGTTCACCGCGAAGTTCTGATGCGGTGGCTGCGTTGATGCAATGAAAAAGGGCCGGCGCAATGCCGGCCCTTTTTCCTTACGCCCATTGTAGTGCCGGCCGCTGGCCGGCAACGAGTGATCCGGCGCGCGCTTACAGCGCGCTCTGCGGGCGCACCTTCAGCACCGCGTTCTCGGTAGTGCAATCGCGGCTGGAGTGCAGGCCGGCCTTGCGTGCGGCCGCGATTTCCTTGCGTGCGGCCAGCAGGTCCTTGTTGAATGCAGCGTTGTCGTGCAGGCGGGCCACCGCGGCGGCGCCCATGAAGCGGCCTTCGAGGATGTCGCTCTGCCAGTGCACGTTGCAGACCAGGCGGCTCTCGCCGTAGTTGCGGCCACGGGCCTGGATGGCATCGGCGCGGTCCGGCGCGATCTCGGACAGGATCAGTGCCCAGGCCCAACCGATCGAGGTGTGGCCGGACGGGTAGGAACCGTTCTTGCGCAGGCCTTCCTCGTCCTTCGGCGAGCAGGTCGGTTCACCATTGACCATGAACGGGCGCGGGCGCTGGTAGTGGTTCTTGGCCGCCTTGGTCGCCGCACTGGCGTCGATCCGGCTGCGCTCCAGCAGGCGATACAGCGCCGGGGTCTTCACCGCATCGACGTCGATGTCGGCGGCGCAGGAGAAGTGGTTGGCGCCTTCGGGGAAACCGAGTTCCGCATCGACACCGGCCTGGGCGAAGCGCGGGCTGCCACGCAGCGCGCGGGCTTCACGGCTGACCTGCTCGTCCAGGGCGAGCGCGGCCGAACCGGCCACCGGTGGTGCCGGTACCAGGTCGAGGCTGGCCGGAACCGCGCTCTTGTCCAGATAGCCCACCGCCTTGGTGGTGATGTTGGCTTCGACGGCGGTCGGCTTGGTGGCGGTGGCGGCACAACCGGCCAGGGCCGCGACGACGGCAAGGCCGAGCAGCGGGCGGGCAGGGTGGGAAATCAGCGACATGGACAGGCTCCGGGAGAGAAAACAACGCGCCATGATCGCAGCCCCCATACGACACTGCAGTGGCCATCGGTCATACGGCCAGACCCGGCATGGTCATTGTCGCGATATGAAAAGCGTCATCGTTTGACGTCAGTCTCCTGATTCCGGGCGCAGCGCACGGACTTTCACGCCGCTGCACCGCGAGCATCGGCACAACGGCAAGCGCCAGGGCCGTCCAGTTCCAGCCGGGTCGGGGGGGATCCGAAGACAGAGGGAGAGAAGCGATGCGCAGCACCGCAACAGGAAGTACCGTCCTGGCCCTGCTCCTCGGGCTTGCAACAGCGCCGGCGCAGGCCGCCGACGTGGTCGGCGTGGCCTTCGTGCATGGCACCGGCGCGCAGACCAACGCCACCCAGGACTACTGGCAGCCGGCGATCATCGACACCGTGCGCCAGGGCCTGCCGAACAGCAGCAACTACGTGGTCATCAACTGTGACTTCACCCAGTACATGTGGAAGCCCGAAGCTGCCGGTTGCCTGGCCAACCAGCTGACCAGCTTCATCGACAGCCGTGGCATCACCCAGCTGGTGGTGATCACCCATTCCAACGGCGGCAATGTGGTGCGCTGGATCCTGTCCAACCCGACCTACGACAGCCGCTATCCGAAGATCATCCGCACGGTGCGCAAGGTCACCGCGCTGGCACCTTCCTCGGCGGGTACGCCGTTGGCCGATGCGGTACTCAACGGCAACACCTTTGAAACCTCGCTGGGCTGGCTGCTGGGCTACAAGAACGACGCGGTGCGCCAGCAGCAGGTGGCGAGCATGGCCACCTACAACGCGCAGAACCTGTATGGCACGGCCGGTCGCCCAGCGCTGCCCAAGCCGTTCCGCGCGATGGTCGGTAGCGACGTGGAATCGGCGGTGTGGGACAGCAACAGTTACTGCGGCGGCTATGCCGCCAACGTCGGCCTGGAGTTCACCCAGAACTGGCTGTCGTCCTGCTCCGATGGCTTCCTGGAGTGCAGCAGCCAGAAGGCCGCCGGCACCACCTGGTTCACCGACAAGGCGCGTACCCAGGGCGCAGAACCGCTCAGCCACAACCAGAGCCGCCGCGAGTGCTTCGGCCTCGGCACCCTGCTGCGCAACGACCTGACCCAGTGAGGGAGACGACCATGACGATTCAATCCACCCTGCTGGCCGGCGCCGTGCTGGCAGCACTGTCCCTTTCCGCAGCGCAGGCCGCGCAGCCGCTGCAGGCCGCCCGCGCAGGCGACCAGGTGCCCGCGGCGCTGGTTGCCGCGCCGTTGCCGGCCGATGACAGCGAACGCGCACCGCTGTCCTTCGCCTGGGCCTTGGACCCGGCGCAATCGTTGCAGGCGGCGACTCCGTATGCCTCGGTCAGCCGCAGCTACTGGCAGCAGGTCGATGGCACGCAACTGCAGCGCGGCCTCGATCTACCGCTGACGGCCGCCGATGCGGTGATCCAGCTGAGCCCGGCAGAAGGCGCGCGTGCAGTGCCGGCCAACTCGCTGCAGGTGCGCGACCCGGCAGGCCGCAGCAGCGTGGCCCGCAGTGTCGACGCGCGCGCGCTGCAGGAGGCCGGTATGCCGGTGAGTGATGGCAGCAGCATGCTGCGTACCGGCGCGACCAGTGCGGCCGGTGCGTACACGCTGCAGAGCGCGCAGGCACAGGGCCGCTACGTGGTGCAGGTACTGGAGCCGAACAGTCCGCTGCGGCTGGAGGTGCAGGCCAACCAAGGGCAGGTGCTGGCCGGTGGCAACCTGCAGCTGCAGGCGCGCCTGCTGGAAGACGGCGCTACTCCCGCAACGCTGGCCTCACGCCGCAGCAGCCTGGGCGGTGAAGCGTTGCTGGTTGCGCCGGACGGCCGCAGCTGGCCGCAGCGCCTGCTGCGCACCACCGATGGTGCCCTGCGTGCGCAGGTGCGGATTCCGGCTGATGTCGGCAACGCGCAGGGGTTGTGGGAGCTGCAGGTGTTCGCCCAGGCCGATGGTGTGTTGCGCGATGGCAAGGTCGCCTTCGCGGTGGCGCGTCCGACCGCGCGCTTCAGTGGCCAGGCGGCGCCGGACCCGGCCAGTCGACAGGTCGCACTGCCATTGCAGGTAGCCGCCGCTGGCCGCTACGAGGCGCGTGGCACGCTGTATGCCACCGGCCGCGATGGCCAGCTGAAGCCGGTCGCGCAGGCGCATGCGGCCGCGTGGTTCGATGGTCCGGGGCGTGGCCAGCTGGTGCTGCCGTTCGACCAGGCCGCATTGCCGGCCGGTTTCGGTGCGCCGTATGAGCTGCGCGACCTGCAGCTGCAGGATCAGAGCCGGATGGCACCGATCGAGTCACGCGCGCTGGCGTTGAGGTTCTGAGCAAGGCGGTGGCGGGCCGGAACATCCGGCCCGCTGCACCGGCATGGCGACGGAATGGCATCGCGACGGGAATGGCGTGACGGCGGGAATGACATCACGACGGGAATGACACCACGACGGGGTAGAGTCGGTCTCCCAGGCCTGTCGGTTTCCAGGCTCCTTGTTTCCCCCGAGGGCTCCGCCTCACCCCGCGTACGCGGTCAGCCGGCCTTCCTGCTCGCACACGGTGATCGGGCCACCGAACACCGCCGACAGCGGCGCGCTGCGCAGCAGTTCGGCGCGGGTGCCATCAGCCAGCACACGGCCGTCGCGCAGCAGCACCACGCGTTCGATCTCGGGAATGATCTCTTCGATGTGGTGGGTCACCAGCACCAGGGTGATGCCCTGCTGCGCCAGCACCCGCATGGTCGCCACCAGCTGCTCGCGGGCGACCAGGTCCAGCCCGGTGGAGGGTTCGTCCAGCAGCAGTGCCTGCGGCCGATTGACCAGCGCGCGGGCGATCAGCACGCGGCGGGTCTCGCCGGCCGACAGCTCGGCATAGGCGCGTTCGCGCAGGGACAGGGCGCCGGTCATCGCCAGTGTCTCGCCGACGCGCGTGCGCATGTCGGCGGTCACTTCGCGGAAGGCCGGCACCACGTAGCTGGCGAAGAAGCCGGACAGCACCGCCTGTTCCACGGTCAGCCCGGGCATGTCGGCCAGATTGCTGCTGAGGTCGCCGGTGACGATGCCCAGCTGCGAACGCAGCCGGTCCACCTGCCAGCGGTTCTGGCCCAGCACCTTCACCGCCACCGAGCCGTCTCCCTGTGCAAGGGGATACAGTTCGCGGGTGATCAGCTTGATGAAGGTCGACTTGCCGCAGCCGTTGGGGCCGAGCAGGGCGGTGTGCTGGCCCTGCGCGATGCGCAGGCTGAGCCCGTGCAGCACCTTCACCTGGCCGCGCACCACGGTGGCGCGGTCCAGTTCGATCAAGGGGGGCAGCTCCGCAACGGACGGGGCGGCAGTCATGGTGCTGGCGCGTGGATCAAGGCTCGACAACTCAGGTCCCCAACTGTGAACGGTGCCACGGATGACGGTGGCAATCACCGCCGCAGGGATGCAGTTTGCAACGCAAGCGCCCATGATGTCTGCCATCCCCGCGTCGATACGGAGAGCCGCCATGCCCGATGCCCTGATGTCCCTGTTGACCGGTGGTGTGCTCGGCCTCGGCTGGTGGGCCATGCTGGGCGTGCTGCTGGTCTTCACCCAGATCACCATCTTCTCGGTGACCCTGTACCTGCACCGCAGCCAGGCCCATCGCGGCGTCGATTTCCACCCGGCGCTGGCCCACGTGTTCCGTTTCTGGCTCTGGCTGACCACCTCGATGATCACCCGCGAATGGGTGGCCATCCACCGCAAGCACCACGCCAAGGTGGAGACCGAGGACGACCCGCACAGCCCGGTCACCCGCGGCATCGGCACGGTGTTCTGGCATGGCGTGGAGCTGTACCGGGAGGCACGCGGCATGCGCGCGGACATCGAGCAGTACGGGCGCGGCACCCCGGATGATGCGATCGAGCGCCACCTGTATACCCCGCACGCCACGCTGGGCCCGGTGCTGCTGCTGGCGATCAACAGCGTGCTGTTCGGCCTGCCCGGCGTGGCCCTGTGGGCGATCCAGATGGCATGGATCCCGTTCTGGGCGGCCGGCGTGGTCAATGGCCTGGGCCACTGGTGGGGCTACCGCAACTACGAATCGGCCGATACCTCCACGAACCTGACGCCGTGGGGGTTCTGGATCGGTGGTGAGGAGCTGCACAACAACCATCATGCCTTCCCCAGCTCGGCGCGCTTCGCGATGCGGCGCTGGGAGTTCGACATCGGCTGGAGTGCGATCCGCCTGCTGCAGGCGCTGCGCCTGGCCAAGGTGCTTCGCGTTGCACCGGCCATGGACGTACGCCCGAACATCGCCGTGCCCGATGCCGAGACCCTGAAGGCGCTGCTCTCGCACCGCTTCCAGGCGATGACCGACTACCAGCGCAACGTGTTCATGCCGGCCCTGCGCGAGGAAGCCGCCCACGCTGGGGCCAAGCTGCGGCGCCTGCTGCCGCGCCGGCTGCGCCGTGGCCTGGTCAACGATGGCCGCTGGCTGAAGCCGGACAGTCGTGCCCAGCTCAGCGAATGGGTGGCACAGCGCCCGCGCATCCGCACCCTGGTCGAGTACCGCGCGCGGTTGGCGGCGCTGCTCGAGGCCCGCGGCCACGATGCCGCCGAGCGCCTGCACCAGCTGCAGGCCTGGTGCCGCGAGGCCGAGGAAAGCGGAATCGCGGCGCTGCAGGCCTACGCTGCGCGATTGAAGGGCTACAGCCTGGTGGGCGCGTGAGGGCAGGGTACGGCGTTCTGCTGGCGGTGCTGCTGCCGGGTGCGGCGCTGGCCCAGGTCACCGATACCACCAGCTACCTGCAGCGGATGGACAGCGATGGCGACGGCAAGGTCAGCGAGGCCGAGTACGTGCAGTGGATGCTGTATGCCTTCGACCGCATGGACCGCAATGGTGATGGCGTGCTGAGCGCCGAGGAGCTGCCCGGTGGCAAGGGCAGGGCGATCCGCCGCGAGCAGCAGCGGCAGGTGATCGTGCAGCGCTTCCACAAGCAGGATGCCAACGGCGATGGCGTCCTGGATGCCCGTGAACTGGGGGCGCCGCCACGCTGAGCGGGCGTAGAATCGGTTCATGCCTGAACTGCCCGAAGTCGAAACCACCCGCCGCGGCCTGGCGCCGCACCTGCAGGGCCGCCGCGTGCATGGCGTGATCCTGCGCCGCGCCGACCTGCGCTGGCCGATTCCGCCGGAAGTGGCCGAGCTGCTGCCGGGGCAGCGCATCGAGGACATCCGCCGTCGCGCCAAGTACCTGCTGCTGGACACCGCCATCGGCAGCGCCGTGCTGCACCTGGGCATGTCCGGCAGCCTGCGTGTGCTGCCCGGCGATACCCCGCTGCGCGCGCACGACCATGTGGATATCAGCCTGGACAACGGCCGCCTGTTGCGCTTCAACGACCCGCGCCGTTTCGGCAGCCTGCTCTGGCAGCCGGCCGGCGAAGTCCACCCGCTGCTGCAGGGGCTGGGCCCGGAGCCGCTGGACGATGCCTTCGACGGGGACTACCTGTTCTCCCGCAGCCGTGGCCGCAGCGCGCCGGTGAAGACCTTCCTGATGGACCAGGCGGTGGTGGTGGGCGTGGGCAACATCTACGCCGCCGAGAGCCTGTTCAAGGCCGGCATCAGTCCGCTGCGCGAGGCCGGGAAAATCTCGCGCGAGCGCTACCAGCGGCTGGCCGATGCGGTGAAGGAGATCCTCGGCTACGCCATCACCCGTGGTGGCACCACCCTGCGTGACTTCATCAGCCCCGATGGCGCGCCGGGTTACTTCGAGCAGGAACTGCTGGTGTACGGCCGTGACGGGCTGCCCTGCCCGAACTGTGGCCGCGCGCTGAAGCACGCCACCATCGGCCAGCGCGCCAGCGTCTGGTGCAGCCACTGCCAGCGCTGAGGCGGGCGGCCAGCGGCAGCTGAACGGGCAGGGCACGTCTCCGCTGCCCGTTAACGTTTGTCTGCCTATGATGGCCGACCTTCCCCTCTGTGCCTGACGCGCCTGCATGCAACGACGCGACTTCATCCGCAATGCCTCCCTCGCCCTGGCTGCATTCGGCCTGCCGTCCCTGCCCGCGTGCGCGGCCAGCAGGAGCGGCCAGATGGGCCTGCGCCGCCTCGGCCAACCGCAGCCGTTCGACTTCGCCACCCTGAAGGGCCAGGCGCGCGCGCTGGCACAGGCGCCCTACAAGAGCCACAAGCGGGTGCTGCCGGGCCGCCTGGAAGGGCTGGACTGGGACCAGTACCAGTCGATCGGTTACCGCCAGGACCATGCGCTGTGGGCCGACCAGCCGGGCAAGTTCCAGGCCAAGTTCTTCCACCTGGGCCTGTACTTCCATTCGCCGGTGCGCATGTTCGACGTGGTCGACGGCAAGGCGCAGGAGCTGGCCTATGACGGCGCGGCCTTCAACTACGGCAAGAGCGGCATCAAGGACGGCGAGCTGCCGGCCGATCTCGGCTTCGCCGGTTTCCGCCTGAACACCCGCAAGGACACCGATCGCGATTTCGCCGCCTTCCTCGGCGCCAGCTACTTCCGCGCGGTCGGCAAGGAAGGCCAGTACGGCCAGTCCGCGCGTGGCCTGGCAATCGATACCGGCATGGGCAAGCCGGAGGAATTCCCGGACTTCATCGCCTATTACCTGGAGCAACCCTCGGCTGATTCGGACACGATCGTGGTCTACGGCCTGCTGGATTCGCCCAGCGTGGCCGGCGCCTATCGCTTCGCGATCACCAATGGCGACGTGCTGCTGATGGACATCGACAGCGCGCTGTACCCGCGCAAGGCGATCGAGCGGTTGGGCATCGCCCCGTGCACCAGCATGTACCAGGTGGGTGAGAACGACCGCCGCATGGCCTGGGACTGGCGCCCGGAGATCCACGACACCGACGGCCTGTCGCTGTGGACCGGTGCCGGCGAGTGGATCTGGCGGCCGCTGCTGAACCCGCGCAACCTGCGCTTCAACATGTTCGTCGACCGCAACCCGCGTGGTTTCGGCCTGCTGCAGCGCGACCGCAACTTCGACCACTACCAGGACGACGGCGTGTTCTACGAGAAGCGCCCGTGCCTGTGGGTGGAGCCGAAGGGCGAATGGGGCGAGGGCTCGGTGCAGCTGGTGGAGATCCCCACCGTGGACGAGACCTTCGACAACATCGTGGCGTTCTGGAACCCGAAGGAAAAACCACAGCCGGGCCAGGAACTGCTGGTCGGCTACCGCCTGTACTGGGGTGCCGAACCGCCGGCACGGCCGCCGCTGGCGCACTGCGTGGCCAGCCGCACCGGCCTGGGTGGCGTGGTCGGCAAGAAGCGCGAGTACTTCAGCTGGCGCTTCGCGGTGGACTTCGAAGGTGGCGAACTGGCCAGGCTGATCGACAAGGGCGAGGTCGAGGCGGTGGTGGAAGCCAGCCGCGGCCGGGTCGAGATCGTGTCGGCGCGTCCGCTGCGCGAGATCAACGGCTACCGCGCGATGTTCGACCTGGTGCCGCCGGAGGGCAGTACCGAGCAGATCGACATCCGCCTGTTCCTGCGCAGTGGCGGCAAGACCCTGACCGAGACCTGGCTGTACCAGTACACCCCGCCGCCGGCGGGTGCGCCGGAGCGCACGCTGTACTGAGTGGTTTGGGATTGCAGGGCTTGCAGCCCTGCACCTGCAGAGGCCAGAGCCGAAGCAACGGCAGAAGCTGGTTTCCTGTGGGGAGGCGGGGTGGGTCCGGTGGCGGGAGACGCCGTAAACCCGTCCATGGGGGCTTGGCCGCGGCATCCATGCCGCGGACACTCCCGCCACCGGACCCACCCCGCCTTCGACAGACCTCCGCGATCTGTCGGAGCACGGGGTCGGAACCCGTTGCTGCGCAACGGGCTCTGATCCCAGATGAATTTCGATAGATGAATTTCGATATCTGACAGATGTGCCGACCAACGGTCGGCACCCACCAACAGCCGCGGGGATCTGTCAGAGGTGGGGCGGTGTGGGTGGGCAGGACCGTTGGCGCCATGGATGGCGCCATCGAGCCCCCAGGGACGGGTTTACGGCGTGTCCTGCCCACCCACACCGGCCCGCCATCCCACGGAATGCCGCTTTGGCTTTGGCTTTGGCTTTCGCTTTCGCCGTTGCCGTTGCGTTGAGCAGGTGCAGGGCTGCAAGCCCTGCACAAGACCCCCCCTTACAGCGGCAGGGGTGCCTGCGCCGGATCGATCCGCCCTTCCCCGCGGGTGATCTTCTTGAACTCGGCACGGCTGACCGACACGTAGCGGTCGTTGCCACCGATCTCCACCTGCGGGCCATCCTTCACCGCATGGCCATGTTCGTCTACGCGCACGGTCATCGTCGCCTTCTTCCCGCTGTGGCAGATGGTCTTGATCTCCTGCATCTCGTCGGCCCAGGCCAGCAGGTACTGGCTGCCCTCGAACAGCTCGCCGCGGAAATCGGTGCGCAGGCCGTAGCACAGCACCGGAATGCGCAGCTGGTCGACCACCTCGCTGAGCTGCCAGACCTGGGCGCGCGTGAGGAACTGCGCTTCATCCACCAGCACGCAGCCCATCGGGCCGTTGGCGGCCAGGTCCTGTTCGACCCAGTGCTGCAGGTCGGTGTCACGATCGAAGGCCATGCCGTCCGCACGCAGGCCGATACGCGAGGCCACCACGCCGGCGCCGGCACGATCATCCAGGCGCGGGGTCAGGATCGCCACCCGCATGCCGCGTTCGCGGTAGTTGTGCGCGCTCTGCAGCAGGGTCGTGGTCTTGCCGGCGTTCATCGCCGAATAGTAGAAATAGAGCTTGGCCATCGGCCAATTCTAGTCGTCCACCGCCTTGTCGTCGCGGACCGTGTCCGGCCGTCCTATCTCGACGCTGGGGGTCAGCGCGGGGCGCCAGTAGTTGTCCAGCGCCCTGGCGGGCTGTCTGTCCCGTTCGGCCCGCTGGGCCATGCTGCGCCAGAACAGGTCCGGATGGGCATCGAAGAAGCCTCCGGTCAGGACGGTTGGCGGGATCTGCCGCGGGCCCTCCACCGGGCATTCCCTGGCGGTCACGGCAGCGGCCATCGACAGGCCCAGCAGCAGGCAGAAGCGTGGAGCTTGCTTCGCTTTCATATGATCGCCCTCCTGGCAATGACCATGGAATACGAACGTCAGCGCCCCGCGCCTTCCACGGGGCTGAGTGGGCCGACCTCGACGCTGCGGCCGCGGAACTCCTGTTCCCAGATGCGGTCCTGCATGCACCAGTACGCTGCAGGGTCCCAGTAGGCATCGCGATAGTAGTCATCGCCACGGGTGGGCCAGCCGGCTTCCGGGCCGTCGGACAGTTCCACCTGCAGCATCGAGCTGACCCAGCCGGTACGGCTGCCGGTCATGCCGCTGCGGTCCACGCGCATGGCAGCCTCCATGCGCGGCTTGGCCGTGGCATCGCCGTAGGCCGCATACAGCGCCGGCCCTTCGGCGAGCACCCGTTGCCGCTGCGCGGCATCCAGGCGGTTCCAGTAGCGCTCGCGCTCCAGCAGCAGGTCGCGGTAGCCGCGTTCGGCGGCCAGGTCCATCCAGATGTAGGCCAGCACCGGATCAGGGGCGGTACCCGTGCCTTCCTGGTACATGCGCGCGACCAGCGACTGCGACAGCTTGTCGGCGTGCGCGGCCGCCCGCTTGAAATGCACCAGCGCATGATCGGGCCGGCCCTGGCGCCACGACTGCAGGCCCAGCTCGCGCCAGTGCAGGTCAGGATGAGCCTGCAGGAAGCCCGGGGTCATCAGCGCCGACCGCAACGACGCGCCAGCATCGGGCGCGCAGTCCGCACTGCGGGCAGCCAACGGCGCCAGCAGCAACAGCAGGGTGCCCAGCAGGGCGGCAGAGGCGGTCGGGCGCATGCACCTGGCTCCAGTGCTCCGGTGGCGAATCAATAGCTTAGGAACGGCGTGCATGCAAGTCAGGTCCGCCCGCTGCGGCCCCGCTACAATCCCATTCCCATGCACGGTCTCAATCCCCCCCAAGCCGCCGCCGTCCTGCACATCGAAGGTCCGTTGCTGGTGCTCGCCGGCGCGGGCAGCGGGAAGACGCGCGTGATCGTGGAAAAGATCGCCCACCTGATCGGCAGCGGCCGCTACCCGGCACGCCGCATCGCAGCGATCACCTTCACCAACAAGTCGGCCAAGGAAATGCGCGAGCGTGTGGCCAAGCGCCTGCGCGAGCAGGACGCCGACGAGGTGACCATCTGCACCTTCCATGCGCTGGGCCTGAAGTTCCTGCAGATCGAACACGCGGCCGTGGGCCTGAAGCGTGGCTTCTCGATCTTCGATGCCGATGATGCCGCTGCGCAGATCAAGGACCTGATGTACGGGGCCAAGCCCGACGACATCGAGGACATGAAGAACCTGGTGTCGCGCGCCAAGAACGCCGGCCTGTCGCCCGAGCAGGCGATGGCCGCCGCGCGCAGCAACCGCGAGAAGGAAGCGGCCAGCGTCTACGAGCGCTACCAGCTGCGCCTGACGGCGTTCAACGCGGTCGACTTCGATGACCTGATCCGTTTGCCGGTGCAGATCCTGGAGGAAAATCCGGAGATCGCGCTGGCCTGGCGCGAGCGCATCGGCTACCTGCTGGTGGACGAATGCCAGGATACCAACGACGCGCAGTACCGCCTGCTCAAGCAGCTGGCCGGTGACAAGGGCAACTTCACCTGCGTGGGTGACGATGACCAGTCGATCTACGCCTGGCGCGGTGCCAACCCGGAAAACCTGCAGCAGATGGGGCGCGACTACCCTGCGCTGGAAATCATCAAGCTGGAGCAGAACTACCGCTGCTCCAACCGCGTGCTGCGCGCCGCCAATGCGCTGATCGCCAACAACCCGCATGAGCACCTGAAGAAGCTGTGGAGCGACCAGGCCGACGGTGAACGCATCCGCGTATGGGAATGCCGCAACAGCGAGCACGAAGCGGAAAAGGTCGCGGCCGAGATCGCCTTCGTGGCCCAGTCGCGCAACGTGCCATGGAGTGATTTCTGCATCCTGTTCCGCGGCAACTTCCAGTCACGGCCGCTGGAAAAGGCGATGCAGCTGCTGCGCATCCCTTACCACCTGACCGGCGGCACCGTGTTCCTGGAGCGCCAGGAAGTGAAGGACACGCTGGCCTGGTTGCGGCTGCTGGTCAATCCAGACGACGACACCGCGTTCATGCGTGCGGTGCAGTCGCCCAAGCGCGACGTCGGTGCCGGCACGCTGGCCAGGCTGGCCGAGCTGGCGCAGGAAAAGGACATGCCGATGGCGCAGGCTGCCGAGGCGATCGGCGCCCTGCAGCAGCTGCCGCCTCGCGCCGCCAACAGCCTGGCCCGCTTCACCGACATCCTGCGCGACCTCCGCGCGCAGATGCGCCAGGTCACCTCGGGCGACATGATCCGCAAGGTCGCCAAGGAATCGGGCCTGCTCAGCGAACTGCGCCAGCAGGCCAAGGAAGAGGCCAGCTACCAGCGCCGCGCCAACAACATCGAGGAACTGGCGCAGTGGTTCGAGGGCGGCCCGCGCGGCGCCACTGCCGCTGACCTGGCCGGCCAGCTGGCGCTGCTGTCACGCAGCGACAAGGACGAGGGTGGCAACCAGGTGCGCATGATGACCATGCACGCCTCCAAGGGCCTGGAATTCCCGTACGTGTTCATCGTTGGCTGCGAGGATGGCGTGCTGCCCCACCAGGTCAGCCTGGACGAGGGCAACCTGCAGGAAGAGCGGCGGCTGCTGTACGTGGGCATCACCCGCGCCAAGATCCAGCTGTGGATGAGTTACAGCAAGCTGACGCGCAAGTTCGGTGAGCATGTGCGGCTGAAGCCGAGCCGGTTCTTCGATGAGATCCCGGCCGAGGAGATCCAGCGTGATGGCGCTGATCCGGTGGCCGATGCGGCGCGCAAGAAGGAACGGGCGAGTGCGGGGTTGGCGGCGATCGAGGCGTTGTTCGACTGATCGGCGAACGGCGCAGCCCCTCGTGGTTGGCGCCGTTCGCAATGCACTCGTGGGGGGCCGGGCGGGTGGGCCGGTCGGGACACGCCGTAAACCCATCCATGGGGGCTCGGCCGCGGCATCCATGCCGCGGACGGTCCCGCCCAGCCCACCCGCCCGGCCTCTGACAGTTCCCGTGCGCGCCAGCCACGGAAAAGAAAAAGAAAATCAAAAGCAGCAGCTGGGGTTGAGGCAGAATCGGGGTTTCGGCTGGAGGTCCACCTGTGCAACCGATCGAGAGTGAACGCCTGCGCCTGCGTGCTATCGAGCCTGATCGCGATGCGGCTCCGATGCTGGCGCTGTTGAATGATCCGGGCTTCGTGCGCTTCATTGGCGACCGCAATGTGCGCAGTGAGGAGCAGGCGCGGGACTACATCGCGCTGCGTGTGCTGCACAGCTATGCGTTGAATGGCTTTGGCATGTATGCCATCGAGCGGTTGTCCGACGGTGCCTGGCTGGGCAATGCCGGGCTGGTACGGCGTGATGGGCTGCCGGGTCCGGACATCGGCTATGCGGTGCTGTCGGAATTCGCCGGGCAGGGCTATGCCGGTGAGGCGGCGCGGGCAGTGTTCGCGCATGCGCGCGCTGGGCTGGGCCTGCAGGATCTGTATGGCATCACCGATCTGGACAACGTGGTGTCCGGGAAGATCCTGCTGGGGTTGGGCATGCAGGAGCGGGGGGTGATCCAGCTGCCGGGCGTGGACAGCCCGAGCCGGTTGTATGCCACGCCGGGTGCGGCGCAGGTCTGACCCCTGATGTTGGTAGGTGCCGACCGTTGGTCGGCACGATTCAGATGCAGTGCCGACCAACGGTCGGCACCCACCCCCTCAGCCGCGCAGTTCGGCCAGCTGCGCCTGCAGTTCGGCCACGGCCGCTTCCAGCTGGGCCACGCGCTCGGCCAGGCCCGGGTCGGCTGCATCGCTGTTGCCACCGCCGCTGCTGGCGTACCTGGCCGCCAGCGCCGCACCGTCCACTTCACCGCACAGCAGGTGCATGTAGCGGTCTTCGCGCTGCCCACTGGCGCGCGGCAGCACCACCAGCAGCGCGCGCTGCTGCAGGCGTTCGATGGCGTGGCGGGCTTCATCGGCGTCGGCGAAGCGGTGCAGGCGCTCGCTGCGCGTGATCAGTTCGCCCAGCGTCTGCGGCCCACGCAGCAGCAGCAGCGCCAGCAGCACGGTCTGCTGCCGGGTCAGGTCCAGCGCGGCCTGCAGGCGGTGCTCGTAGCGGTCCGCGCGCGAGGAGAAGTGCTGGCGGGCCAGGCCCAACGCCTCCAGCTGGCGCAGCGCGTGCTGCACGCTGCCGGCGTCGACGTTCATCACCGGCTCGCGGGCAGTCTTCTGGTTGGCAGCCGACTGGGCGGCATTGACCGTCAGTGGATAGGTGTCCGGCGTGGTCGCCTCCTTTTCCACCAGGCAGCCCAGCAGGCGGGCCTGCACGGCGTCGAGCAGGGGGACGTCGGGGGTCTGGACGGAATCGGTCATGGCGGCCTCCGGAAGGGCAACGGGTCAACCGCCAAGCATAGCCGTCCCGGGGCCGCCTTTGCCGGTAAAATGCGCCGGTATATCTGATTGCCGGTGAATCCATGCGTCGTCCCGTTTCCCTGTCCCTGACCCTGCTCGCCACTGCGGCGCTGGGCCTGTCCGCCTGCAAGCGCGTGGATGCGCCTGCTGCCGAAGCCGCTGCCCCGGAGGCCCCGGCCGCCGCTGCCAAGGCTGATGGCGCGCTTGATGCGACCGCCAACGACAATCTCAACGCCGTGCTGTGGATGCAGCGCGCGCAGGAGTACAAGGCAATCACCGAGCAGACCTACCGCGCCGCCGCCGACCACCTGGACGCCGCGCTGAAGGAAGCGCACTGGGATGCGCTGGTGCCGGAGGAACGCGGCAACGAGGCCAAGGGCCTGAAGCCGGCCGTGGTGCTGGACGTGGATGAGACCGTGCTGGACAACTCCCCCTACCAGGCGCGCCTGGTGCGCGACGGCAAGGAATACGACGAGCTGAGCTGGGACCAGTGGGTGGCCGAAAAGAAGGCCAAGGCCATTCCGGGCGTGGTCGATTTCGCCAAGGCCGCCAACGCCAAGGGCGTGACCCTGCTGTACATCTCCAACCGCGCCGTGCACCTGAAGGACGCGACCCTGGCCAACCTGCGCGAGCAGGGGCTGCCGGTGGCCGATGACAGCGTGTTCCTGGGCCTGGGCACCGTGGTCGAAGGCTGCGAGCAGGCCGGCAGCGAGAAGAACTGCCGCCGCCGCCTGGCCGGGCAGAAGTACCGCGTGCTGATGCAGTTCGGCGACCAGCTGGGCGACTTCGTGGAAGTGACCGCCAACACCAACGACGGCCGTGACGCCCTGCTGCAGCAGTACCACGACTGGTTCGGCGAGCGCTGGTGGATGCTGCCGAACCCGACCTACGGCGGTTTCGAGCCGGCGCAGTTCAACAATGACTACAGCCAGTCGCGCCAGGCCCGCCACGACGCCAAGCGCGCTGCCCTGGACTACGCGCCGTGAGCCGCGCGCCGCTGCCGCTGCGCGATGACGAGCGCCTGATCTTCGCGCTGGACGTGCCTGACCGCGCGCAGGCGCTGGAGTGGGTCGACCGCCTCGGCGACAGCGTGGCGTTCTACAAGATCGGCATGGAACTGCTGGCGTCGGGCGAGTACTTCCAGGTGCTGGACGAGCTGGCCCGCCGCGACAAGCGCGTGTTCGTCGACCTGAAGTTCTTCGATATCCCGGCCACTGCCGCGGCGGTGATCAAGCGCCTGTCGCAGTGGCCGGTCAGCTACGCCACCATCCACGGCTGGCACCCGGCGATGATGGAAGCCTGCGCCGCCGCCAACAGCAGCGACATGCGCCTGCTGGCGGTGACCGTGCTGACCTCGATGGGCCGCCCGGACCTGGCGCAGATGGGCATCGACCGTGAACCGGTGGACGTAGTGGTCGAACGCGCGCTGGCCGCGCAGGCGGCCGGTATCGATGGCGTGATCGCCTCGGGCCAGGAAGCCGACCCGATCCGCGCCGCTACCGGCGCCGGGTTCTCGATCGTCTGCCCGGGCATCCGCCCCGGTGGCCCGGTCGGCGATGACCAGAAGCGCACCGTTGGCGTGGCCCAGGCCTTTGCCGATGGCGCCGATGCCATCGTGGTTGGTCGCCCGATCCGCCTGGCCACCGATCCGCAGGCCGCGGCCCGGGCCATCCAGCAGGAAATCGCGTCGGCGCTGGCTGCGCGCTGAGATTCCGTTGCGCAGGCTGCAGGCCCGAACGCCATCCCGGCCCGCGCGGGATGGCGTTTCTGCATCCGTCCACCGAGCGGTTGTGCCCGAATCGCCACAAAACCTGCCGTAGATTTCATGGCCTCCATGCCAGGCATCAGGACAATCAATAAAATCAATAGTTTAGGCCGAACTACGTGAAGTGTTGCCTTAACTTGAGCGGCAGCGTAGGATCGCCGCCATCCGGTCCTCGGACCGGACATGTGCCACAACACTGTCCACCGGCCCTGCGCCGGTTTGAAGAGCCTGTGATCCCCGTGATCCCGGCTCTTTTTTTATTCCCATCAGTGACTTGCACAAGCAACAGCGGAAACCGTGACGTCCCGGCTTGCCGCTGTCACGTCACAGGCCGCAAGATGCGGACCGGTCCGGGGAGTCCGAGTGCATGAGCGTGGCAGTGCGAGCAAGGTCTGCGCGTGGATGGGGGCTGGCAGCCATGCTGCTGCTGGCCGTGGCGGCGTGTCGTGAATCGGCCCAGGACCCGGCCAAGCCGGCGGCCGAGCCGGTCGCGGCGGTGCAGGCCATGGCGCTGCGCCTGGCCGAGGACGATCTGGTCGGCTATGCAAAGCTGTCGGTACCGCCCAGCCAGTACCAGCGCCTGCAACAGGCCTGGACCGAAGGCCACAGCCAGTGGCCGCTGACCGAACTGCCGCTGGGTGACCAGCTGCTGCCGATGCTGGCCGCACTGCGCAAGCCCAATGCCAGCGCCGAACTGCAGCGCAGCTTCGATCGCCAGCTGGCCGGACAGGCCGGCGCGGTTCGCCAGGCCGCGCAATCGATGGGCAACTTCGGTGTGCAGTACCTGCGCCACCAGAAGGGCTATACGCCTGGCCAACAGGCGCATTACATCGCCCTGGTCGAAACCCTGGCCAGCTGGGCGCAGGGTGCCCCGATCAGTGACCGGGCCCGCGCACGCAGCACCATCGCCGCGCTGGTCGGCGCCGCCAACAAGGTCGGTTTCGAGGACGAAGCCGGCCTGCAGGCCGCGGGCATGGAAGGCAGCCTGGCGCAGCTGGCGCCGTTCATCCACACCCTCAAGGCGGTGCTGGGCAGCTACGGGCTGGGCGTGGACGACGCGTTGCGCAGCGTGCGCGGCGAACTGCTGTCAGTGGAGGGTGACAACGCCCTGGTACGCCTGCACTACGACCTCGCCGGTCGCGAGATGAGCCTGCAGCTGCCGCTGAGCCGCCGCGAAGGCCATTGGTACCTGACCCGCACCCTGGCCGATACCGACGCCCTGCTGCGCAAGGCCGATGCGGCCCGCGCCGCTGCGTCGCCGTCACCGGCTGAAGCCCCCGCCGAGGGTGGGGAAGCGGCAACGCCGCCGCCTAAGCCATAATGGCGCCGATGTCGAAACAGAACCCGCTGCCGTTCCCCGGCGAAGAATCCCAGTCGACGCCCGCCGATACGGTGCCGGCGTCCCCCTCGACCGGTACCGGCCCGAACCCGGTACCGCCGCCCGCGCACGCGCGTCCGGCCGGCCGACGCCCGCTGTGGGCACGGTTGCTGGGCCGCCTGGTCGAGCCGTGGCTGTCGCTGAAGATCGAGCCGGAAGACCCGGGCCAGTACAACGATGGCCGCCCGGTCATGTACGTGCTGGAAGACTACGGCCTGTCCAACGCGCTGATCCTGGACAAGGCCTGCCGCCAGGCCGGCCTGCCGTCGCCGCTGGTGCCGCTGGCCGGTGACCCGACCGGCCGCAAGCGCGCCTACCTGGCGCTGTCGCGGCGCAGCTCCAGCAATTCGCTGATCCCCGAGCAGCGCGGTGCCAAGACCCATTCCGATTCGCTGGCCAAGGTCCTGCAGGCACATCGCGTGCGCGATGACCTGGACGTGCACCTGGTGCCGGTGTCGATCTTCGTCGGCCGCGCGCCGGACAAGCAGAGCGGCTGGTTCGCGGTGCTGTTCTCGGAAAACTGGGCGCTGGTCGGCCGCTTCCGCCGCCTGCTGGCGGTGCTGCTCAATGGCCGCAGCACCATCGTCCGCTTCGCGCCGCCGATCTCGCTGCGTTCCATCATCGACGAAGGCCTGGAGCCGGAACGCACGGTACGCAAGCTGCAGCGCGTGCTGCGCACCCATTTCCGCCGCATCCGTGAATCGGTGATCGGCCCCGACCTGTCGACCCGTCGCCTGCTGGTGGACCAGGTGCTGGCCGCCGAACCGGTGCGCGAAGCGATCGCCGCGCAGGCCAAGCGCGACAATTCGAAGACGGCCGATGCCTGGAAGAAGGCACACGCCTACGCCTGGGAAATCGCCGCGGACTATTCCAGCCCGGTGGTGCGCTCGGCCAGCTTCATGCTCAGCCACGTGTGGAACCGCATCTATGCGGGCGTGCTGGTGCACCACCTGGACAAGTTCAAGGCCGCCGCGCCGGGTCACGAAGTGGTCTACGTGCCCAGCCACCGCAGCCACATGGACTACCTGCTGCTGTCCTACCTGCTGTACGACCGTGGCATCGTGCCGCCGCACATCGTGGCCGGCATCAACCTGAACCTGCCGGTGGTCGGCACCCTGCTGCGCAAGGGCGGTGCGTTCTTCATCCGCCGCTCGATCCGTGGCAACGCGCTGTACTCGGCCGTGCTCAGTGAGTACGTCGCGCAGCTGGTGGCCGGCGGCTACTCGCTGGAGTACTTCGTCGAAGGCGGCCGCTCGCGTACCGGCCGACTGCTGCAGCCCAAGGGCGGCATGATCTCGATGACGCTGCGTGCGTTCCTGCGCCAGCCGCGCAAGCCGGTGCTGTTCCAGCCCATCTACATCGGCTACGAAAAGCTGATGGAGGGCGGCAGCTACCTGGACGAACTGTCCGGCCGGCCGAAGGAAAAGGAATCGATCTGGTCGCTGCTGTGGGGCATCCCGAAGGTGCTCAAGCAGAACTACGGCCAGGTGGTGGTGAACTTCGGCGAACCGATAGCACTGAACGACGTACTGGCCGAGAAGGCGCCGGAGTGGAAGGGCGAGGCGGTGTCCGAGGACGAGAAGCCAGCCTGGCTGTCGACCACGGTGGACACGCTGGCCGAACGCATCCAGGTGCGCATCAACGGCGCCGCCGACGTCAACCCGATCAACCTGCTGGCGCTGGCGCTGCTGTCCACGCCGAAGCACGCGATGGGCGAGGCCGACCTGATCGCGCAGATCGAGCTGTGCAAGACGCTGCTGGTCGAGATGCCGTATTCGGACCGGGTGACGGTGACCCCGCACTCGCCGGAGCGGATCATCGCCCACGCCGAGGAAATCAACGTCCTCACCCGCATCAAGCACCCGCTGGGCGACGTGCTCAGCGTCAGCGGCGATACCGCGGTGCTGCTGAGCTACTTCCGCAACAACGTGCTGCACCTGTTCACCGCCTCGTCGTGGGTGGCCTGCTGCTTCCAGAACAACCGCCGCATGAGCCGTACCGGCCTGGTCCAGCTGGGCCGCACGGTGTACCCGTTCCTGCAGGCCGAGCTGTTCCTGCCGTGGAGCGAGGACGAATTCGCACAGCGCATCGACCAGACCATCAACGTGTTCGTGCGTGAGGGCCTGCTGCAGAACGTCAATGACGACGACGGCGGCATCCTGGCGCGCAACACCGGGCAGACCGACGAGGTGTTCCGCCTGCGTGCGATCGGCCACTCGCTGCAGCAGGCCTTCGAGCGCTACTACATCGCCATTTCGGTGCTGGTGAAGAACGGCCCGGGCGTGCTGGGCGCGGCCGAGCTGGAAAGCCTGTGCCAGCAGGCGGCGCAGCGTCTGAGCCTGCTCTATGCACCGGCCGCGCCGGAGTTCTTCGACCGCACCCTGTTCCGCGGCTTCATCCAGAAGCTGCGCGAACTGCGCCTGGTGTGGCCGGACGAGAACAGCAAGCTGCTGTTCGACGAGCGCCTGGATGCCTGGGCCAAGGACGCCAAGTTCATCCTTGGCCGCGAACTGCGCCACACCATCGAACGGGTCAGCCCGGAAGCGGCACGCCCGGACGAGCCGGCGCCGCAGGATTGAAGGCAGCGCCGGGCCATGCGGTGGGTGTGGACCTTGGTCCACACCTCCCAGCCGTGCCAACCAGGGTTGGCACCCACCAGGACGGTCCTTAGGCCGGTTCGTCGGGAATCTGCAGGCTTTCCAGCCTGGCAATGCAGTCCTTCAACTGCAGCTTGCGCCGCTTCAGGCGCTTGGATTCCAGCTCGTCCTCGCCGTTGGCGGCCATGCGGGTGATCTGTTCATCCAGCAGGCGGTGCTCGGCGCGCAGGGCGGCGAGGCGTTCGACAATCTCGGCGGGGTCGTAGGTATCCACGGCTTCGAGGATACACAGCGATGATGACCGCCGGGAGAGGGGAATCCCGACCCCCGGCCGTGGCCGCTCCGAGCCGTTAGAATGGAGCCCATGAGTGCCGTGATTTCCCTCCCCGATCCCCAGCCGCGCGCCGCCCGCGATCCGCGCGTGGCCGAGCGCGAGCAGCACAAGCTGGCCAAGCGCCTGCGCCGCCAGGTCGGCGAGGCGATTGCCGACTTCGGCATGATCGAGGCCGGCGACAAGGTGATGGTCTGCCTGTCCGGCGGCAAGGACAGCTACACCCTGCTGGACGTGCTGCTGCAGCTGCAGAAGAAGGCGCCGGTGCCGTTCGAGCTGGTGGCAGTGAACCTGGACCAGAAGCAGCCGGACTTCCCCGAGCACGTGCTGCCGGAATACCTGGCAGGCCTGGGCGTGCCGTACCACATCATCGAGCAGGACACCTATTCGGTGGTCAGCCGGGTCATCCCGGAAGGCAAGACCATGTGTTCGCTGTGCTCGCGCCTGCGTCGTGGTGCGCTGTACAACTACGCCGAGACCCACGGCTTCACCAAGATCGCGCTGGGCCACCACCGCGACGACATGGTGGCCACGTTCTTCATGAACCTGTTCCACCACGCCAAGCTGTCGGGCATGCCGCCGAAGCTGCGCAGCGATGACGGCAGGCACGTGGTGATCCGGCCGCTGGCCTACGTGCGCGAGAGCGACATCGTTGACTACGCGCAGGCACGCCAGTTCCCGATCATTCCCTGCAACCTGTGCGGCAGCCAGGAGAACCTGCAGCGCCGCCAGGTCGGCCTGATGCTGAGGCAGTGGGAGAAGGACCACCCGGGCCGCATCGAGCAGATCGCGCGCGCCATGGGCGAAGTCCGGCCCTCGCAGCTGGCCGACACCACCCTGTTCGACTTCATGGCGCTGGGCCGTCGCGACGACGCGCCGCTGCCTGACGCGCATGCCTGGCTGGCCGGTTCCCCGGCCGACGCCGACGCAGATCCCGAGACGCCCACCGTTTAAGGTCGGTCGCCCTTCCTCTTTGCCATCCGGAATTCCATGTTCTTTCGCAACCTGACGTTCTTCCGTTTCCCGACCACCACCGATTTTTCCGAAGTCGACACGCTGCTGCCGCACGCCCTGCTGAAGCCGGTCGGCGCACTGGAAATGAATTCGCGCGGCTTCATCTCGCCGTTCGGCCGCGAGGAGAAGGAACTGCTCTCCCACCGCATCGCCGAACACCTGTGGCTGACCGTGGGCGGCGAGGACAAGATCCTGCCGGCGGCGGTGGTCAACGACCTGCTCGAGCGCAAGCTGGAGGAGATCGAGGAGAAGGAAGGCCGCCGCCCGGGTGGCCGCGAACGCAAGCGGATGAAGGACGACCTGCTGCATGAACTGCTGCCGCGCGCCTTCGTGAAGTCCTCGCGCAACGACGCCTTCATCGACCTGCAGCACGGTTACGTGGCGGTGGATACCTCCAGCCGCAAGACCGGCGAGTACTTCATGTCCGACATCCGCGGCCTGCTCGGCAGCTTCCCGGCGATGCCGCTGAACGCCGAAGTCGCGCCGCGTTCGATCCTGACCGGCTGGATCGCCGGCGAGCCGCTGCCGACCGGGCTGAGCCTGGGCGAAGAGTGCGAGATGAAGGACCCGGTGGAAGGCGGCGCGGTGGTCAAGTGCCAGCACCAGGAACTGCGCTGCGACGAGATCGACAAGCACCTGGATGCCGGCAAGCAGGTGACCAAGCTGGCGCTGATCTTCGAGGACAACCTGTCCTTCGTCATCGGCGACGACCTGATCGTGCGCAAGCTGAAGTTCCTCGACGGTGCCCTGGACCAGCTGGAGCATGCCGACGAAGACGGCCGCCGCGCCGAGTTCGACGCCCGCTTCGCCCTGCAGAGCGCCGAGATCCGCCGTCTGTTCCTGTTGCTGGAAGAAGCCTTCAAGCTCAGCAAGGCTGACTGAACAGGCAGCCCGACGGCCGCCGGTCATCCGGCGGCCCGAAGCGGCGCTATGCTGGGCGCATGAGCCGTCTGCTGCGCCGCCTGATCAGCCCGACCCCGCCCGCCACCGTACAGCGCGACACCGTTCGCCTGCGCCTGGAGGATGCCGAGATCGAGGTACTGCGCGTGCGCGATCCGCGTGCGCGCCGCATCAAGCTGAGCGTGGACGAACGCGGCGCGCGCCTGACCCTGCCGCCGCGCGCAAGCCTGGTGATGGGCGAACGCTTCCTGGAACAGCACCGCGACTGGCTGGCACTGCAGCTGCGCCAGTACCAGGGCCAGGGCCTGCCGGCACCGCTGCAGCCGGGCGAAGACGGCGTGCTGCCCCTGCGCGGCGAACTGTTGCCGCTGCGCTGGCAGGAAGGCCGCTACGCGCGCCTGGAGATCGACGCGCATGGTGCCTGCGTGCAGTGGCCGACACGTGGTGGTGACGCCACCCTGCGTCGCCTGCTGCGCGAGTTCTACGAAGCACAGACCCGCGCCGACGTCGGCCGCTGGCTGCCGAAGTACCTGCCCACACTGCCGCGCGCACCCAGCCGCCTGCGATTGAAGGTGATGTCCTCGCAATGGGGCTCGCTCGCCCCCGATGGCAGCATGGCACTGGACCTGGCCCTCGTGCTCGGTCGTTCGGAAGCGTTCGAGTACGTGCTGGTGCACGAGCTCTGCCACCTGATTCAGCCCAACCACTCGCCCGCGTTCTGGCACGAAGTGGAACAACGCTTCCCCGCCTGGCGCGAACAGCGCGACTACTTCCAGCTGGAAGGCCGCCGACTGAAGGCGATGCTGCGGCAACTGCTGTAGCGCCAGCGCTACAGCAGTTGCCCACGTATTCTTCCTCTACCCCCGCCTTCGGCGCGCCCCTTCAACAGAAGGGGCTTTCCTCCAGAGAGTGGGCCGGTCAGTCGGGCAGGCTCGACGCTGCACAGGGTCTGCGCAGAGGATGAGCATTCCCCGCCCTGGCAACGCGCCATGAGCGCGCGCAGCGCGCGACCCGCGCCTGCTCTTCTTTCTTTCTTCCGTGGTGGGCACACCGGAATCTGTCCGTGGCCGGGCGGGGTGGGTTGCGCAGGGGCGTGAGCCGCATGGATGCGGCGACCGAGCTTACAAGGACGTACTTGCAGCGACCCCTGCGCAATCCACCCCGCCCGGCCAAGCACGGCTTTGCCCTCGGATACCACCCACCACGAGGGGCTCAGCCGTTGGCCGAAATCCTCACCTCGCCCGCAACGCCGCCGCCGCCGCCCAGCGCGCCGCCACCCGCGGCGCCGTAATGCACACCGCCTGGTCGGTCACCGTCGTCACCGCGCGCTCCAGCAGCTGGATATCCGCCTCATGCTGGCGCGCCACGTGCGGATCCTCGAAGAAGATCGCGCGCTGGCAGCGCCCTTCCAGTACCCGGTCGGCAATCTGCGCATCGCCGCCCATCGGGCCGCTCTGGTAGCGCGTCACCCAGGGCGTATCGCTGGGCCAGCCACGGCTCCACGCCAGCTCGTTCAAGCGCTGGCCGGTGGTGCCGGTTGCCACCCGCTCACCGAACCGCGCCAGCACATCGAAGTGCTCATCGGCGAAGGCCAGCATCGCCGGCTTCATCGCGTCGTGCGCGATCAGCGCCAGCGTCTGTCCTTCGAACGCATGCAGGTCGTCGGCGCCAGCATCGGCAGCCAGTCCGGCATGGATGCGTTCCACCTCGATCCAGTCGCGCGCGGTGGCCACGGTGGAAATGAAAGGCTTGCCGTGGATCACGCACTGCCGCTTCAGCGCCGTGGCTTCCGGAAACACCGAGGATGGATCGACCGGATCGATCAGGTAGACCGCGCCATCCAGTGTCCGATCCGGCCCCATGCCAACCACCTCGGCCACCAGCTTCATCAAGCCACCCTCGCGACCATAGGGGTAGCGATGCAGGCCCGCGTATCCGGTCAGGAAGCCCTGACGCTGTATCGCGTCATGGGTGCGGCCGACCGCGTGCAGCGACACGCCCAGCTCGCGCAGGCCGGGTTCGCTGACGCGCAGCCAGCGGAACAGGGCGGCGCGCGCGTCGTGGTGATGGAGACGGTTGGCAGCCAGGCCGATGCGCATCGAATGCTCCGCAGATACGGGTGAAAGCGGCAGTGTATGTCGCCATTCACCTATCTTGGTGTTTTTACAACTTTCTTCATTGCGCTTCGTCCACGCGCCGCTAGCGTAAGAGGCAGCGGTACCGCTGCGCGGCCGTTCATTCCGCCCGCCAGAAGAGGATGCCCATCGTGAACGCCGCTGGCCTGCGTGCCGCCACCGCGGTCGTGGCCGGCCTGCTGTTGCCTGCCCTGGCCGCCGCTGCGGATTGCAGGACGCCGCTGCGCATTGCCTGGCCCGCCGACCGCGCGCCGTTGTCCTCCAGCGAGCAGGGCCAGCCGCGCGGGCTCAGCGCGCAGTACCTGAAGCTGCTGGGCGCGCAGCGACCACTGCAGATGCAGCCATTGCCAACCGCCGCCATCGCCGAGGGAACGGTGCCGCCCGACGTCCAGGCGCTGCTGGGCTGGTCGCGCTCGCAGTTGCCGACGGGGTGGGTGGCCAGTGCGCCCTACGTGCAGCTGCCACAGGTCATTGTGCGGCGCCGGGATGCATCGCCGGTGCTGGGCCTGGAGGCGTTGCGCGGAGGCACCGTGGCCAGTCCCGACCCGCTGTCGCTGGTCGGGGCGCTGACGGAACAGGCGTCTGGCGTGCAGCTGTTGCCCCCCGCCCCCATCGACGACGCCCTGTCACTGCTGGGCACGGGCCTGGTCGATGCCGTGGTCGCCAATCTTGGAGAGGTCGAGGCCGCGTTGCGCCACTATCACGGCGAGCCGCTGGTAATCGCTGCGCCCGCCGGAATCGACGACGCGCCGGTGCTGGCCACCGTGCCCGCCTGCGCCGACGTCATCCCGGTGTTCGAGCGGGCCGTGTCGCAGCTGACCGCGAACGAACGCGAGGCGATCCGCACGGCCTGGCTGCCGAACCAGCCGCGACACCCGCCCTCTGCGTCCCCCCTACGCTGGCTGGTGCCGGCCTCGCTGACCCTGCTGGCGCTCATGCTGGTGTACGCCTTCGGCTACTGGCGCGTGCATCGCGAGAGCGAGCGTCGCCGCGTGGCTGCGCAACGCCTGCAGGAGGTGACCTCGAACCTGCCAGCGGTGGTCTATCAGGTGCGTCGCTCTGCCACCGGCCACTACAGCTTTCCCCAGATCGCAGGCGACGTGCAGGCGTTGTTCGGAATCAGCGTGGAAACCGCCCTGATCGATCATCAGCGCCTGCTGGCAGCGGTTCATCCCGACGATCGCTCGCGGCTGATGGACACCGTCGACGCCGCTGCCCTGGCGCGGGGCCCGATCGATGTCACCTTCCGCACGCGCTCGCCACAAGGCTGGCGCTGGGTCCACTCGCATGGACGGCCGCTGTCCCTGGACAGCGGCGACGTCGAGTGGAGTGGCTACTGGATCGACGTAAGCGGAGTGCAGGCGCGCACCCATGCGCTGGCCGAGGCGCGCCGTGCGGCCGAGCAGGCAGCGCTGGCCAAGGCCCACTTCCTGGCGACCATGAGCCACGAGATCCGCACGCCGATGAGCACCCTGCTGGGCATGCTCGAGCGGTTGGAGGGCAGCGATCTGGATCATCGCCAGCAACAGGTGCTGGTGACCGTGGGTGATGCTGCCCAGATGCTGCGGCAGATCCTGGACGACGTGCTGCACAGCCAACGGCTGCAGGCACTGCCGCCGCAGCTGCGACCCACGAGCGTGGCGGCACTGGTGCGCGCGGTGCAGCAGTTGCTGATGCCGGTGGCGGCCAGCCGGGGCCTGCATCTGCGTATCCAACTTGATCCGGAATTGCAGGCCGGATCGCTGGCCGACGGCCTGCGCCTGCGCCAGATCCTGTTCAACCTTGCCGGCAACGCGCTCAAGTTCACCGAGCATGGCGGCGTGGATCTGCAGGTGCAGGTGCTGCAGCAGCACGATCGCGGCCAACGTCTTCGCCTGCAGGTCAGTGACAGCGGGGTGGGCATCAGCCCGGAACGGCAACAGGCGGTGTTCGCTGCCTACACCCAGGCCGAGGCATCGACAACGCGCCGTTTCGGCGGCAGCGGCCTGGGCCTGGCGATCTGCCGTGAACTGGCTGCATCGATGGAAGCAGAACTGTGCCTGCGCAGCGCGCCAGGCAAGGGCACCACCGTGTGGCTGGAACTGGATCTGGACGCCTGTGAGTTGCCTGCCGAGGCATTGCCGCTTCCGGCAGAGGCGGCGCGGCCACTGTCGTCGGCCCGGGTGCTAGTAGCTGAAGATCACCCCACCAACCTGCACCTGCTGGAGCAGCGCCTGCATGATCTGGGTCTGCAGGTGCACGCCTGCACCGATGGTCGCCAGGCCTTCGAGGCCTGGCAGGCGCGGGCGTTCGACCTGGTCATCACCGACTGCCACATGCCGCACATGGATGGCTTTGCCTTGGCACGGGCCATCCGCGCCGACGCCTGCGCGGTTCGCGCGCAGGTCCCGATCATCGCGCTCACGGCCAGCGCGCTGGGTCGCACCCGCGAGGCCTGCCGCGAAGCGGGCATCGATCATTTCCTGGCCAAGCCGGTGGCGGCGCAGGAACTGCGGGGCTTGCTGGCCGTGCTGCTGGCGCCGGAATCAATGCGCCAGTAGGCGGATGATGCTGGCGGCGGCGTCGCGGCCTTCGGCCACGGCGGTCACCACCAGGTCGGCGCCACGCACTGCGTCACCGCCGGCGAACAGGCGCGGGTGCGCGGTCTGGAATGGCAGGCGGTCCTTGCCGCCAGCCACGATGCGGCCGTTGGACCGGCCTTCCACGCCGTGCTCGGCCAGCCACGCCGGCACGGTTGGCGAGAAGCCGAAGGCGATGATCACCACGTCGGCCTCCAGCAGCGATTCGCTGCCTTCGATCGGCACCGCATTCTGGCGGCCATTGGCATCGGGCTCACCCAGCCGGGTTTCGACCACGGTCACGCCGATCACCTCATCGTCGGCGCCGGCTTCGATCGACAGCGGCTGGCGGTTGAACAGGAAGCGCACGCCTTCCTCGCGCGCATTGGCCACTTCGCGCGCGCTGCCGGGCATGTTGGCTTCGTCGCGGCGGTAGGCACAGGTGACCTTGGCCGCGCCCAGCCGCACCGCGCTGCGCACGCAGTCCATGCCGGTATCACCGCCGCCCAGCACCACCACGCGCTTGCCGTTGAGGTCGGGCAGGGCGATGCTGTCTTCCCAGCCGGCAATCGGCCGGCCCTTCGGATCATCGCCGCCGACGATGCGGCTGTTCTGCACCAGGAACGGCAGTGCCGGCAGCACGCCCTTCAGGTCCTGGCCGTCGAGGCCACCGTCGGTATAGCGGTAGGCGCCGGTACCGACGAACACCGCATCGTGGCTGTCCAGCAGCTGCTGCACGCTGAGGTCACGGCCGATCTCCACACCGAGGCGGAACTGCACGCCCATGCCCTCGAGCACTTCGCGGCGGCGGTGGATCACATCCTTGTCCAGCTTGAAGCTGGGAATGCCGAACTGCAGCAGGCCGCCGATCTGCTCATAGCGGTCGTAGACCACGGCGGCAATGCCGGCGCGCGCCAGACGGTCGGCACAGGCCAGCCCGGCCGGGCCGGCGCCGATCACAGCCACGCTGCGGCCGGTCGGCTGCACCGCGCCCAGGTCCGGGCGCCAGCCCGTGGCCAGCGCGGTATCAACGATGTACTTCTCGACCGCGCCGATGGTGACCGCACCGAACTCTTCCAGCGTGCAGCTGCCCTCGCACAGCCGGTCCTGCGGGCAGACCCGGCCGCACACTTCCGGCAGCGGGTTGGTGCTGTGGCACAGCGTGGCCGCTTCGTGGATGCGGTTTTCCTGCACCAGCTGCAGCCACTGTGGAATGGCGTTGTGCACCGGGCACTTCCAGCTGCAGTAGGGGTTGCCGCAGTCCAGGCAGCGACCGGCCTGGTACTGGGCATCTTCCTTACCGAACTTGCCGTACAACTCACCCCAGTCGCCGGACGTGCGCAGTTCCACCGGAATGCGCTGCGGCATGGTGCGGGGCAGGTCGAGGAACTGGAAGGCGTGCTTGCGGCTCATGGCGGGCTCTGTGGTGTTTTGCGGTCGCCGGCCAGCGGCCGGCACTACGTGGTCCTGGGTTGCCGGCAGCGGCCGGCACTACCGTTACGCGGCGCGTCGCAGGGTTTCGGTCAGCGACTCGATGCTGGCGGCCTTCGGTTTGACCAGCCAGAACTTGCCGATGTAATCGCGGAACTCGTCCAGGATCTGCTGCGCCCAGATGCTGCCGGTCAGCTCGCGGTGGCGGCCGATCAGGCGGTGCAGGTGCTGGCGGTAGTTCTCGAAGCCCTCGGCGGAGACGCGATGGATGTCGATCAGCTCGTGGTTGTAGCGGTCGACGAAATCGCGGTCGACGTCCAGCACGTAGGCCAGGCCACCGGTGAAGCCGGCACCGAAGTTCAGGCCGACCTTGCCCAGTACCAGCACCACGCCATCGGTCATGTACTCGCAGCAGTGGTCACCGGCACCTTCCACCACCGCCAGCGCGCCGGAATTGCGTACCGCGAAACGCTCGCCGGCGCGGCCAGCGGCGAACAGCTCGCCACCGGTGGCGCCGTACAGGCAGGTGTTGCCGATGATCGCGGTGCTGCGCGCTTCGAAGCGCGCGCCACGCGGCGGGCGCACCACCAGACGGCCGCCGGCCATGCCCTTGCCGACGTAGTCGTTGGCTTCGCCTTCCACTTCCAGATGCAGGCCGCCCACGTTGAACGCGCCGAAGCTCTGCCCGGCGCTGCCACGGAAGCGCAGTTCCAGCGGCGCCTCGGCCATGCCCTGGTTGCCGTGCGCGCGCGCCACCGCACCGGCCAGTCGGGTGCCGATGCTGCGGTCGGTGTTGTGGATCAGGAAGCGATGCTCGCCACCACGCTTGTGCTCGATGGCCGGCGCCAGCAGGCCGTCCATCTGCGTGGCCAGGCTGTCCGGCGATTCGTACAGGCGCTGCGCGGCGCAGTGGCTGCCCTCGTAACGGGCATCGGCCAGCAGGCGCGACAGGTCCACGCGCACGCCGTCACGCGGCGCGGCCTCGATCTGCCGCAGCAGGTCGGTACGGCCGACGATCTCTTCCAGCGAACGTGCACCCAGGTACGCCAGCCAGCCGCGCACTTCCTCGGCCAGCAGGCGGAAGAAGTTCTCCACGCGTTCGGGCTGGCCGGTGAAGTGGTTCTCGCGCAGGCGCTCGTCCTGGGTGGCCACGCCGGTGGCGCAGTTGTTGAGGTGGCAGATACGCAGGTACTTGCAGCCCAGCACGATCATCGGCGCGGTGCCGAAGCCGAAGCTGTCCGCGCCCAGCAGCGCGGCCTTGACCACGTCCAGTCCGGTCTTCAGGCCACCATCGGTCTGCAGCAGGGTGCGCCCGCGCAGGTCGTTCGCCAGTAGCGCCTGGTGCGCTTCGGCCACGCCCAGCTCCCACGGTACGCCGGCATAGCGGATCGAGCTGACCGGCGAGGCTCCGGTGCCACCGTCATGGCCGGAGATGGTGATCAGGTCGGCACCGGCCTTGACCACGCCGGCGGCGATCGTACCCACGCCGGCATGGCTGACAAGCTTCACCGACACCAGCGCGGTCGGGTTGACCTGCTTGAGGTCGTAGATCAGCTGCGCCAGGTCTTCGATCGAATAGATGTCGTGGTGCGGCGGCGGCGAGATCAGGCCGATCCCGGGCCGGGCATAGCGCAGGCGCGCGATCAGTTCGTTCACCTTGTGGCCCGGCAGCTGGCCGCCCTCGCCGGGCTTGGCGCCCTGCGCGACCTTGATCTGCAGCACTTCGGCGTTGACCAGGTATTCGGCGGTGACGCCGAAGCGGCCCGAGGCCACCTGCTTGATCTTGCTGCGCTTTGCGGTGCCATAGCGGGCGGGATCCTCACCGCCTTCGCCGGAATTGCTGCGGCCGCCGAGGCGGTTCATGGCAATCGCCAGTGCCTCGTGCGCTTCAGGTGACAAGGCGCCCAGGCTGATCGCCGCGGTATCGAAGCGCGGGAACAGGGTACTGGCCGGAGCCACCTCGTCCAGCGCTACCGGCGTGGCCGCCGGCACCAGTTCCAGCAGGTCGCGCAGCGCCGACGGTGGACGTGCATGCACGGCATCGCAGTACTGCTGCCACGCACGCGGGTCACCGCTGCGGGCCGCGCGCTGCAGGGTGGTGACCACGTCCGGGTTGTACATGTGGTACTCGCCGCCGTGCACGTACTTCAGCAGGCCGCCCACGTCCACGTCCTGCTGCGCGTCCCAGGCCTGTGCGCACAGCTCGCGTGCGTCGGCATCCAGGCGCGCGAAGCCAGCGCCACCGATGCGCGAGGCGGTATCCGGGAAGCACAGGTCCACCACTTCCGGTTCCAGGCCGATGATCTCGAACAGCTGCGCGCCGCGGTAGCTGGCCACGGTACAGATGCCCATCTTCGAGATGATCTTCGACAGGCCCTTGTAGACACCCTTGCGGTAGCGGCGGCCGATCTGCGACTGCTCACCGCCCTTGCTCAGCTTGAGGATGCCACGGCGGCCCAGGTCGAACAGGGTCTGGTAGGCCAGGTACGGGTATACCGCGGTGGCACCGAAGCCGAGCAGGCAGGCCATGTGGTGCGGGTCGCGCGCAGTGCCGGTCTCGACGATGAGATTCACGTCGCAGCGCAGGCCCAGCCGCGACAGGTGGTGGTGGATGGCGCTGGTGGCGAGCAGGGCATGCACCATCGGGCGTCCGGCCACCGGGTAGCGGTCGGACAGCAGCAGCATCACCATGCCATCGCGCGCGGCCTGTTCGGCCTCGGCACAGATGCGCTCGATGCCGGCGCGCAGGCCCTCGTCTTCGCTGTAGGACAGATCGAGCAGGCGGTTGGCCTGCACGTACTGCTCCATCTTCAGCAGCTGGCGCAGCTTGCGCTGGCTCAGCACCGGCGAATTGAGGATGACGTGGTTCACCGTCTCCGGGCCAGCATGGAAGATGTTGGTCTCCTTGCCGAGCTGGGTGGACAGGGACATCGCGCAGTCTTCGCGCAGCGGATCGATCGGCGGGTTGGTGACCTGCGCGAAGGCCTGGCGGAAATAGTCGTACAGCGGGCGGCTGCGCTGGCTCAGCACCGCCATCGGCGTGTCATCGCCCATCGAGCCAGTGGCTTCCTGCTCGGTCTCGGCCAGCGGACGCAGCACCTGCTCCACTTCCTCGCTGCTGAGCTGGTAGAGCTTGTGGTAGCTGCGCAGGGTGGCTTCGTCGAACGGCTCTTCCACCAGCGACGGGTCGATCAGTTCGGTCTGCAGGTAGGTCACGCCCTGCTGCAGCCACTGCTTGTACGGCGCGCGGCCACGGTTGATGCGGTCCACCGCGTCGGAGTCGAGCAGGTCGCCGCGCTTGAGGTCGATGGCGATCATCTCGCCGGGGCCGAGCTTGCCCTTGCGCACCACGCGCTCGGTTGGCACTTCCCACACGCCGGCCTCGGAGGCGACCAGGAAGTGGCGGTCGGCGGTCAGCATCCAGCGCGCCGGGCGCAGGCCGTTGCGGTCGAGGGTGCAGACGGCGTAGCGGCTGTCGCAGGCAACGATGCCGGCCGGGCCATCCCACGGCTCGCTGTTCAGGCCGTGGAACTCGTAGAACGCGGCCAGGTCCGGGTCCTTGAACTCCAGCGACTGGGTGGCCGGCGGCACCAGGATGCGCAGCGCCTGGATCAGCTCCATGCCACCGGCGACCATCAGCTCCAGCATGTTGTCCAGACTCTGCGAATCCGAACCGTGCATGGAGATGACCGGGTCGAATTCACCAATATCGAAGCGCGGCGTCTTCCACACCTTGCTGCGCGCCTGCGCCCAGCGACGATTGCCTTCGATGGTGTTGATCTCGCCGTTGTGGGCGAGCATGCGGAACGGGTGGGCGAGCGGCCAGCGCGGCAGCGTGTTGGTCGAGAAGCGCTGGTGGAACACGATCGCGCTGGAGGCCAGCTCGCGGCGCTGCAGGTCCGGGAAGAAGCGGCTGAGCTTGTCCGGCAGCACCATGCCCTTGTAGCTGATCGCATCCGGGGTGAGGGTGGCGACGTAGAAGTCGGCGTGTTCGCGCAGCTGCTGTTCGCTGCGGCGACGGGCCAGGAACAGCGCCAGTGCGAAGCCGGCATCATCCTGGCCAACCCCGGCATCGACGAACACCTGCTCGATGCGCGGCAGCGTGTCGCGCGCCAGTTGGCCGCAGACGCTGTCGTCGGTCGGTACCTCGCGCCAGCCAGCGACCTTGCAGCCCACCGCTTCCACCTGCGCCTGCAGCTGCGCGCGGCAGGCCTGCGCCGCATCGGCGTCGTGCGGCAGGAATACCAGGCCGGCCGCGAAGCGTGCGGCGACGGCAATGCCGGCCTCACTCGCCAGCAGTTTCAGGAACGCATCGGGGCGGCGCAGCAGCAGGCCGCAGCCATCACCGGTCAGGCCATCGGCGGCGACACCGCCACGGTGGGTCATGCGCGAAAGCGCGGCGATGGCGGTATCAACCAACAGGCGCGATGGTTGATCGTCGAGCTGGGCGACCATGCCAAATCCACAGGCATCGCGCTCGGAGCGCGGGTCGTAAAGCCCTTGGCGGTTGCGGGGGGCCATCTCTACCTCGATGCGTATAGGGTTGGCGGCGACACTCGTCCCCGCTCATTCCCTGGAGCGCATCGTGAGGCCACCGGATGCCTCGACTAGATCACAGGTTGCTGCAACGCCGCAATACACGGTTGCAGGTGCAACGGAACGCGCCGGCAACCCAGTGCCGGCGCGGGGCGGGACTCAGCCGCAACGCACGCCGCTGACGGCGCCCTTGTCGTCCACTTCGATGTTCAGGCGGTCGCCGAGGAACTCCATCGTGGCCACATCATTGGGCTTGAGCACGCGCACCTGGCTGGCACCTGCATCTTCCTGTGCCTGCTTGCCGAGGGCATCGGTGTAGGCCTGGCCGACCAGGCTCTGTACCTGGCTGGCATCGCAGGTGCCGACCGGCGGAGCCTCGGTGGCCTTGCCGGCGTCGTCGGCCGGCGCCTTGGCTGCTTCGGCGGCCTGCTGGGCGTGGGCGGTGGCCGAATCCTGTTCATCCAGCGCCGGTGCCTGGCAGGCGGTCAGGGCCAGCACGGCCGGCAGCAACAGGGCGGAGAGCGAACGGGCGCGAATCGGGAACGACATCATGACTCCGGAAGGGGTTGTGAAGACCCGAGCATAGCGGCGAACCGGCCCTCACGTGTTTGTCTTGTGTTATCGACAGGATCGCGGCATGGCGACGGCGACACTGGAGCCATGCCAACTCCCTCCACCCCCGAACGACAGGCAGCGCGCGCGGCCGGCCTGCGCTATGTCGACGACACCCAGCCGGGCATCAGCCGGCGCCGCGCCGGCAAGGGCTTCAGCTACCGCGATGCTGATGGCCACGCGATACGCGACGCCACCACCCTGCAACGCATCCGCGCACTGGCGATCCCACCGGCCTACACCGCGGTGTGGATCTGCGCCCATGCCAACGGCCACCTGCAGGCCACCGGTCGTGATGCGCGCGGTCGCAAGCAGTACCGTTACCACCCCGATTGGGCCAGGGAGCGCGATGCCGGCAAGTTCGACCGCATCATCGCCTTTGGCGAGGCGTTGCCTACGCTGCGGCGGCGGCTGTCGCGGGATCTCAAGCGCCCCGGTTTCCCGAAGGAGAAGGTGCTGGCCATGGTGGTCGCACTGTTGGCGGACACGCTGGTGCGGGTCGGCAATGAGACCTATGCGCAGCAGAACCGTTCGTTCGGACTGACCACACTGCGAAACCGGCATCTGGAGCTGCTGCGCGGTGGCCGCGTGCGCATGCGCTTCCGCGGCAAGTCCGGGCAGCTGCAGGAGGTCACCGTGGGCGACCGCAGGCTGGGGCTGCTGGTGCGGCGCCTGCAGCAGCTGCCGGGGCAGGCCCTGTTCCAGTACCGCGATGACGACGGTGCGCTGCAGCCGGTCGACTCCGGCGCGGTGAACGACTACCTGCGCGAGGTGATGGGCGAGGACTTCACTGCCAAGGATTTCCGCACCTGGGGCGGGACGGTTGCGGCGGTGCAGGCGTTTGCCGCCACCGAACTGCCGGAACCGGCCAGCCAGCGCGCGCTGGCGCAGGCACAGCGCGCGGTCGTGTGCGAAGTGGCGTCGCTGTTGGGCAATACCCCGGCGGTGTGCCGCAAGGCCTATATCGACCCCTGCGTGTTCGCCGGCTGGGAGCGCGGCGAACTGGCCACGCTGGCCGGCCTGCGTGGGCCGCGCCAGTGGGAACAGGCGACCCTGCGCGTGCTGCGCAGGGCGCGCCGGCTCAGCCGCAGTAGATCGCGGTGATGTTGTTGGTGCGGCCCTTTTCGATGGTCAGGCGGTCGCCGCCTTCGCTGGCCGGCGGCACCCGCGGGCCGTCGTGGCGCAGCACCCGTACGTGCAGGCTGTCGCTGTCCACCCGTGCGCGTGCGACGGTGGCGTCCGACGCGGCCAGGCCAAGCGCGCCGCGCACCCTGTCGCTGTGGCACTGGCCGGAAATCACACCGTCGATCGGCTGTACCTGGGCCACCGGTGTGCTGCTGCAGGCGGCGAGGGCAAAGCAGACGGCGGCGGTGGCGATGGCGTGTTTCATGAAGGCGTTCCTTGTGTGATTGCGTGCAGGGTGCGACGGCGCACGTGGTGGCGGAATGAATGCCGTGCACATCATGGACACGGCGCGCTCACTGCCGCCAACAGCAGGGGTGGAGACACTGCAGGAGCGGCGGATGCCGCCCCCGGTACTGCGGCGCATGCGCCCGGTAGTGCCGGCCGCTGGCCGGCAATCCCATTCCCCCGAGGAGACCTGCATGGCCACCACCAGGAAAACCCCCGCCCGCCGCAAAGCCTCACCCAAGGTGCGCAAAGGCAGCACTGCAACCAGGACCATCGCCGACCCCGGTCGCCCGCGCGTGGTGAAGACCGCAACCCGCAAGGCCGCCGCCAGCGATCCCCGCGCCGCCCGCGTTGCGGCACGGCAGCGGCGCCTGCAGGACCAGGAGAAGGCCAAGGACGCCCGCGCGGCCAAGAAGGCAACAAAGAAGACCGCGACCCAGGCCGGAGCACGACGCCAGCCGGAGGCGATGCCGGCGCAGCAGCTGGCCAAGCCCGGGCACGAACACGAACTGGAGCTGGCGCCGCGTTTCCTTGCACCCGACTACACCGGCAGCGGCAAACTGCAGGGCATGCGTGCGATCGTCACCGGTGGCGATTCCGGCATCGGCCGCGCGGTGGCGGTGCTGTTCGCACGCGAAGGTGCCGACGTGGCCGTGCTGCACCTGGACGAAGCCGAGGACGCGGACATCACCCGCCAGCACGTGGAGCGCGAAGGCGGTCGCTGCGTGGTGATCGCCGGTGACGTGCGCGATCCGCGCTTCTGCGACAAAGCGGTGAAGCAGGTGGCCAAGGCGTTCGGCGGCATCGATATCCTGGTCAACAACGCCGCGTTCCAGCTGCACTGCGAGCGGCTGGAAGACCTGGAAGACGCGCACCTGCAGGAGACCCTGCAGACCAACATCGGCGGGTACATCCAGATGGCGCGCGCGGTGCTGCCGCATCTGGGCGAGGGCGCCAGCATCATCAACACCGGTTCGGAAACGGGAATCTTCGGCAGCAAGGCGCTGATCGATTACTCGGCGACCAAGGGCGCGATCCACGCGTTCACCAAATCGCTGGCCAGCCAGCTGCTGCCGCGCGGCATCCGGGTCAACTGCGTGGCGCCGGGGCCGGTATGGACGCCGCTGAACCCGGCCGACAAGCCGGCGCGGGACGTGGCGGAATTTGGCAAGGACAGCGACATGGGCCGGCCTGCACAGCCCGAGGAACTGTCGCCGGCCTACGTGTTCCTGGCCTCGCCGGCCTGTGCCAGTTACATCAGCGGGGTGATCCTGCCGGTGATGGGCGGGCCACGCGGGTGAACAGCACTACGGCGTGGCGTCTGCTGAACGGGGCTTCGCGCAGGTGTGTGGCGTGTGTCAACGGCTGCGCCGGTGCGGTGGGGTAGGCTGGACTCCCATACCGATCACGTTCAGGGAAAGATCATGCCGGAGATGGATATCAGCGCAGCGGCCGATGAAGTCGTCGCCCTGTTGCGGCAGAACGATGCCCGTGGCGCGGCCGCCCGCCTGGAGGCCCTGCACAACGGCCAGCGTGCGGTGGTGCAGGAATCGCTGGATCGCTACATCGCGGCGCGGGGCGCCACCGAGCTTGAGGCGCTGCGACGGAGCGGTGGCGTATCCGCCACCGACGCGGCCACGGTCAAGCCGATGCTGGATCGCCTGAGCGACGCGACGCGCCCACCGCGCATGCCCGACGCCGCGGAGACTGCGGGCCTGAGCCAGGCCCAGCAGTACGACGTTTATGGCAGTATCGTGGCTCAGCGCGGCAACGCCGCAGCGAACGATGCGATGGCCACGCAGGATCGCGTGGTGCTGGGGCTGCGCGACGAGAACCGCACCACCGAGGCGCGAGGACGTGGTGTCTACGACGACCGCATCGTGGTGCTGTGGAAGGATGCGCAGGGCCACGGCCATGTGCGCGAGTTCAACCAGGCCACGACAGAACCGACCGCCCAGTACGACGGACACGCCAAGACCACGCCACGCAGCCCTGGCTTCGGCAACGTGGCGCCGCGTACCAAGACCGAGGGCGAGGACGTCAACGGCGACCGGGTCAAGGATCTTGGACGGTTGGGCGAAGGCACCACCGAGATGCGCGCGACCACGCATCCGCGCAACGGCCATCCCGATGAGTTCGCGTTGCGCCCTTCGCAGGCGGCCATCACCGCCGGCGCTGGACGGGTGGAGCGCGACAGCAATGGCGATGGCTGGTTCGATGCGCGCGATACCCAGGGCGTGCAGGACCTCAACGACACCTTCAAGATCCATCGTGGCAGCCGGTCCAATACCGATTCGGCGGGCTGCCAGACCATTGGCGGCGGTGAGTACGACGACTTCGTGGCGACGGTACGCGGCACCCCCGGGCAGAACCGCTGGCAGTATGTGCTGACCTCGGTTGCGCCGGGCCAGGCGCGCGGGCTGGGACAGGACACGCCGCTCGCGGCCAATGACGATCCCCGGCAGCCGCAGCATCGCGACCACGCCCTGCAGCAGCAGATCAGCACGCACCTGCAGGCCTTGGGCGGGCGCTACGCCGAGCACACCGATGACTACAGCCTGGTGATGCTGCGCGAAGCGAAGGCCGCAGGCATCACCCGGGTCGACCAGATCGTGGCCAGCAATCCCAGTGGCGGCCGCGCTGCGGGTGAGACACTGTTCCTGGTGCAGGGCAGTCCGGGCGACCCGGCGGCCGTGCGCGCAGGCGTCAACGCAGCCGAGGTGCGCGAGACTGCGGTGGAAACCAGCCTGCGCCAGCTGCAGCAGCAAGCGCGCGAACAGGGTGCACCCGTGCCCGCGCCGGCACAGCAGCACGAAGCACCCGCGATGGGAGGACGTTGAAGGATGGTCCGTCTACCCTTGATGTCCGGTTTGCCGTGGGTGTTGCTGCTGGCGTGCAGCGCATGCGCACCCGTCGGGGAGCACGCCGTGCCGGTCGAACCCGCTGCGAAACCTGAGGCGAAACCGGAGACCTTGCCTGCGCAGGCAGGAACCACTGAACGCGGATTGCCTGCATTGCCGGAAGCTTCCGGCAGCGCCCATCCCGGCGGCCGCTACGCTGCGCTGCCCGAACCGGCCAGGCGGGTGCTGGTGCAGTTGAAGTGCAACGTGGAGAGTGCCGGCAATGCGCAGGTGCTTTCCATTCCCGCGCAGGGCGGCCAGCAGGATTTCATGGTCACCGATCGCAGCGGACCGCGTTTCCGCTACTGGATGCGCTCGTTCTCCAGCAATGGCGGTACCACCGGGTATCTCGTGCAGCTGCAGGACTGCCCAGCAACCACCACGGGCATGCGCGCCTACATCGCACAGGGAGCCGCACCGCTGCAGGATGTCACCGCGTCGTTGCTGGCGCAGGCCGAGCTGCCTGATACGGCGACGATGACGGCTTACCAGGCCAGGGGCGCGGGCGATCTGTTCGCCTTCATCGGGCAGCTGGACAAGGTGCCGGTGGTGCGCTGGGTGGCCGAAGCCGACCCCGAGCAGCCATTGGCCGACGATGCGCGCAGCTTCGACCATGGCAATGCCATCCACGGCGGTTTCCTGCGCTGGAACCAGGATCACTTCGAAGTGGCCAGGACCGTGCCGGCCGGGCTATGGCCCTGCGATGACAGCCCGTTGTTGCCGTGCAGGGGCGACCCGTTCGTGACTGGGCGTTGAGGCATCGCGCGCATAGAAATCGGCAATGCGTGGAATGAACTGCTGCGGATTGGCACCGACAAGATTGGTCAGCACCACCACCGCCACGCCGCGCTCGGGATAGACCACGAACGCCGAGCGCGCACCGCCGATACCGGCCACCTGAAGGTCGGGCGATGCGCGCAGTACCGGCCAGCCCCCCGCCCACGGGCCGGCACGGCCATCCGCCAGGCGCTCTGCGCTCCACATCCGCCGCAGGGCGGTCTCCGGCAGCAGGCGGCCTTCGGTCAGCGCGACCAGCCAGCGCGCGGTGTCGTCGGCGGTGGTGAGGATGCCGCCACCGGCCCACAGCGAAGGCGGTATGTCGTAGAACCAGTGCGACAGGCGGGACGGTGCATCCGCAGCGTCGGTGGCACGCGGGGCCAGGCTGTACATCGTCGCCGCATCGGGAATCAGGTCGTAGCTGTCGCCGAAGGTGGTGCGGGCCATGCGCGCGCTGCTGAACTGGCCGGTGGCGAGGAAGCGTTCGTAGGGCATGCCGGATTGCTTTGCGATGATTCGTGCCAGCAGTACGTAGTTGGTCTGGTTGTAGGCGAAGCGCTGCCCGGGTTCGGCTTCGAGCGGCTGCGCCGTGACGGCCGCCCACGCCTGCGCTTCTGAGCCACCGCCCAGCAGTCCCTTCGCATCAAGGATGTCGGGAAGGCCGGAGGTATGCGCCAGCAGCTGGTGTACGCGTACGTCTCTCCACGCTGGCGGAAGGTCATCCAGGTAGCGCGAGGCCGGCGCGTCCAGATCCAGCTGCCCCTGCTGGGCCAGCTGCGCGGCGGCCACGCCGGTGAACGCCTTGGTGGCCGAATTGAGCGGGAAGCGGGTGTCGCGCGAGGCAAGCACACCGTTCTCCACGTTGGCCAGCCCGTAGGCCTCGGACAACAAGGTCTGCCCGTCCTTGACCACCGCGATCTGCAATCCCGGGATGCGCTGCTCCAGCATGATCTGGCGGATCAGGCGGCGGGTCTGGTCGTTGGCCTGGTCCTGGCTGGCAGAGATGGCGGCGAAGGGCAGTGCACTGATGAGCATGAGCAGGACTCGGAGCATTGGGCGGGACATGCGGAATTCCAGCGGGGCGTTGCGGATCGGATGCAGTGGGCGGGTCAAAGGTTTAAGCGCTCGGTGGTGCCTACCGTTCGTCGGCTCATGACTTCCGGGGGATTGACTACAGTTGTCGTCAAGCTGACAGTGACGACACGTGTAGTCAAGGGAGTGGTGTCATGCGTGGCAAGACCATCGGGGACCAGGAACTGGCCCTGCTGCAGTACATCGATGAACATGCGCCGGCCACGGTCGGCGAGGTCGCCAGTGGCTACGGCGAGGCCCGCGGCCTGGCCCGTTCCACCGTGCTGACGATGATGGAGCGGCTGCGGGCGAAGGGGTATCTTCAGCGCCGGCAGCAGGACGGCGTCTACCGCTACCAGGCCACCCGTGGCCCGCAGAGCGTGCTGCAGGGTGCCGTGGCCCAGTTCGTCGACAACACCCTGCAGGGCTCGGTGTCGCCGTTCGTGGCCTACCTGTCGCAGCGCCAGCAGGTCAGCGACAACGAACTGGCCGAGCTGGAAGCGCTGGTCGCCCAACTCCAATCGCGTCGCCACGAGGGCTGAGCCATGGACACCACGATGCTGATCCCGATGCTGGAACGGTTGGGCTGGACCAGCCTGCAGACCGTGCTGCTGGTGGCGCTGGTGTACGGCCTGTGCCGCGCGCTGCCGTCGCTGTCGGCGGCGACCCGCTGCCGCCTGTGGTGGCTGGTCTCGCTGCAGGCCGTGCTCGGCCTGTTCTGGAGCCAGCCGTTGCAGTTGGCCTGGCTGCCGGCGCCGCAGGCGGTGGCGATGACCGCGACCGACGTGGCCGCTGACATCGTCTACCCGCTGGCCCCGGAGGCCTCTGCACAGTTGCTGGCCGCGATGCCGCTGCCCGCGGCCGAAGTACCGGCAGTTGCGTGGTGGGCGGTCGCACTGTCCGCGCTGTGGCTGTCCGGCGTGCTGGTGATGGCGCTGCGCACCTTCGGTGAGTGGCGCCGCTGCCGCGCACTGCTGGCTGCGGCGTATCCCTGCGAGGACGAAGCGCTGGTGCAGGCCCTGCAGCTGGCCTCCGATGCCCACGGCGTGCGCGGTGCGCCGCGGCTGTGGATGAGCACGCAGGTGGAGGCACCGCAGCTGGTCGGGCCGTTCCGCCCGGTGCTGCTGCTGCCGGCCGGCGACAACGTCCTGCAGGGCGATGCGCTGGACCTGGCACTGACCCACGAACTGCAGCACCTGCAGCGCCGTGACCTGCAATGGGGCCTGCTGCCCGCGCTGGCCCAGCACCTGTTCTTCTTCCACCCGCTGCTGCGCCTGTCGGTGCGCGAATACGCGCAGGCCCGCGAGGAAGCCGTGGATGCGGCGGTGGTCGGCCAGCATGGCGCCAGCCGCCAGGCCTATGGCCGCCTGTTGCTGCAGCTGGGCGTGGCCCCGCAGCCGCATCTGGGCGTGGCCAGCGCCGCACCGAGCACCACCAGCCTCAAGCGTCGCCTGCTTTCGCTGCAGTCGCACCGGTCCTGCCCGCGTCTGCTGGCGGTGGCGCTGACCGCTGTGGTGGTGGTGGTGGGCGTGGCACCGATGCGGCTGGTCGCAGCGCCGGTGCCGCCGGCCCCGCCCGCACCTCCGGCCGCCCCGAAGGCCGTGGTGCCGCCCCCGCCGAAGGCTCCGGAAGCCCCGCCCGCACCAGCCTCGGCCGCGCGCGTTCCGGCCGAGCCGGTGGCTCCCGCACCGCCCGCAGAACCGGCCGATATGGAAGAACCCTCCGGTCCTGACGATGCCGATGCGGCCTATGTCGACGATGCCGCTGGCATGGATGAGGACCATGACGGCACGACCACCACCTCCTCCATCACGACCTACGGTCGCCTCGATCTGGGCAAGTCGCCCCGGGAGGCCTTCGTGCTGGTCGATGGTGATTCGACCTTCGCCAACGGCGGCATGGACGACGTGATGGTGGCCCGCAGGCAGCTCGGCAAGGGTCCGGCGCTGTGGTTCCGCCAGGGCGACAAGCGCTATGTGGTGCGCGACCCGATGTTGATCCAGTCGCTGCAGCGCGCCTATGCCGGTGCGGCGGACCTTGGTCGCCAGCAGAGCGAACTGGGCCGCCAGCAGAGTGCGCTGGGCCGCCAGCAGGGCGACCTGGGCAAGCAGATGGGTGAGATGGGGCGTCTGCAGGGTGAAGAGGCGCGCCGCCTGGCACTGGCCGCAGCGGAGGCCGCGCGCAGTGCGATGGCCGCGCATGACATCAACCGCGAAGCGGCGGCCGAAGCGGCGAAGGCGGCGCGGGGCGCGACCAACGACGCGGCGGTTGCACGTGAGGCCGCACGTGAGGCTGCCGCCGAGGCGCGTCGTGCGATGCAGGAAGTGGACAACGAAACCGCGCGTGCCAGCCGCACCCGCGCCATGCAGCGCCTGGCCAGCCAGCAGTCTGAACTGGCCAGCCGCCAGGCGGCGCTGGGCAGCCAACAGGCCGCGTTGGGCGAGCGCCAGGCACGCGTGCATGCGCAGGCATCGCAGCAGGCGCAGCAGGTGATCGCGCGCGCACTGGCCAGTGGCAAGGCCGAGCGACTCTGATCGGTAGTGCCGGCCGCTGGCCGGCAATGGGGGGTGCCGGCAAGCGGCCGGCACTACCCTGGGAACATCAACCGCAGCTGGCGCGCTCGATGCGGTTCTGCGCATCCACCTGCACGGTCACGCGGTCCTGGCGGAAGTCCATGGTCACCGCCATGCCCGGCTTGACCACCCGTGCACCGCGCGCGCCGCTGTCAGCCACCAGTTTCTTGATCGTGGCTTCGTCGGCGGTCCTGCCGGTGAAGGCGTCCAGCGCCTCCGGTTTGCATTCGTGCGCGGCATCGGCCACGGGCGCTGGCGCGGGATCGTGGGAGGTGCTGCTGCCGGCATGACTGCAGGCGGCCAAGGGCAGGATGGCGAGCAGGACCAGGGGATTGAGGCGCATCGTCGGGCTCCAGGCGTGGATGGTGGCGGCAGTGTCGCCGCTGCCACCGTCAGGCCGCGTCAAGGCCTATTGCCCGACCAGCGCCAGCGTCTCGCGCTCGCGCTGCTCCTCGTGCACCAATCGTTGCAGCAGCAGGGCCAGCGTCACCACATCCTGATGGTTGTGGTCGGCCACCCGGCGCAGGTTCACCGCGTCGCCGCCGCGCAGGAAGCGCAGCCATGCGCCGGGCGCTTCCGAGCCGGGCAGGTCGTCCTCGCGCACTACGCGCAGCAGCTGGCGCTCGATGGTGGACAGCCTGCAGTTCTCCCAGGTGCCGCGATAGCGGCGACGGGTGGGGTAGAGCAGGTCCACATGGTCCAGCGCGGTGATCGGATCGCGTTGGCGCGCCAGCCGGTAGCGCGCCTTCAGCAGCGGCGCATCGTAGCTGCGGCCGTTGTAGCTGCAGAACACGGTGGAGGGCTGCAGCCAACTGGCGAAGGTGGCCAGCATCGCTTCTTCCGCAGCCATGGTGGACATCAGCAGCTGGCGGATGCGCAGGCCTTCGCCACGTTGCGGGCACACGTGCCAGTCGGCCGCGCCGATCATGAAGGCACGCGTGCCGGTGCCACCGGCCAGGCCGGTGGTCTCGGTATCAAAGAACAGCAGGTCGCGCGCAGCTACGTGCTGGTCCTCGCGCTTGGCGAAGGCCAATGACAGCGGGGCAGTCGGGATTGGTTGCGGCTGCAGCGATTCGATCAGGAACAGGCCCGGCGCGATCTCCTCGCCGGGCAGCTGACGATCCTGCGCGCTGGCGCGCGCCGGCGCGGCTCCACCGCGCGAACGCAGGCCGAGCAGGCGATGCAGACCGCCCACTTCCGGCCGACGCAGCGGTGCGGGTGCCGGTGTGGAGACCGCAGCGCCGGTCGGCTTGTGGCGGATCTCCTGTTCGACCCAGGCGAACACCGAACGTTCGGCCGGTGGTTGCCGCGCATCGTTCGCGGCCACGGGTGCCGGTGGCGCAGGGGGCACGTCCGGCGCGGCCGGTGTGCTCGCCTTCGGGTCGCCGGCCTGCCGGCGCAGCAGGCGCAGCTTGTCCAGGCTCAGGCTCACGGTGCCAGCAGCTCCATCGGGTCGCGCGTGGTCACCACCACGTCGGGCACGTGCTGGCAGGCGTCGGCATCGAACAGGTCGAGCACGCGCAGCGCCAGCGCGCGCGGCGAAGTCTCATCGTCTTCCTGCGCGGCCAGCACCGGGCCCACGCAGGCCGGGCAGCCGGCCCTGCAGTCGCAGCGCTGCACCAGTTCGCGCGCGCGCTGCACCAGTTCGGCCTGGCGCTGCCACAGCGGTTCGCTGAGGCCGACGCCGCCGGGGAAGTTGTCGTACAGGTACACGGTGGGCACGAACTCCTGCAGCAGCTCCACCCCACCGGGATCGCCCTCGCTGCCGCGCAGCTGGCCGCGGCCGCTCTGGTCGGCGATCGCGAACCAGGAACCATCGCCGTTGCCCACCGACTTCTGCAGGTCGCGCGCATCGGCCATCACCGCCACGGTGGCGACGATGTGCAGTGCATATGCGGCGCCGAGGAAGCCATCCAGCGCATCCTGCTTGCTGGCGAACGCGCGCAGCAGCAGCGCCTGCGGCAGCTGCCACCACACCGCAGTGGTGTGCAGTTCCTGGTCGGGCAGGTTGACCGGTCCGTAGCCGATGTTCTCGTGGGTGTAATAGCGGATCTTCTTGTAGCCGGCCACGCGGCGCACCACGTGCACTTCGCCATGATGCGAATCGCCACGGCCGGCCACGCCGCCATCGAAACGGTCCAGCACCTTGAGCTTGGTGAAGTCGATGCTGTCGGTGTAGTAGTCCACATGCGTGCGGGTGACGTAGGCCTTGCGGCCGTCCCAGTCCAGCGTCTCCACCTGGTACGGCGTGGACTGCACCATGTGGATGGCGCCCTCGTACAGGGTGAGCGCGGCGGCGGAATAATCGACCTCGGCGATGATCTGCTGGCGGCCATCGCTGCGGTCGACCACCACGAAGTTGCCGTCGGCCACCGCACGCAGGCTGACCGCGTTGGCCGGATAGCTGTCGGCGATCCATTCCCAACGCTCGCCTTCGCGGTGGATCACTTCTGTCTCTGCCAGCGCTTCCAGGAACACCTCCGGATCGATCGGGCCGAAGCCATCACCGACCCGGAACGGCAGCTCGAAGGCCGCGCAGCGGATATGGTCGAACAGGATCAGCGGCTGGTCCGGCGCGATGCGCGCGTGCTCGGGCGAGGCCTCGGCGAAGAAGTCCGGGTGGCGAACCACATACTGGTCCAGCGGCTGCGAGCTGGCCACCATCACTCCCAGTGCGGGTTGCTGGCGGCGGCCGGCGCGGCCGAAGCGCTGCCAGGTGGCGGCCACGCTGCCGGGGTAGCCGTTGAGGATGACCACGTCCAGGCTGCCGATATCCACGCCCAGTTCCAGTGCCGACGTGCTGACGATGCCGTCGATGTTGCCGGCACGCATCGCGCGCTCGGTCTCGCGCCGCTCGGTGGGCAGGTAGCCACCGCGGTAGGCGCGGATGCGCGGCGGTTTGCGCGGGTCGTGGTCGAAGATGTCCTTCAGGTACTTGGTCAGCACTTCCACCATCAAACGTGTCTGCGCGAACACCAGGGTCTTCAGCCCGGACTTGATCGCGATGCGCGCGATGCGGTTGCTCTGTGAGCGCGCCGAGGCGCGCAGGCCCAGGTCCGGATTGATCACCGGCGGGTTCCACAGCAGCACCTGTTTCGGCCCGCTGGGCGCACCGGATTCAGTGATGGCAGTCACCGGGGCCTCGATCAGCGCCTCGGCATGCGCCTGTGGGTTGCCGATGGTGGCCGAGCACAGGATGAACTGCGGTTGCACGCCGTAGAACGCGCAGATGCGCTTGAGCCGGCGCAGCACGTTGGTGACGTGGCTGCCGAACACGCCGCGGTAGGTGTGTACCTCGTCGATGACGATGTAGCGCAGGTTCTCGAAGAACTGCGCCCACTTGGTGTGATGCGGCAGGATGGCCTGGTGCAGCATGTCCGGGTTGGACACCACGATGTCGCCATGCAGGCGGATGGCCTGTCGTGCATCGCCGGGCGTGTCGCCATCGAAGGTGAAGGCCTTTACGCCCAGGTCGCCGGCGCGGTTGAGTTCCAGCAGCTCGGCCACCTGGTCCTGGGCCAGTGCCTTGGTCGGGAACAGGTACAGCGCCTTGGCCTTGTCCTGCATCGCGGCGCTGACCACCGGCAGGGTGTAGCACAGCGACTTGCCGCTGGCGGTGGGGGTGACGATGGCCACGTGCTCGCCGCGTTGGCTGGCCTCCCAGGCTTCGGCCTGATGGCTGTAGAGCTGTTCGATGCCACGCGCCTTCAGGGCGGCGGCCAGGGCCGGCGGTACCGACCCGGGAATGGGCGCATAGCGGCCTTCGCGGCCGGGAATGGCAAAGCTGCCGGTGATGCGGTCCTGGTAGCGGCGCTGCAGGCGCGCGCTGAGCAGGGCGCCGTCGCGGGCGGGCAGGCCGTCGCGCGTGGCGAGCTTCTGCTCAGCATCGGCGGTGCGCTTGGCGAGTTCGTAGGCCATGGAAGATGGAGCCGGGACGGATTGCGAGGGGTCACATGGCACCACACTCACGTCTCAGGATGTGAGACACCGCACACGGAGGGCGTGAACCGTTCAGTGCCCGCGTCCCGTGGCGTCGCCGCATCTCCCCTGGCTGAACAGCTGCCAGTGCAGCAACGAAATCTGAAGCCGGCATCCGTATCCTTGGGCGCTGGACGCAACCAACAGGTGGATGGCTGTGGCACGACGTGGAACGCAGGGAGCCCTCCTGGCCGGCATGCTGCTGGCCGGCATCGCGCAGGCGCAGCAGGCCGCGCCGGTGGCGGTGCCCGATCCTGCGCCCGTTCCCCCGGTCGATGCTTCGGCGGCAACCACCGCACCGATCTCCACCGCTCTGCCGCAGGACAACGTCACCACCCTCGGCGAAGTGCGTGCGCTCAAGCCGGAAGACGAGCCGCTGGATCTCTACCGCTTCAAGAACCCGGTGAAGTTCGGCGACAACCGCTTCAGCCGTGACTGGAGCGAACCGCCATCGCCGGAGCAGGTGAGCATGGGCGGCGGCTACATCATGATGGGCGTGGTCAAGGGTGTGATGGCGGCCGCCAAGGGCGTGAACAAGCTCACGGGTGGACCTTCGCAGATCCAGGCCGCCGTGGCGCGGCCGCCGCCGGAACTCAGTGCGGAACAGCAGCGGCGCGCGCTGCTGTTCTCCCAGGAACAGAATGCTGGCGACGCGCCGCCGGTGAAGTAGCCCGGTATATCCTGCCGGCTTCCCCACCAATAGTGCTGCCATGTTCCTGCGTTCGATCTGCCTGCTGGCCGCGTTGCTGCCGGCCTCCGCCTTCGCTTCCGGCATCGCCGATGACGGCGCCTGCCGCAATGGCGCGTTCCCGTCCGAACAGAGCCGGTTCGCACTGGCGCGGGTGGTCGATGCACCGCGCCTGTACCTGCTTGGCGACATGGACGGCTGCCCGGCCAGGGGCGAACCGGCCTGCCGACAGCGCAGCTATGTGGTCAACGGCGATACGGTGGTGACCGGGCGCGACCTGGGCGCTTATCGCTGCGCGTTCTTCCCGAACAGGGTGGGTGGCAGTGCCGGCTGGGTGGACCGCAGCAAGCTGCAGCCATTGCCGGTGGCCGTGCCGTCGCTGCAGGACTGGGCGGGCAACTGGAAGGACGGCGACAACGGCCTGCGCATCACCGTGCAGGGTGGGCAACTGCATGTGGAGGGGGACGCCTACTGGCCCTCCGCCAACCCCACGCCGGAGCAGCGTCCCTACGGACCGAACATGGGCCAGGTGGAAGCGCGCGCCGCGCCGCGCGGTGCCGACGTCGAGTTCGTCGAGGACACCTGCAAGGTACGCGTGCATTCGCTGGGCGAGGTGCTGATCGTGGCCGACAACAGCGAATGCGGTGGCATGAACGTGCGCTTCAACGGCGTGTACCGGCGCGCGGGCAAGCGTTGAAGGACGCCTGACGGAGGGGGGCAGAGCCCTTCCGCGGGCGAAAGGGATCCGACCCCGGGGTCAGCGCCGCCGTTCCAGCCACCACAGCAGCGATGCGCACAACACGAACGCCAGCCACCACGGCCAGCGTGAGCCCGGCACGGGCTGCATCACCGACGCGTTCGCCGACGTGCTGGAGGCCAACGCCTGCGTGGTCGCATCGATCATCGCCTGCCGATGCAGTGCAGCGGCGTCCTTTGGGTCGAACACATAGCGCCAGACGATACTGTCGCCATGCTGCAGGCGCTGCCAGCCTGCCTCACGGGGCCACCAGCCGGCGCAGCGCAGTGCCGACGTTGCACCATCGGCGATCAGCGGCACGCTGTCGCCACGCAGGTTGAAGGCCTGCAGCGGCGCCTGCACGCCGCACAGCGCCTGCCGTTCGCCTGCCCAGCTGATGGGCTGTGGTGACCACAGCGCATCACCGCTGCCCTGCGCGCGTGCCAGCGTGGCAACCACGTCGCTCCACAGTTCGCCGTGGCGGTCATCGCGGCCTGCCAGCACCCAGCGCCAGCTGTCGGTCAGCGGCAGCAGGCCGATGCGGCCCCTGCCGACCGCGCGCCAGCCGCCGACGGCCTGGCCGCCCCGATCGTGCAGCAGCGCGTTGCTGCCCGGCGCCTGCAACGCCAGTGCTTCCAGCGAAGGCAGCGCGGCACTGTGCGAGCTGTGGTCGGCCTCTTCGCCGTAGCCGGTCGGCAATGTGCCAGCGGCGAGCGGGCCACGGCGTGCGGCGAGGACCGCGCTTTCGCCATCGCCGGGAAGTTCGAGGGGGTGGCTGCTGCCATCACCCTGCAATGGCAGGCCCAGATCGCGAAGGCGTTGCCGCGCGCTGGCCGAAGGTGCGCCCGCACTGCGCACCAGCACGCCCAGTCCATCGCGCAGCGCCTGGCGCACGGCGGCCAGCTGGCCCGCACTCAATGCCGCCAAGCTGCGCTCGTCCAGCAGCAACAGATCGCTGCGCGTGAGCGATGCTGCATCGATCGACACCGCGCCATCGCCGATGCTGAGTCCGGCCCCGGTATCCGCCTGCACCTGCACACGGATGCCTGCATCGGCTGCCCAGCGCCGCAGGTACTTCAGCTCTGGACCCGGCGCGCCGGCGCGCACCAGCAGGCGCAGCGGTGCGGACGGCAGGGTCTGCTGCGGCACCGGTACGCTGTCCACCACATGGCTGTCGGCATCGAGCAGGCGCAGCTGGAACACGCTGCGGCCTTCGGCGCGGGCGATACCACTCAGCTGCACGCGGCCGTCGTCGGCAACCTCCGTGCGATCGACCACGCTGTCGGCCGGGTCGAGCAGTTCGGCCTTCGCCTTGGCCGCGCCACGCGCCTGCGCCAGCACGTCGAAGCGGGCACCGGGTGCGACATCGGCCGGCGGCTGCAGCGCGATCCAGCCGCGCGGCTCCGGTGCAGCCTGCCAACGCACATCCGGCGGCAGCACCGCGTCGCGGTCACGTGCGACCAGGCCCGCACCGACCAGCGTCAGCGTGGCGGCCGGATGCTGGCGCAGCGCGGTGGCCAGGTCGGGTACGCGCTGTGCGCCGGGCACATCGGCAGCTTCCGGCAACAGCAACAGCGGGCCTTCGCTGGCCGGGAGTGCGCCGGCCTTGCCCGCATCGACGCCAAGCACGACCAGCCCGCCTGCGGGTTGCTGGCGGGTGGGGGGCGCCAGGCAGAAATACAGCAGCGTGGCGACGATGATCTGCAGTGCGATCACGACCCACCGGCGGCCAGGGTGCGCAGTGTCCGCACGCAGCTGGCGCACGCTGGCGATGACCACGATCAGAGCGAGTGCCGGTGCAATCCACAGGTTCACAGCGGAGGCGTTCATGGCTGCGCCTCCAGCGCGTCGAGGTAGCGCTGGCCCATCGCATCGGCGGCACTGCGCCGCATCGCCTGTGGCAGCGGACGCTGCAGCGCCCGCCACAACTGTGCGCGCAGGCGCTGGCGACAGTCGCCGCAGTCGGGCTCGATGCGCAGCTGCTCGATGGCCGCAGCCAGATCGAGTGCATCGGGCAGGTAGGCGGCGTTGCGCTGCTGCCAGGCCGCCAGCGCATCGAGATCCGGTGCGCCGTTATCATCACCGAAGCGTTGCCAGGCTTCGATGATGGCCGGGTCGGGCGGCGTGCGTGCGGCCAGCGGCAGTTCGCGACTGGCCAGCCCGGCGCGATCGCCACCCAGCCGGCGCCCTTCATCGATCGGCGGCAGCTCCGGCCCCACCCGGGCCAGATAGATGCGTTCGGCCTGCTGCACCTGCTTGATGAACCCCAGTGCCTTGTAGGCGAACGGCAGTGCCTGCTCCGGACGGCCCTGGCGCAGCTCGCCTTCGGCCGACCACATCTGGTCCAGCGCGGCCTTCAGCGTGGCACGGGTCTGCGGGTCGAGCAGGGTCGCGGCCTCGGCATGGTCGTGGGTGTGGCCGTACTCCGACAGCACATCGGTGGCGCTGCCGAACACCGGTGGCGCATCGGCATTGGACGCCTTGCCGCCGTGATCGTGGCCATGCTCATCGTGCGCTCCGGCCTCGCCGCCATGGCCGTGATCGTGATCGTCGTCGTGGCTGTCTGCAGCCGGCGCATCGCTGGTGGGCAGGTCGCTGGTCGGCGGTGGCCTGGGTGCGCCCTCGCTCTCCTCGCCCAGGAACTGGCCGTAGCGCAGGCGCAGGATGCGCTGGTCGACACCGATCGCATCGCTGCGTTTCACGAAGTCCTCGGCGGCAAGGCTGCGTCGCTGCCGGATCAGCGCTTCGGCATCGATGATGATCTGCCGCTGGCTGCGGAAATAGGCCGGCAGGGTCTTCTTGATGCGGCCTTCCAGTTCGGCACCGAGTGCAACCTCGGCGCTGGGCAGGCGCAGGATCACGCTGCTGCTGCGCCCGGTCTGCGGTGTTGGCGCGTGGTTGTCGCGCACTTCCAGCTGGGCGATGACATCGTTGCCCGGCTGCGCGCCCAGCGCAGCCAGATCAAGGGTGTGGGCGAAACGCCGCGCGGTGGCTTCACCGCTGCCGGCAAGCGTGACGTTGCGCTTTACGAAGGTGATGTTCTCACCGCTGCCCTGGGTAGTGGTGATCGACAGCGTTGCCTGCGCCGCGACACCGTAATCGTCGCTGGCCTCGAAGCGCAGTGCCCACTGCCGTTGCCCCGGCGTGCCCAGCACCAGGCTGGCCGTGGGTTCCAGTACGCGCACGCTGGGTGCACGGTCGGCCACCACATCCAGCCGATGCAGGCGGGTCTCTGCCAGTGCCGGTTCGCTCACCACGCGGTACAGCAGCGGCATACGTGCCACATCCTGCGCCTGCCACTGTCCTTCGCGCTCGCTCAGTGGCAACCGGCGACCATCGTGGAACTGCAGCCATGCCTTGTCCGGGGCGCGGTCGAAGCGCAGGGACCAGGACAGCCGGCTGTCGGCGGCAACCTTCGCATCCAGCGCATTCTGGGTGAGCGTGGCCTGGCCGGTATAGGCCGGCGCGTCGATGCGCAGGCGGGTGGACTGCAGCCGCAGCGGGCCCGCAGCAGCAGCGCTGCCAGGCGTCGGCGTGCGGACAGGCACGGAGCCGGGGCTGGAACGTGGCCAGCCGAATGCCAGCACAACAATGGCCAGGCCTGCGATCCAGTACAGCGCCAGTGCCCCACGCGGCCAGCGCGGACGCAGCTCCGGCATCGCGCGTTCCAGCATGGCCAGCACATGCACACGCTGGCGCTGCTGCAGCGGATTGAGCGTGGCGGCATCGGCGAACAGCAGATCGGCACTGTCCTCGCTGGCACCACTGCCATCGAGCTGGCGCTGCAGCCACTGCCGGTCCAGTTGGCGGGCACGTGCAGTGGCGAAGGCCGCACACGCGAGCAGGCTGATCGTGCCGACGACGCAGGCGATATCGAAGCCTGCCAGACGCAGGGCCAGTATCGTTGCGGCCAGCGCCCACGGCAGGCACAGCAGCAGGGTGATGAGCGCACGGCGGCGGCGCGCGCGTTGCCAGGCGTGTTGCAGGGCATTCATGCGCCCACCCTGCGCCGGGCGCTGCTGGCCATCCAGCGTTCCAGCGCGAACAGCAGCACGACGGCCAGCAACAGCCAAGGCGTGGGCTCACGCAGCGGTGGTGTTGCAGCAGGCAATGCGGTCCGCTGCGGTGCCTGGTCACGTGCATCGCCCAGGCGCGGGGCCGTAGGCGGCTGCAGCGCCAGCAGCAGGGCACGTGGCAGGCGCGGATCGCGCAGCGCAGGGTTGCTGGCGGCATTCCAGCCACCCGGCAGCGCCAGCAGATAGCCGTGGCCGATGCGTTGCTGCCACAGCAGCGGTGCGCCCTCGGCATCGCGCAGCAGGATGCGGGCGCTGGCAGCAGGCTTGCCGGCAGTCATGACACGACCGCCGCCGCGCAGCCACGCCTGCCAGTTCGCCGGCAGTGCATCGCTGCGGCTCCACACGCCGATCTCACCGCGCTCCGGCAGGGCATCCGCCGGCAGCGGAGCAAGCGGTGCCTGCACGCCCCACGCGCGCTGCAGTGCGTTCAACCAGCGCTGGGCAGTGGCGGAAGCATCGCTGTGCACGCGCAGGCGCGGCGACGTCGCGGCACTCGGTTGCGCAGTGACCGGCATCGGCTGCGTGTGCCACTGCACGTCGCGCGACAGCTGCAGGCGGGCACCATCCAGGCCGGGCAGGGGATCGGGAACGTGCACGGTCAATGCGGTGCCGACGGGCAGCTGCGCGTCCAGTTCGCGCAGCAGGCTGGGCAGGGAGTCGGTGGCTGCAGGGGGTGCCTGATCAATGGCGGGGAAGCCGGGTGCCAGCCAGTGCCAGTTGCCATCCTCGGCCGTTCCACGCAGGGTCGTAGCATCCAGTCCCGGCGCTACCACGGTCCATGCAGCGGGAGGCGCCGTCGGGCCAGTCAACACAGGTCGTGCCAGCAGCAGGGCCAGTGCGGCCAGCAACAGCAGGCGCACCAGCAGCAACGGCCAGTCATCGAAGCGGATGCGCTGGCGTGGCCGTATCTGCGCGCGCAGCCAGCGCAGCGCGGCGAAATCCAGTGGCGTGTACGGATGGCGGCGGGCCAGGTGGATCAGCAGCGGCAGCAACCCTGCGGCGAGCGCGGCCAGGCCGAGCGGGAACAGCAGGGTCATGCATCGCCCCCACGGCCAAACAGCGCCTGCAGCGCCTGGTCCAGCGGCTGGTCGAGCCAGCCGGTGGCACTGGCAATCCCGTTGGCCTGCAGGCGCGCATGCAATGCGCTGCGTGCGTCGGCGAAGCGCTGCAGGTAGTCAGCGCGGATCGCCGCGCCATCGCCCAGCAGTTCCTCGCCGGTCTCCGGGTCGCGGAAGCGGTGGCCGGCGTCGAACGGGAAGTCGCGCTCGTCGGCGGTGAGGATCTGCAGCAGTGCCACTTCGCGGCGCGCGCTGGCCAGTTGTTCCAGCAGCACGATGCCGGCATCGTCGAAGCCATCGCCGATTGCCAGCAGCAGGTCGCCCGGGCGCACGCGCTCCCACAGCGGCCGAAGGCGATCGGCCGCAGGCCAGGCGCCGCGCGCCTGCAGGGCGTGCAGTTGCAGATGCACGCGATCACGCTGGCGCGCGCCGTTCGCCGCGGGGACCAGCTGCAGGCCATCGCCATTGATCGCCAGCAGGCCGAAACGGTCACCCTGCTGCAAGGCCAGCTCAATCACGCACGCGGCCACGCCGCGCATATGGTCCAGACGCGAGTGCTGCGGTGCCGCGCGATCCGCCTGGCCGGCCGAGGCGGTGGCATCGAGCAGCAGCCAGACCGTGATCGGGCTTTCCCGTTCGGACTCGCGCACGAAGAAGCGGTCCGAGCGTGCATACAGCTTCCAGTCGATCTGGCGGAGTTCGTCTCCCGGTTCGTAGGCACGGTACTGGGCGAATTCGAGGCCGGCACCGCGGCTGCGGCTGGCGTGCTGGCCGATGCCACTGGCACCGCTGGCCAGGCGCGGCCGCAACCGCAGCAGGCGCAGGCGCGCACGCAGTTCCGGCGGCAGGGTCAACGGCGTACCTGCGTTCACGCGTGGCTCAACCCGGGAAGGGCACGGCCTGCAGCAGCGCGGCGACCACGTCGTCGGCACGCTTCTGCTCGGCCTCGGCGGCGAACGACAGCAGCAGGCGATGGCGCATCACCGGCGCGGCCAGCGCCTGCACGTCCTCGCGGGTGGCGGCGAAACGGCCCTGCAGCAGTGCGCGTGCCTTCGCTGCCAGCACCAGCGACTGGCCGGCACGCGGGCCGGCGCCCCACTTCACCCATTGGTTGATCGCCGCCGGAGCACCGTCGCCGGGCCGGCTGGCGCGCACCAGGCGGGTGATCCAGGCCAGCACATCCGGGCTGACATGCACCTGGCGCACCGCGGCCTGCAGCGCGATCACCGCGTCGGCATCCATCACCTTCGGCACCGCGTCGGTGGCACCGCCGGTGGTCTGTTCCAGGATCTGCCGCTCCTCGTCTTCGCTGGGGTAATCCACCAGCACGTGCAGCAGGAAGCGGTCCAGCTGCGCTTCCGGCAGCGGGTAGGTTCCGGCCTGCTCGATCGGGTTCTGCGTGGCCAGCACGAAGAACGGCGCGGGCAGCGCGTAGGTGGTACCAGCGTAGCTGACCGTGCGTTCCTGCATCGCTTCCAGCAGTGCGGCCTGGCTCTTGGGCGGGGTGCGGTTGAGTTCGTCGGCCAGCAGCAGGTGGGTGAAGATCGGGCCCTGCTGGAAGCGGAAGTGGCGATGGCCGGTGCCGTGGTCTTCCTCCAGCAGCTCGGTGCCGAGGATGTCGCTGGGCATCAGGTCGGGGGTGAACTGCACGCGCCGGAACTGCAGCTCCAGTGCCTGGCCGAGCGAGCGCACCAGCAGGGTCTTGCCGAGCCCGGGTGCGCCTTCCAGCAGGCAGTGGCCGCCGGCCAGCAGGCCGATCAGCAGCTGCTCGACCACGGTGTTCTGGCCCACCACTGCGCGTGCGAGCGCGGCGCGCAGCTCATCCAGGCGCGGCAGCAGGGAATCGAGGTCGGGGGAGGTCATGGGCGTGCAGGTCCTATCAGTTGTTCAACGCGTACATCACGATGTTGACGCCGAAGCGGGTGTTGTCTTCGGCCAGGAAGCGCTTGTTGCGCCAGTCGTAGTCCCACTCGCAGCCGTAGTCCTTGTTGCTGTACAGCAGGCCCAGGCGGCCGTCGACCTCGATGCCCTTCAGGTAGTCGTGCACCAGGTCGTCGCCCCAGCCGTTGAGTTCGAAGCTGGTGGCAGGCGGGCCATCCGGGAAGCGGAAGAAACTGCGGTACAGCGGGTGGCTGTTGGGCAGCTTCTGCAATGCCCTGGGCCCGAACAGGCGACCCATCTGCGCCTCGAACGAGGTAGCGAACAGGCCGTCGATATCGTGGTTGCAGTCGTCGACGAAGACGAAGCCGCCATTGCGCACGTAGCGCACGAAGTTCTGCCGCTCGGCGGCGTTGAATTCCACCAGCGTGTGCCCGGCCAGGTAGCAGAACGGCGCTTCCAGCATGCGTGGGTCGGCCAGCGCCACCACGTGTTCCTGCGGGTCCACGCGCAGCGAGGTGTAGTCGATCAGCGAGGTGATCAGGTTGGACGGCATGCGCGCGTCCACGTCCCAGTCACCGGAGTCGTACTGAAGGCGGGTGAACCAGAAGTCGTAGCGCGAACTGCGCGGGCCTGCCTGTGCCCAGGCTGGCAGCGCCGCCGCCGAAGCGGCAGCGGCCAACCAGCGCAGGCAGGCCCGGCGATCCATCAGACCGCGTCGGACAGCGAAGTGAAGGTGAAATCACGCAGCTTCATCGGCGGGATCATCATCACGTAGCTGGATTCATCACCGGCCACGCGCACCGGCTTGCCCAGCTCTTCGATGTTGTTGAGCATGATCACCGGCGATTCGTTGAAGCGGAAGTTCTTCACCGGATGCTTGATCTGGCCGTTCTCGATGTAGAAGGTGCCGTCGCGGGTCAGGCCGGTCAGCAGCACGGTCTGCGGATCGACCATGCGGATGTACCAGGTGCGGGTGACCAGGATGCCCTTCTGGGTGCCGCGAACCAGTTCGGCGGTGCTCTTGTCGCCACCGCTCATCAGCAGGTTGCCCGGCGACGCCTTGGCGGTCTTGCCCTGCTTCTGCGCCCAGAAGCGCGAGTAGTCCAGGTTGGCGATCCTGCCGTTCTCGATGATGGCCATGCGCTCGCGGGGCAGGCCCTCGTTGTCCCAGGGCAGCACCGGTGCGTCCGGGTGCCACGGGTCGGCGATCATGGTCACGCGCGGGTCGTAGACCTGCTCGCCCAGCTTGTTGCCGCCGCCCTTCTTGGATAGGAAGCTGCGGCCTTCATCGGCCGAGCGTGCGCTGAAGAAGTTCATCATGAAGCTGATCAGGCCGGCCGCCGCAGCCGGCTCCAGGATCACCGTGTACTTGCCCGGTTCCAGCGCTTTGGCTTCGGCCGATTCGGTGGCCTTGCGCATGGCGATGCGGATGTCCTGGTCGGCCTTGAAGTCGGCGGCGTCCTTCAGGTTGCGGCCGACCCAGCCCGAACCACGGCCATCCTCGGTGCGCACGGTGCAGGTGTAATTGAAGTTGGTGGTGCGCTGGTAGGCGAAGTTGCCGTTGCTGTTGGCGGTGGCCTGGAAGCCCTGGCCGTCTTCGAGGAAGCCGGCGGCGATCAGGCCATGGCCACGGCACGGCGCGATTGAATCTGCGGCAACCTTGGCACGGAACGCCGGATCGATCGCGGCAGTGGATTCGCTGAAGGTGGGGCTGGCGCGGTAGGTCTGCTTGCCGATGGCCGGCATGAACTCCGGGTTTTCCGGGGCCAGGCGGGCCAGGTCTTCGGCACGGCGCACCACGCGTTCCAGCGCGGCATCGTCGAACTCGTTGATCGAGGCCGTGCCGACGCGCTTGCCGAAGGCAACGGTGACCGCCAGTTCGGTGTTGTCGACGATGCCGCTGGTGGAGACATTGTTCAGTGCGAAACGGATGTTGCCGTCGATCGCGCCGGCCAGTACGGCGGTGCATTCGTCGGCCTTGGACAGGGCGATGACCTTGTCGAGGATGGCCTTGGCCTGGGCTTCGGTGAAGATACTCATGGTGTAAGGGCTCCTGACCGATCAGCCGAGGCTGCGTGCGGTGTTGATGACGTTGATGCCGTTGAAGCGCGCGGTGGACGAACCGTGCGAGACCGCCGAGACCTGGCCCGGCTGGCCCTTGCCGTCGAAGAACGAGCCGCCCAGGCGGTAATCGCGTTCGTCGGCCACGGCGGTGCAGGCGTTCCAGAACTCCGGCGTGCGGATCTGGTAGGCCACGTCCTCCAGCATGCGGGTGATCTGGCCGTTCTTGATCTCGTAGAACAGCTGGCCGCCGAACTGCGCGTTGTAGCGCTGCTGGTCGATCGAGAACGAACCATCACCGATGATGTAGATGCCGTTCTCCACGTCCTTGATCAGGTCCGGCACGCTCAATGGCTTCTTGCCCGGTGCCATCGACACGTTGGCCATGCGCTGGAACTGCACGCTGGACCACGAGTCGGCATAGCAGCAGCCGTCGGATTCGGTCTTGCCGAGGATGTGGGCCTGGTCGCGGATGGTCTGGTAGTCCACCAGCTTGCCGTTGCTGATCAGGTCCCAGCGCTTGCACTTCACGCCTTCATCGTCGTACGCCACCGCGCCGAGGCTGCCCGGCTGGGTCTTGTCGGCAAAGATGTTGACCAGTTCGCTGCCGTACTGGAAATGCTGTTCGCGCTTGTCCAGGGTGGCGAAGCTGGTGCCGGCGTAGTTGGCTTCGTAGCCGAGCACGCGGTCCAGTTCCAGCGGGTGACCGATCGATTCGTGGATGGTCAGCCAGGTATGCGACGGGTCGAGCACCAGGTCGTACTTGCCCGGCTTCACCGACGGTGCCTTCAGCTTTTCCTGCGCCTGCCTGGCAGCGGCGATGGCGTCTTCCTTCATGTCGTAGGAAGAACTGTAGTTGACCACGCCATTGGGGCCGACCACCTTGCCTGCGGCGGCGCCATCCAGGTACTCGTAGCCCAGGCCCATCGGCGAGGACAGGCCCGAACGGGTGCGGAACTTGCCGCTGGACTTGTCGATGGCGGTGACCGTCATCGGCGCCCAGATACGGTGCACGTCCTGGTCGATGTAGGAGCCGTCGGTGGAGGCGAAGTACTTCTGCTCGTTGACCAGGAACAGCATCGAGTTGACGAAGCTGGCACCGGCGCCCATTGCGGCGGCGTTGACGTCCAGCAGCAGGCCGACCTTGTCCTTGATCGGCACCTCCATCGCATTCTTGCGGATCGGCGTGCGCCAGCTCACCTCACCGACGCCCGGCGCCTTGGCCAGCTGTACGGGAGCGGTCTGCACGCCGGCATTGGCCTTGGCGATCGCCGCCGCCTGCTGCGCGGCCTTGGCCACATCGGCCGTACCCAGCGCATTGGTGGCGGCAAAGCCCCAGGCACCGTTGACGATCACGCGGATGCCCACGCCGGTGGACTCGGTGTTCACCACGTTCTGCACCTTGTCCTCGCGGGTGATCACGAACTGGCGCAGGTAACGGCCGATGCGCACGTCGCAGTAGGTGGCGCCGGCCTGGCGGGCGGCGGCCAGCGCCGCATCGGCCAGGCGCTTCTTCAGCCCCAGGTCCAGCGAGCTCTGCAGCTGTTCGGCAGCGATCACCTTGCCGAAGAAGGAGGGCACGATCAGCCCGCCCGCGGTAAGCCCGGTCAGGGCCAGGAAGTCACGTCTTTGCAAGGCTGCTCTCCATGTCGAAGGATGGGTGGCTCAAGCGCCGAGATTGCGCGCGGTGTTGATGATGTTGATGCCGTTGAAGCGGGTGGTGGACGAACCGTGCGAGACCGCCGAGACCTGGCCGGGCTGGCCCTTGCCGTCGAAGAACGAACCGCCCAGGCGGAAATCGCGTTCATCGCAGATGGCCGTGCAGGCATTCCAGAATTCCGGCGTTCGGATCTGGTAGGCCGCATCCTCGACCATGCCGGCGATCTTTCCGTCCTTGATCTGGTAGTACAGCTGGCCGCCGAACTGCGCGTTGTAGCGCTGCTGGTCGATCGAATACGAACCGCGGCCGTGGATCCAGATGCCGTTCTCCACGTCCTTGATCATGTCCTCGACGCTGAGCGGCTGCTTGCCCGGTGCCAGTGAGACATTGGCCATGCGCTGGAACTGCACGCTGGACCAGGAATCGGCATAGCTGCAGCCATGCGATGCATCGCGGCCGAGGATATGGGCCTCGTCGCGGGTGGCCTGGTAGTCAACCAGGATGCCGTCGCGCACCAGGTCCCAACGCTGCGTCTTCACCCCTTCATCGTCGTAGCCGACGGCGCCGAGGCTGCCCGGCTGGGTCTTGTCGGCGAAGAAGGTGACGATGTCGCTGCCCCAGCGGAAACCCGCATCGCGCTTGTCCAGGGTGGCGAAGCTGGTGCCGGCGTAGTTGGCTTCGTAGCCGAGCACGCGGTCCAGCTCCAGCGGGTGGCCGACGTTCTCGTGGATGGTCAGGAACAGGTTGGACGGGTCCAGCACCAGGTCGTACTTGCCGGGCTTCACCGACGGCGCCTTCAGCTTCTCGCGCGCGTGGCGGGCGGCGGCGATGGCGTCCTCGACCGGGTCGTAGGAATCGCGGTAGGCGGTGATGCCACCGGGCAGCTGCACCTTGCCACTCGCATCGCCATCGAGGAACTCGTAGCCCATGCCCATCGGCGAGGACAGGCCAGCGCGGGTACGGAACCTGCCGCTGGCCTTGTCGATGGCGGTGGTGGTGAACGGCAGCCAGATGCGGTGGATGTCCTGGTCGATGAACGAGCCGTCGCTGGAGGCGAAGTACTTCTGTTCGTTGACCAGGAACAGGGTGGAATTGATGTAGTCGGCACCCGCATTCAGCGCCGCGGCGTTGAGCGCCAGCAGCAGTTCGACCTTGTCCTGGATCGGCACCGCCATTGCGTTCCTGCGGATCGGGGTCTTCCAGCGCACCTCGCCGACCGACGGCGTCGGCGCCAGCTGCACCGGCCGGGTCTGGATGCTGGCGTTGGCGCGTGCGATTGCGGCCGCCTGCTCGACTGCGGCGCGCACGGCGGCCTCGGTCTGCTGATGGGTGGCGGCGAAGCCCCAGGCGCCGTTGACGATCACGCGCACGCCCACGCCGGACGACTCGCGGTTGGTCACATTGCCGACCTGGTGTTCGCGGGTGATGACCGACTGGTTGAGATAGCGGCCGATGCGGACATCGCAGTAGCTGGCCTTGGCAGTGCGTGCGGCGGCCAGCGCCACGTCCGCCAGGCGCCTGCGCTGGGCGGTATCGACCGGGGCGAGCAGCTGCTCGACGGCGATGGCACGGGAATGCGGCAGCAGCAGGCCCGCCAGGCCCAGACCGGAAAAAGCCAGGAACTCACGTCGTTGCACAGCGTTTCTCTCTCTCGCTTGCGTGCGGTTGGCAATGGGCCGGACCGATCACGTCAACTCCTCGACTTTCGCCAGCGCGGGGCGTGGGGACAAGTGACTGCAGTCATGGTTGGGAGGGTTTCGGCAGGGCTTGCAGCCCTGCACCTGCTCAATGCAACGGCCAGAGCCAGAGCCAGAGCGGCATTCCGTGGGATGGCGGGGCGATGTCGGATTGCGGGGACGCCGCAAGTACGTCCGTGTAGCAACTGTGTTGATGGAGGGACTTGGCCCCTCCATGAGACGGGCACGGTAGTGCCGGCCGCTGGCCGGCAGCCTTTGGTCTTGCGCCCTGGCTGGCCTTAGGCAGGGACCAGC
>NZ_JCAFRI010000026.1:0-54056 GCF_059367915.1 Stenotrophomonas sp. YJH_SMC_19
GCCGCACCGTTGGCGAACGCCCGGCGCGCTGCGCCGGGCCGGGGATCCGCCCAGATGGCGAATCGACGATCAGCGTGCCGGCAGGTATTGCTGCGGGTCCACCGGCTTGCCGTTGTAGCGGGTGAGCCGAGGGCGTTTGCGGCCCATGGGCCGCGCCGTTGGCGAACGCCCGGCGCGCTGCGCCGGGCCGGGGATCCGCCCAGATGGCGAATCAACGATCAGCGTGCCGGCAGGTACTGCTGCGGGTCCACCGGCTTGCCGTTATAGCGGATCTCGAAGTGGACCATGTCGCGGTTCGCACCGGTGCGGCCCATCTCGGCGATCTGCTCACCGGCCTTCACGCTCTGTCCTTCATTCACCAGGCGCTTGCGGTTGTGGCCATAGGCCGACAGCCACTGGTCGCTGTGCTTGATGATGATCAGCTCGCCGTAGCCGACCAGGCCGGCGCCGGAGTACACCACCACACCGTTGGCGGTGGCCTTGACCGGCTGGCCGCTGGTACCGGCGATGTCCACGCCCTGCTTGGTCGCGTCACCGGCCACGTAGCGGCCGACGATCGCGCCATCGGCCGGCCAGCGCCAGGCGATGTTGCTCTTCACCGGACCCACCGGCGCCGGGGCCGGGGCCGATGTGGTACTGCCGCCGCTGCTGCCACCCGAGCGCGGCGGGGTGACCACCGTGGTCGGCGCGCGGCCGCCGCTGGCACCGGCCGGATACAGTCGGATCACCTGCCCCGGATGGATGGTCGAGGGGTTGTCCAGGCTGTTCCAGGCAATCAGGTCGGCCGGGGTGATGTCATGGATGCGGGCCAGCGCATAGATGGTATCGCCCTTGCGCACCACCACGGTCTGCCCGGGCTTGGGCACCGAGGTCTTCGGCGTGGTCACACCACCGCCGGTGCTGCCACCACCAGGACGAACCACGGTTGCGGTGCCGCAGGCGGCCAGGGTGGAAACCAGCAACGCCAGCGCGCCGATGCGCACTCCCTTGCTCAGACGATCAGGATTCATGCGAACTTCGACCTCCATACAAGCCAGGCGATCAGCACCACCACCAACGCGGTGGCGATCCAGCCCAGCGGTTCAATCCAGCGACGCAGTGCCGCTTCAGCACGCGCACCACCGATACGGATGACCGCAGCCAGCACGAACACGCGCTTGCCGCGACCGATCAGCATGCTCAACAGGTACTGCGGCATCGGCACGCCGACGATACCCGATGCCCACGTGAAGACCTTCATCGGGATGGGCATGAAGCCGCCCAGCACCAGGAAGGTGAACACCGCCCATGGCGACTCGGCCATCTTGGCCTGCACGGTGGTGATGCCCTGCTCGATGGCCGGCAGCATGCCCAGTGCTTCGAACAACGGCTTGATCGCTTCGAAGGCATAATGACCCAATGCATAGCCAATCAGCGCGCCGACCATCGAGCCAGCCAGGCTGAGGGTGGCGAACCACCAGCCGCGTTTCGGCTGGGCCACGCACATCGGCGCCAGCATCACTTCCGGCATCACCGGAAAGATGATCGCCTCGAAGAAGCTCAACACCGTCAGGTAGGTCGGCGCGCGTTCGTGCGCCGCCCACTTCATCGCCCGCTCGTACAGCGGCCCGAAAATCTTCATGCAACCCTGCTCCGTGGATTAGTCGAGCATGCCGGACAGCAGCGGCACGAAGGTGACCGGCGCCAGCACGCGTTGTTCGATGCTGCCGTCAGCCCTGCGGTCCAGCTGCACCAGCGACTGCCCACCCGGCCCGCCGACCGGCGCCACCAGGCGGCCGCCCTCGGCCAGCTGCTCGACCAGTTCATCGACCAGTGCAGGCGCCGCGGCGGTGACGACGATGGCATCGAACGGGCCGTGCTCGGCCCAGCCGGCGCGGCCATCATCATGCTTGGTGCGGATGTTCATGCCCAGCGCACGGAAGCGCTTGCGCGCCTGTCGCAGCAGGTCGCCGATGCGTTCGACGGTGTAGATCTCCAAGCCCAGCGCGCCGAGCACGGCGGCCTGGTAGCCGGAGCCGGTACCGACTTCCAGCACTTTCTTTGGCGAGACCTGCAGCACGGCTTCGGTCATGCGCGCCACCACCCACGGCTGCGAGATGGTCTGGCCGTGGCCGATCGGCAGGGCGGTGTCTTCGTAGGCGCGTGACGCCAGCGCTTCGTCGATGAACAGATGACGTGGCACCACCCGGATCGCATTCAAGGTCGACTCGTCGACGATGCCAGCCTCGCGCAGGCGATCGACCAGGCGGTCGCGCACACGCTGCGAGGTCATGCCGATGCCGACGGCTTCCGGTTGCAGGCGCAGGCGTGGGCTCATGCCGGCTGGTCCAGCGCCGCGCTGAGGCCGCCGACCCAGCTGGCCACTTTCTCCAGTGCCTGGTAGCGGGTCAGATCGACCTGGATCGGGGTAATCGAGATGTGGCCGGTGCGTACCGCGTGGAAATCGGTGCCGGGGCCGGAGTCCTGCTCACGACCGGCCGGGCCGATCCAGTACACCTCGTTGCCGCGCGGGTCCTTCTGCGCGATGCAGCCTTCTGCGCGATGGCGGTTGCCCAGGCGGGTGACCTCGAAGCCCTTGACCTCGCTCCACGGCAGGTCCGGCACGTTGACGTTGAGGATGGTGTCAGCCGGCAACGGATCGGCCTTGAGCCGGGCGACGATCTCCACCGCAGCGCGCGCGGCGGTCTCGAAGTGTTTCGGATCGTGGTTGCGGGTGACCAGCGAGACCGCCACCGCCGGCAGGCCGAGGAAGCGACCTTCCATCGCCGCCGAGACGGTGCCGGAATAGATCACGTCATCGCCGAGGTTGGCGGCGTTGTTGATGCCGGATACGACAATGTCGGGTTCGAACTCGAGCAGCCCGGTCAGTGCCAGGTGCACGCAGTCGGTCGGGGTACCAGCCACCGAGACGGTGTAATGGTCGATGCGCTTGAGGCGGATCGGCAGGTCCAGGGTCAGCGAATTGCTGGCGCCGGAGCGATCGCGGTCGGGCGCGACCACCGTGACTTCGTGACCGGCCTCACGCAGCACCGAAGCAAGCATCCGGATGCCTGCGGCGTCGACGCCATCGTCGTTACTGACCAGGATTCGCATCTTCGATTTAACCGCTTGATTTTCCAAGAATTCGATTCCATCACCGCGCAGTGTGGGCGGGACCGTCGTACTCCCCTGCGGAAGCCGTCGACCCTGCAAGGGCATCGTCTATTGTGCCGCATGCGAGCCGCCGGTCCTACCCTGCCGGCGGTCACGGCCGACATCGAACCGTCATAGGCAGACCTGCGCCAGCGGTTTACCCTGTGCGCATGTCGCACCCTGAAGACGAAGATCCGGCCGCATTGTTCCGTGCGGCCATCGGCGAAGTGACGCCGCTGCGCAAGGATGCCGAGCCGGCACCGGCTGCGCCCCGGCCGAAGCCGCGCGCGCGTATGGCCGAACGTGACGAGGCCGAAGCCGCCGGCGAGTTCGCACGGCTGCTGCGCGACAGCACGCCACTGGAAGCCGGCGACGTGGCCAGCTATCGCCGCGACAACCTGCCACCTCGCCTGTTCCAGCGCCTCAAGCGTGGCCAGTATTCGGTGCAGGACGAACTGGACCTGCATGGCGCCACCGCCGCGCAGGCCGAGACGCTGCTGCGCCAGTTCCTGCTGGAAGCGCATGCACACGAGTATGGCTGCGTGCGCATCATCCACGGCAAGGGATTGCAGTCCGACGGCGGTGCACCGGTACTGAAGAACCTGGTCGACCGCCTGCTGCGGCTGCGCAACGACGTACTGGCATTCCATTCGGCGCCGACCGGGCAAGGCGGCACCGGCGCGGTGCTGGTGCTGCTGGCGCGGCGCTGAAAAAAGGGGACGCCATGAGTCCAGGTAGAGTCGACTGACAGTCGACTCTACCGCGCGCCCTGCTCAGGCCTGCGAGGCGTCTTCGACCGGGCCGAGCTCGTGCAGCACGGCGGTGGCGTAGCAGCCCGGCGGCAGCGCGAACGATAACTCCAGCACGTCATCGCCCAGCCACTGGTGCTGCAACAACGCGGGGCGCAGGCGCAGCGCGCGGCGCTCCTGCTTCAGGCGCGCGTCTTCCAGGCCGGCCCGCAGTGCCTTCGATTCCTCGTCGTCGAGCGCGGCCAGCTCCAGCTCGCGTGCCACTTCGGTGCTGCGCAGCTCCCCTTCGCCCCACAGCGGTGCGCTGGGATGGATGTCGAACCGCGCGAGGCGCTCGGCCAGCACGTCGGTGTACGGCTCCGGGCCGAACACGCTGCGGCTGCCGTCCAGCATCCACACCTCGCCGTCCAGTGGCTGATCCCAGTTGCCCTGCTCCACGCGCGCAGCCAGCACGCGGTTGAACAGCGCCGATCGGGCGGCAGACAGCAGCAGTGAACGCTGGTCCTTGCGCATGCGGCGGCCACCGAACATCGCCAGTGCCGCCGGCACGTTGCCGCCGTCTCGGCCAAAGCGCTGCTCGCCAAACCAGTTCGGCAGGCCGCGCCCGGCAATCTGCTGCAGGCGCTCGCTGATCGCCGTGGCATCGCCCTGCACCTCGCGCAGCACCAGCTTGAAGCGGTTGCCGGCCAGTGCGCCACGCTGCAGCTTGCGGTTATGCCAGGTCGCTTCGAGCACTTCGATCTCGTCACTGGCCAGCTCGGCCAGGTCCGGCGCAATGCGCTTGGGCAGGTGCACGCTGAAACGCTGGGTGGTGACCGCGTGGCGGTCTTTCATGCCAGCGTAACTCACCGCCATTTCCGGCAGGCCCGCCCACTTGGCCAGCACCTTGGCCACATGCACGGTGTTGGCACCGCGCTTTCGGATGTGCAGCAACAGGTGCTCGCCTTCGCCGGTAGCCTCGAAGGCCGGCAGCTCGTCAACCTGGAAATCGTCTGGCGTGGTGCGGATGCGCGCCGTCAACAACGGCGCACCAAATGCCAACGGCAGCGGAATCATGCCGCCACCAGCAACACGACCGCCTGTGCGGCAATGCCTTCACCACGGCCGGTGAAGCCCAGCTTTTCCGAGGTCGTGGCCTTGACGCTGACCGCATCCAGCGGCAACTGCAGCAGGCCGCCGATGCGCTCACGCATCGCCAGCGCATGCGGGCCAACCTTCGGCCGCTCGCAGATCACGGTGATGTCGGTGTTGCCGACGCGCCAGCCGCGCTCGCGCAGCAGGCTGTCGCAATGACGCACGAAGTCGCTGCTGTCGGCGCCCTTCCAGCGGTCGTCACTGGGTGGGAAATGCTGGCCGATGTCGCCCAGCGCCAGCGCACCGAGCATCGCATCGCACAAGGCGTGCAGGATCACGTCGCCATCGCTGTGCGCAAGCACGCCACAGCTGTGTGGAACGTTCACGCCGCCAAGCATGATGTGATCGCCTTCGCCGAAGGCATGGACGTCGTAGCCCTGGCCGATGCGGACGGGCGGGAACGGTGCGGTGCTCATGGATGCAACCCTTGCAGCAGGGCCACGCGGACGGTCAGCCGGCGCGGCGGGAAAGTACGAATTCGAACCGGTCCAGATCGGCCGGGGTGGTGACCTTGAAGTTGTCCTCGCTGCCTTCTACCAGCAGCGGGCGCTGGCCCTGGCGCTCCATGGCCATCGCCTCGTCGGTGACTTCAACACCGGCGGCAGCGGCGTCGGACAGCGCGCGGCTGAGCTGGTGGCGGCGGAACAGCTGCGGGGTCAGTGCACGCCACAGGCGCTCACGCGGCTCGGTGCCATCGATGCCACCGTCGTCGCCTGCACGCTTGAGCGTGTCACGTACCGGTGCGGCCAGGATCGCCCCCACCGGGTCGGTACGACCGACTTCAAGCAGGCGGCCGAGATCGGCCGGCGACAGGTTCGGCCGCGCGGCATCGTGGACCAGTACGAACTCATCAGCGCGCACCGTCTCCGGCAGCGCCTGCAGGCCAGCCAGCACCGAAGCGGCACGGGTCGCGCCACCGATGCAGGTCAGCACCGGCTTGCCCGCCCACTCGTTCCAGCCGGGCCAGTCGGCGTCGTCCTGGCCGATCACCACCATCGCCCCGGCCACGGCCGGGTGCGCCAGCAGGGCGTCCAGGGTATGGGCAAGCAGGATCTGTCCCCCTGCCTGCAGGTATTGCTTGGGCAACGGCGCGCCGAAGCGGGTGCCACGGCCCGCAGCCGGAACCACGACCCAGATGGCCGCACTCATGGCACGTCCGCCGGGTGGTCGCCAACCTGCGCACTGACACCTGCCGCGGGCTGCGCCGGATGGACCGGCGCATCCTCGACCACACGATAGAACTTCTCGCCGGGCTTGATCATGCCCAGCTCGCTGCGTGCGCGCTCCTCGATGGCGGACTGGCCTTCCTTGAGGTCCTTCACTTCGGCAGCAAGCGCGTCGTTGCGCTGCTGCAGACCCTCATTGTCCCGCTCCTGGTTGGCGACCTGGGCTTCGAGCATCATCACTTCGCCCGAATTGCCCGGACCGAACCAGAAGCGGTACTGCAGCCAGCCCAGCAGCAGGGCCAGCACCAGCAGCATCCAGCGCCAGTCGCGCATCGGCTCAGCGCTTCAGCGAAACGAACGCGTCACGACCGGCGTAACGCGCGCCGGCGCCGAGGGCTTCCTCGATGCGCAGCAGCTGGTTGTACTTGGCCACGCGATCGCTGCGGCACAGCGAACCGGTCTTGATCTGGGTGGCGGTGGTGGCCACTGCGATGTCGGCGATGGTGGTGTCTTCGGTTTCGCCCGAACGGTGCGAGACCACCGCGGCATAACCGGCGCGGTCGGCCATGGCGATCGCTTCCAGGGTTTCGCTCAGGGTGCCGATCTGGTTGACCTTGATCAGGATCGCGTTGGCGGTGCCCGAGTCGATGCCTTCCTGGAAGATCTTCGGGTTGGTCACGAACAGGTCGTCACCGACCAGCTGCACCTTCTTGCCGATGCGGTCGGTCAGCAGCTTCCAGCCAGCCCAGTCGTTCTCGGCCAGGCCGTCTTCGATCGTGATGATCGGGTACTGCGCGGCCCAGTCGGCGAGGAAGTCGACGAACTGCTCGGAGGTCAGGCGCTTGTTCTCGCCGACCAGGTTGTACTTGCCGTTCTCGAAGAATTCGCTGGAGGCGACGTCCAGGCCCAGCAGCACGTCTTCACCGGCGGTGTAGCCGGCCTTGCCGATCGCTTCAAGGATGGTGTCCAGCGCTTCGACGTTGCTGCGGAAGTCCGGAGCAAAGCCGCCTTCGTCGCCGACCGCCGTGCTCAGGCCGTGGCCCTTCAGCACCGACTTCAGCGAATGGAAGATTTCGGTACCGGCACGCAGCGCTTCGGAGAACGAGGTGAAGCCGACCGGCAGCACCATGAATTCCTGGAAGTCGACGTTGTTGTCGGCGTGCGCGCCGCCGTTGATGATGTTCATCATCGGCACCGGCAGCGACGGGGTCACGCCGGTCCTGGCGGCCAGGTACTGCCACAGCGCCTGCTTGTTCGATGCGGCGGCGGCGTGCGCAGCGGCCATCGAAACACCCAGCAGCGCGTTGGCACCCAGGCGGCCCTTGTTCTCGGTGCCGTCAAGGTCGATCAGGCGACGGTCGAGGCCGGCCTGGTCGGTGGCCTCAAAGCCCTTCAGCGCGGCGGCAATCGTGGTGTTGACGTTGTCGACGGCCTTGCGCACGCCCTTGCCCAGGTAACGGGTCTTGTCGCCGTCACGCAGCTCGACCGCTTCCTTGGTGCCGGTCGAGGCGCCGGAGGGAACCGCGGCACGACCGAACGAACCGTCCTCCAGGATGACTTCGGCTTCCAGCGTGGGGTTGCCACGACTGTCGAGGATTTCACGGGCGTGGATGCTGCGGATCGTGCTCATGGTCGGACCGGTTACCTGTCTGGAGAGGGGGCGACAAAACGAATGCCGCGTGATTATCCCCGGCTGCCCGCCACTTGCCAAATGGCGTGGGCGGCTTCAGCCCCAGCTGGACCCGATCACGATCAGGACCATCGACACCAGCATCACCAGCAATGCACCAGCAAGCGCCGCCAGCATGGGGCCACGCCGCCGTCGCCAGGCCAGCACCATCGCCACCGGGCTGCCCAGGAAGGACAGCACCATCGTGACCAGTGCGCCCAGCAACCACCACTGCGTGGCCTGCACGCCGTTGTTCCCGTCCCCCGGCGGCCGGAAACCGGCGGTGAAGGCCAGTACGCCCACCACCAGGGCGATCCAGGTCAACACGGACAGCCCCAGGGCGATCAGGCCCCAGGGCCAGCCTCGCGCCGATGTGGTCGCATTCATCAAAGCACTCCGTAGAACAGGGCGCCGAGCCAGAGCGAGAGCAGGATGATCGCCAGGCCGGCGGCCACCTTGCCGCGATTCAGCCTCCAGGCCTGCACAGCAGCAGCGACGCATCCCACTGCACCGAGCAGCTCTGCCACCAGCAGCGCAATGAAGTACGCGCGCAGATCGAGTGCGCTGCTGCCATCACCCGGCGGCCGCACGGACGCGGCACCGATCAGCACCAGCCCGAACATGCCCACGGTGAACAGCACGGCCAGGCCCAGTGCGATCAGGCCCCACGGCCACTGTTTCCAGTGCCGGCGGCGGCGCTGGGTTTCCAGCGCCAGCCACGGGTCACGACTCACGCGAAGCGCGAGAAGCCGTGCTTCTTGGTCACTGCGTCGAGTTCCATCAAGGTCTCAAGCAGTGCTTCCATCTGGTCCAGCGGCCACGCATTGGGGCCATCGGACAGCGCCTTGGACGGATCCGGATGGGTCTCGGCGAACAGGCCGGAGATGCCCACCGCCACGGCGGCACGGGCCAGCACCGGCACGTGCTCGCGCTGGCCACCGGAACTGGTGCCCTGCCCGCCCGGCAGCTGCACCGAATGGGTGGCGTCGAACACCACCGGGCAACCGGTGTCGCGCATCACCGCCAGCGAACGCATGTCGCTGACCAGGTTGTTGTAGCCGAAGCTGGCACCACGTTCGCAGACCATGATCTGCTCGTTGCCGGTGGCCTTGGCCTTCTCCACGACCGGCTTCATGTCCCACGGCGCCAGGAACTGGCCCTTCTTGATGTTGACCGGCTTGCCGGCCGAGCACACCTTGCGGATGAAGTCGGTCTGGCGGACCAGGAACGCCGGGGTCTGCAGCACGTCCACCACCGAGGCCACTTCGTCCATCGGGGTGTATTCGTGGACGTCGGTCAGCACCGGCACGCCGATCTGCTTCCTGACCTCGGCCAGGACCTTCAGGCCCTCTTCCATGCCCGGGCCACGGAACGCGGTGCCCGAAGTACGGTTGGCCTTGTCGAAGCTGGACTTGAAGATGAAGTTGACGCCGAGCTTGTCGGTGACTTCCTTCAACTTGCCGGCGGTATCGAGCTGCAGCTGCATCGACTCGATCACGCAGGGGCCGGCGATCAGGAACAGGGGCTGGTCCAGCCCGACCTCGAATCCACACAGTTTCATGGCGTTTCCTTGTTGTCCGCAGCACCGGCCGGGCCGGTGCGCTGGGGGTTGAAGCATGCAGGATGGGGGCCGAAGCCCCCATTCACAAGTCAGGCGCGCGCTTCGGAAAGCAGCTTGCCGCCGGCCTTGCGCTCGCGTGCGGCGCGGATGAAACCGATGAACAGCGGATGGCCGTCACGCGGCGTGGACAGGAATTCCGGGTGCGCCTGGCAGGCCAGGAACCACGGGTGCGCGTCGCGCGGCAGTTCGACCACTTCCACCAGGGTGTCGTCCATCGACTTGCCGGCGATCACCAGGCCGGCATCTTCCAGCTGGGTGCGGTAACGGTTGTTGAACTCGTAACGGTGGCGGTGACGCTCGGCGACGACGTCCTTGCCATACAGCTCGCGGGCCAGCGTGCCCGGCTTCAGGCGCTGTTCCTGCAGGCCCAGGCGCATGGTGCCGCCGAGGTCGCTCTTGTCGTCGCGCTTTTCCACGTCACCGGTCGCGGTGCGCCATTCGGTGATCAGGCCGATCACCGGGTTCGGCGACTGGCGGTCGTTCTCGGTGCTGTTGGCACCTTCCAGGCCGACCACGTTGCGCGCGTAGTCGACCACGGCCGCCTGCATGCCGTAGCAGATGCCGAAGTACGGCACCTGCTGCTCGCGGGCGAACTTCGAGGTCAGCACCTTGCCTTCGAAACCACGGTCACCGAAACCACCCGGCACCAGGATGCCGTCGACATCGGCCAGTGCGGCCATGTCGGTGCCTTCCAGGTCCTGTGCTTCCAGCCACTTCAGGTTGACCTTGGTGCGCTGGCGCAGGCCACCGTGCTTGAGGGCTTCGCCGACCGACTTGTAGGCATCCTGGTGATCGACGTACTTGCCAACCACGGCGATGGTCACTTCGTCCAGTGGATGCAGGGTCGCGTCGACCGCGTCTTCCCACATCGACAGGTCGACCGGGCCGGCCTTGTCGGCCAGCTTCAGCTGGTTGACCACGATCTCGTCCAGGCCCTGCGCGTGCAGGCCCGACGGAATGCGGTACAGCACGTCCACGTCCGGCACGCTGATCACCGCGCGCTCGGAGACGTTGGTGAACTGGGCGATCTTGCGGCGCTCCGAATCCGGCACCGCCTGCTCGGAACGGCACAGCAGCACGTCCGGCTGGATGCCGATCGAGCGCAGCTCCTTCACCGAATGCTGGGTCGGCTTGGTCTTCAGCTCGCCGGCGGCGCCGATGTACGGCACCAGGGTAAGGTGCATGAACAGCGCCTTCTCCGGGCCACGCTCGGTGCGCACCTGGCGGATCGCTTCCAGGAACGGCAGCGACTCGATGTCGCCGACAGTACCGCCGATCTCGACCAGCGCCACGTCGTAGCCTTCGGTGGCTTCATCGATGCAGCGGCGGATCTCGTCGGTGATGTGCGGGATGACCTGCACCGTCGCGCCCAGGTAGTCGCCACGGCGCTCCTTGCGGATCACGTTCTCGTAGATGCGGCCGGTGGTGACCGAGTTCTTGCGGCTCAGGCGGGTGCGCACGAAGCGCTCGTAGTGGCCCAGGTCGAGGTCGGTCTCGGCGCCGTCGTCGGTGACGTAGACCTCACCGTGCTGGAACGGGCTCATGGTGCCCGGGTCGACGTTGATGTACGGGTCGAGCTTCATCATCGTGACCTTCAGGCCACGGGCTTCGAGAATGGCGGCCAGTGACGCAGCGGCAATGCCTTTGCCGAGCGAGGACACCACGCCGCCGGTTACGAAAATCAAGGGAGTCATGGCTGCAAGCATCCTGTCTGGAAATGGAAAACGGCAGCACCACGCGCACCCGGAGGGCGGGCATGGAGCTTGAAGGGGGTTTTCCGGTTCGCTGGGGCAGCGAGGGAGGTGCTGGGCCGTGCGGCGGCAGGCGCCGGACGGGGACCACCCTGCGAGGTCGGGGCGGCCGTGCCGGTCAAATCGACCGTCACCTGCGACCCGCATTGCTGGCGACCACGCATGGCCGTGCCAGCCCATTCGCAAAGGGTGGACACGCACTTACTCCCGGAAAGCCATAGTTTACAGATTGATGGCCGCCAACCCAAGGGGCAGTTGCGGCCATCACCCAAAAGAAACGCCCCGCTGGGCGGGGCGTCGGGGGGCGAATCCCTTGCGGCAAGGGCTTCGGAGGGCGGAAGAATTACTTCTTCTTCCGCGCCTCTTCTTCCTCTTCCTGCTGCGGGGCCGGCTGGCCCTGCGCCTTCATTTCGGCATTGGCCTGGGCGCGGCGCTTGGCCTTGGCATCGGCTTCGGCCTGCGCCTTGTCGGCCTGGCCACCCTGCTGCGGGGCCGGCTGGCCGGCGTTCTGCGCCACCACCAGCGGCACTGCAACGGCGGCAGCGGCCAGGATCGCAATGGTCAGCAACTTCTTCATGAGGTCCTCCTCGCGGTATGGCTTGGATGTTTCGACCCAACGGGGGTCGCCGGCATTCAGATTCCAGCGGCTGCCATTTTACCCCCTCTGCGTCGCCGAGACTGAACCGCAGGCGTGCAAAATCCCGTGCCAGACCCCACACTTGCCCGTCGCTCCAAGCTTTCGAAGACAGATGAACGCCCGCTATAACGCCGCCGATATTGAAGTCCTGTCCGGCCTTGACCCGGTCAAGCGCCGTCCCGGCATGTATACCGACACCGCGCGCCCGAACCACCTGGCGCAGGAAGTGATCGACAACTCGGTGGACGAGGCCCTCGCCGGCCACGCCCGCTCGATCGAGATCACCCTGTACAAGGACGGCAGCGTGGAGGTCAGCGATGACGGCCGCGGCATGCCGGTGGACATCCACCCGGAAGAGAAGATCCCGGGTGTCGAGCTGATCCTCACCCGCCTGCATGCGGGCGGCAAGTTCAGCAACAACAACTACACCTTCTCCGGCGGTCTGCACGGCGTCGGCGTCAGCGTGGTCAATGCGCTGTCGACCCTGGTGGAAGTGCACATCAAGCGCGAAGGTGCCGAGCACCGCATCACCTTCCGCAACGGCGACCGCGCCACGCCGCTGGAAGTGGTCGGCAGCGTCGGCAAGAAGAACACCGGCACCCGCGTGCGCTTCTGGCCTGACCCGAAATACTTCGACACGCCCAAGTTCGCGGTGCGCGCGCTGAAGCACCTGCTGCGCGCCAAGGCCGTGCTGTGCCCGGGGCTGACGGTCAAGCTGACCGATGAGGCCACCGGTGAAGTCGACACCTGGTACTACGAAGACGGCCTGCGCGATTACCTGAAGCTGGAACTGGGCGAACGCGAATCGCTGCCGGCCGACCTGTTCGTCGGCAACCTGAAGAAGGACACCGAGGTGGTGGACTGGGCCGTGGCCTGGCTGCCGGAAGGCGAGCTGGTGCAGGAAAGCTACGTCAACCTGATTCCCACCGCCCAGCACGGCACCCACGTCAACGGCCTGCGTACCGGCCTGACCGAGGCGCTGCGCGAGTTCTGCGACTTCCGCAACCTGCTGCCGCGCGGCGTCAAGCTGGCCCCGGAAGACGTGTGGGACCGCGTGTCGTTCGTGCTGTCGCTGAAGATGACCGACCCGCAGTTCAGTGGCCAGACCAAGGAACGCCTGTCCTCGCGCCAGGCCGCCGGCTTCGTTGAAGGCGCCGCCCACGATGCCTTCAGCCTGCTGTTGAACCAGAACGTCGAGCTGGGCGAGAAAATCGCGCAGATCGCCATCGAGCGCGCCAGCGCACGCCTGAAGACCGAGAAGCTGGTCGTCCGCAAGAAGGTCACCCAGGGCCCGGCCCTGCCCGGCAAGCTGGCCGACTGCATCAGCCAGGACCTGTCGCGTACCGAGCTGTTCCTGGTGGAAGGCGACTCGGCAGGGGGCAGCGCCAAGCAGGCCCGCGACAAGGACTTCCAGGCCATCATGCCGTTGCGCGGCAAGATCCTGAACACCTGGGAAGTCTCGTCCAACAGCGTGCTGGCCTCGGAGGAAGTACACAACCTGGCCATCGCCATCGGCTGCGACCCCGGCAAGGACGACATCAGCGGCCTGCGTTACGGCAAGGTCATCATCCTGGCCGACGCGGACTCCGACGGCCTGCACATCGCAACCCTGCTGACCGCACTGTTCCTGAAGCACTTCCCGGCGCTGGTCGATGCCGGCCACGTGTTCGTGGCGATGCCGCCGCTGTTCCGCATCGACGTGGGCAAGCAGGTGTTCTACGCCCTGGACGAGGAAGAAAAGCGCTCGATGCTGGACAAGATCGAACGCGAGAAGATCAAGGGCGCGATCAACGTCACCCGCTTCAAGGGCCTGGGCGAGATGAATCCACCGCAGCTGCGCGAATCGACCATCCACCCGGATACGCGCCGCCTGGTGCAGCTGACCGTGGACGATCGCGAGCAGACGAGCTCGCTGATGGACATGCTGCTGGCCAAGAAGCGCGCTTCCGACCGCAAGGGCTGGCTGGAATCGAAGGGCGATCTGGCTTCGCTGGAGGTCTGATCCCGGCACGGGGTCGGATCCCTTTGCCTGGCAAAGGGCTCTGACCCGGCTGCCCGGTAGTGCCGGCCGCTGGCCGGCAACCTCGACTGCCGGCCAGCGCCCGGCACTACCGGCTCATGCGCCCTTGGCATTACGCCGCCATCGGCAAACCCGGCGGCGGCATAATGCGCGTCCACCCGTGTGGACCATCGTATTGGCCAGCCACTCGCTGCTGTTCCCCGCCCTGCCGCTGCACAGCGCGCGGTTGGTGTTGAGCCCGATCCGCCGTGACGACGCGGCCGCGCTGTTCGCGCTGCAATCCAATCCGGACGTGATGCGCTGGTGGAACCATCCGGCCTGGACACGACCTGCCGAAGCCCGCGAACAGATCGACGACGACCTTGCCGCGCACGCGATCGGCACCCAGTTGAAGCTGGCCCTGCGCGAATCACCCAACGGCCCACTGCTGGGCGTCTGCGTCGCATTCGCCATTGATCGTGAGGCCATGCGGGCCGAGATCGGCTATCTGCTGGCGCCCGACCGCCAGGGCCAGGGCTACATGCATGAGGCCCTGCAGCAGATGCTGGGCTATCTGTTCCACACCCTGCACCTGCACCGCATCGAAGCCGAGATCGATCCACGCAACGTACCCTCGGCACATGTGCTTGACCGCCTCGGCTTCCACCGCGAGGGGGTGCTGCGCCAGCGCTGGCGCATTCAGGGCGAGCTTTCGGACTCGGCCGTCTATGGCCTGCTGGCCAACGACGAAGCGGCAGCCGCCCTGCCCGTTTGATCCAATCTGGCCGCAAGCCGCTGCAGAACGTGGCCATGCCTTTGGACACATACGGCGTGGTGCTCCACCGGCCTAGCATCGGAACCCCCTTCCGCTGCCGATCCGGTGCCATGAAGTCCCTGCTGCACACTGCCGCGCTCTGCGTCGGCCTGCTCATCGCCCCCACCAGCGTGCTGGCCGCGCCCGCCGCTGACACCAAGCCCGATTCGAAAGACGACAGGACCGACGCGCCTGCGCTGCCCGCCGATGCGTCGGCGCGCCAGAGCATGCGCCTGGCCGGCCGCACCCTGGACTACACCGCCACCGTCGGCACCCTGCCGGTGCGCGATGAGAAGGGCAAGGTCATCGCCGATGTGGTGTTCACTGCGTACACGATGCCGGGCAAGGACCGGCCGGTGACGTTCGCGCTCAATGGCGGGCCCGGTGCCTCGTCGGTGTACCTCAACATGGGCGCGATCGGGCCCAAGGTGGTCACCTTCGGTTCGGAAGGCGACAGCGCCTCGGCGCCCGCCACCCTGCATGACAACCCGGGCACCTGGCTGGATTTCACCGACCTGGTATTCATCGACCCGGTCGGCACTGGTTTCAGCCGCGCGCGCATCGGCGATGACGAGGCGAAGAAGCAGCTGTACAACCCCGGCGCCGACATCGAGTACCTGTCGCGCTCGATCTACGACTGGCTGCTGCGCAACCAGCGCATGGCGTCACGCAAGTACCTGACCGGCGAGAGCTACGGCGGCTATCGCGGCCCGCGCATCACCCATTTCCTGCAGACCCGGCTGGGCGTGGCGATGAACGGCCTGGTACTGGTCTCGCCGTACCTGAGCCCGACGCTGGAAGACAACGCCGACGTCTCGCCGATGGCATGGATGCAGACGCTGCCGTCAATCGCCGCGGCGCACCTGGAGCGCCAGGGCAGGCTCACCGACGCGGCAATGCGCGAGGTGGTGGAGTACACCCGTGGCGATTACGCCACCGCGTTGATGAAGGGCCGCAGCGATCCGCAGGCGACCGAGGCGATGCTGCGCCGGGTGACCGAGCTGACCGGGCTTGACCCGCAGTTCGTGCGCCGTGCCGGTGGCCGTCTTGAAACCCAGGCCTACCTGCGCGAAGTATTCCGCGACAAGGGCACGCTGGGCAGCCGCTACGACTCCAATGTGACCGCGTTCGATCCATTCCCGAATGACCCGGAGCAGCGCGCCAATGATCCGCTGCTGGACAGCATCATCGCGCCGACCACCACGGCGATGGTCGACTTCGTGACGCGCGTGGTTGGCTGGAAGGTGGATGCACGCTACCAGGCGCTGAACTACGACGTGAACCGGTTGTGGGACCGCAACGGCGAGCTGCGCCAGGGTGCGGTGACCCAGCTGCGCCAGGCGGTGGCGATCGATCCGCATCTGCAGGTGCTGATCGTGCATGGCTGGAACGACCTGTCGTGCCCGTTCATGGGTTCGATCCTGACGGTGGACCAGATGCCGGCGATGGGCAGCAACCCGGACCGGGTGCAGGTGCGGAGCTATCCGGGCGGGCACATGTTCTACAGCCGGACGGACAGCCAGGCGGCGTTCCGCAAGGATGTGCAGGCGCTGTTCCAGCGCAATTGAGGGGTTCGGCCGGGCCTGCGGCCCGGCACCCGCCGGATCAACGGCAACGGCAACGGCAACGGCAAAAGCAGGGTTTCCGTGGGCTGGCGAGGTGGGGTGGGGTTGCAGGACACGCCGTAAACCCGTCCCTGGGGGCTCGATGGCGCCATCCATGGCGCCAACGGTCCTGCAACCCCACCCCACCCCGCCGCTGACAGGTTCCTGCTGCTGTTGGTGGGTGCCGACCGTTGGTCGGCACGGGATCGGATCCCTGTTTCTGCTCTGGTAGGTGTCGACCTTGGTCGACACGATGTGTCCGGAAGAATTCTCTGCCCATGAAAAAAGCCCGCCGGATACCGGCGGGCTTTTTCGTTTGCAACCTTGGCGTGGCGATCAGGTCCAGCCGAACAGCTCGAACAGCTTCAGGATCAGGTACGCACAGCCGCCGGCTGCCGGGATGGTCAGGATCCAGGCCCAGACGATGCGTTCGATCACGCCGAACTTCAGCGAGCGCGGGTTCTTGGCGAAGCCGACGCCCATGATCGCGGTGGAGATGCTGTGCGTGGTCGAGACCGGCATGCCGAAGTGGGCGGCCAGGGTCAGGATGGTGGCCGAGCTGGTCTCCGCGGCGAAGCCGTGGATCGGGTGCAGCTTGACCATCTTGTGGCCCAGGGTCTTGATGATCTTCCAGCCGCCCGAAGCGGTACCGGCGGCCATCACAACCGCACAGGTCAGCACGATCCACATCGCGATGCCGTCACCGGCGTGGGCGTCCGGGTGCATGAAGGCCAGCCAGGACGGCAGGTCATCCAGTGCGCCGGTGGCCTCGGCACCGATCAGGGTCATGGCGATGATGCCCATGGTCTTCTGCGCATCGTTGTGGCCGTGGGCGAAGCCCATGTAGGCCGCCGAGGCGATCTGGGCCTTGCCGAAGAATGCATTGACGATGCGTGGGCGGGCCAAGCGACCAATGGCGCCACCGATCCTGGCCAGGCCGGCGATCAGGCCCCACAGCAGCACCATCACCACGATGCCGAGCAGGAAACCGGCGATCGGCGAGGTGATCATCGGCACGAACACCTTCCACAGCAGGCCCTTGTTCTGCGCCCAGCTGCCCAGGCGCTCGGACCAGATCAGCGCGTCCCAGTTGTTGTGGGCGGCCGCCAGGCCGGCGCCGCAGAGGCCACCGATCAGCGCATGCGAGGACGAGGACGGCAGGCCCTTCCACCAGGTGATCAGGTTCCAGATGATGCCGCCCAGCAGCGCGCACAGGATCACCTGCGGGGTGACCTCGACCACGTTGGTGTTGAGCAGGCCCGAAGCGATGGTCAGCGCCACCGCGGTGCCGGTCAGCGCACCGATGAGGTTCATGAAGGCGGCCAGCATCACCGCCCAGCCGGGCGAGAGCACCTTGGTCGCGACCACGGTGGCAATGGAATTGGCGGTGTCGTGGAAGCCGTTGATGAACTCGAAGACGAGTGCGGCCAGGATCACCACCAGGACAAGGGTCAACATGCGGCGGCGTCCGTCAGCTGTTCTTCAACACGATCTGGTACGCAACCACGCCTGCCTCGCGGCAACGGTCGATGGCCTTTTCCAGGATCTCGAAGAATTCCTTCAGCAGGAACATCTGCAGGTTGTCCAGGCGGCCGGAATAGATGTCGCGGTACAGCTCGAGCATCAGGCGGTCGGCCTCGTTTTCCAGCGAGCGCAGCTTCTCGTTCAGCGCGGTCATCCGGTCCAGGTTCATGTGGCGCAGGTCGGCCACCATCTCCACCACCACGCCGGCGGCCTGTTCCAGCATCGCCGCGCGCGGCGCGAAGTCGATGTGCTCCAGGTGGGTCGTGGCCAGCGAATAGCGATCGGCGAACTTCTCGATCTGCTTGGGAATCTTGTACAGGGCCGAGCCCAGCGCTTCGATGTCTTCGCGCTCGATCGGGGTCATGAAGCTGTCCACCAGCGCCTGGCTGATCTTGTCCGAGGCCGCGCGCTCGCGCAGGCGGGCCAGCTTGAAGGCGTCCAGCGCGGGCTGGCGGTCGGCCTCGCGCAGCATGGAATGCAGCGCCTTGGCGGCGTCGGAGGCCGCGACGGCGGCCTCATCGAGCAGGGTGTAGAACTGTTTGCCGGAACCGAAAATGGTCTGCAGAGAGAACATTGAGAAACCTGTCAGCCGTCGCGGGAAGGACGGCACCAGACGGAATTATGACGGCTAGATGACCATCACGGGTATCCCCGCCCCCTTTCCGGGGCTCGGAACCCTGAACCTGAACAGGCGGTTGCCACCCTGCCATGCCCCTTTGCTAAGATGCCAGCGCGCCTTCGGGCGCATCCTATGGACGACGACCCTTATCCCCCAGCGCCGCGCCGGACCCCGTTCCTGAGCGCCTGCCGCCATCGCAAGCACCCGCCCTCCCTGCCACCAACCGGGGACGACGCCCGTGTTTGAAATGATCCTGATTGTCTTTGCGCTTGTTCTGCTGAACGGCTTCTTCGCCATGTCCGAGATGTCGGTCATGACCTCGCGCAAGAGCCGCCTGAAGCAGATGGCCGCCACCTCCAAGCGCGCGGCCAAGGCGCTGGAGCTGTCCGAGAAGCCGGAGAGCTTCCTGTCCACCGTGCAGATCGGCATCACCGTGATCGGCGTGCTGACCGGCTACCTCGGCGGTGAAGCGCTGGGCGAAGCCTTCGCCGGCTGGATCCAGGGCCTGATGCCGGGCTTCGCCTATGCCGGCAACATCGGTACCGCGCTGGCGGTCAGCCTGATCACCTTCATCACGCTGATCTTCGGCGAACTGGTGCCCAAGCGCCTGGCGCTGACCCGTTCGGAGGCCATTGCCGGCCTGGTCGCGATGCCGATGAGCTGGCTGGCCAAGCTCGCCCTGCCCTTCGTCTGGCTGCTGTCCAGAACCACCCAGCTGGTGCTGCGCCTGTTCGGCCTGGGCAAGGATGAAGTCGCCTCGGTGACCGAAGAAGAGATCCGCATGCTGGTCGCCGAAAGCCACGAGGCCGGCGTGATCGATGCCCACGAGCGCGACATGATGAACCGCGTCATGCGCCTGGGCGACCGCACCGCCGACAGCCTGATGACCCCGCGCAACCGCATCGCGTGGCTGGATACCCAGGCCGGGCTGGAGCGCAACCTGGAAATCATGGCCGAACACGAGTTCTCCCGGTACCCGGTGTACCGCGACAACGACATGGACGTGGTCGGCGTGCTCGAACTGAAATCGCTGGCCACGCGCATGGCGCGCGGTGACAACGCGCTGTTCCAGACCCTGCGCGAACCCCTGTACGTCTCCGAATCGACCCACGCGATGAAGCTGCTGGAAATCTTCCGCGAGGAACAGCAGTCGATGGCACTGGTGGTGGACGAGTACGGCGAGATCCAGGGCCTGGTGACCATCAGCGACCTGATGGGCGCGGTGGTCGGCCGCCTGCAGGCGGTGGAGAACGCCGACGAGGACGCGCTGGTGGTGACCCGCGAAGACGGCTCGCTGCTGGTGGACGGCTCGCTGCCGATCGAAGACGTGCGCGAACTGATCGGCAGCAACGACCTGCCCGACGCCGAGGACGGCGACTACTACACGCTGGCCGGCATGTGCATCCATTACTTCGGCCGCATTCCGCACGCAGGCGAGTACTTCGACTGGGCGGGCTGGCGCTTCGAAGTGGTTGACCTGGATGGTGCGCGCGTGGACAAGCTGCTGCTGCGCACGTTGTCCGACGAGCAGGCCGATGAGCTCACCGCCTGAGCCCGGCAAGGGTCCGGGCGACGAGCGCCCGGCCTACCGTAACGAGGGCATCCGTACCCTGCTGGAGATGTTCGCCTCTGGCGATCCCGCCGAGCACATGCCGCTGGGCCAGATCCTCGGCAACCTGCAGCAGAGCGCGTTCGGCGTGTTCCTGTTCGTGGCGATCCTGCCGTCGTTCATCCCGATCCCGGGCATGGGCGGCGCGGTCAGCGGCCCACTGGTGGTCCTGATCGGCCTGCAGATGCTGTTCTGCCTGCGCCGGCCCTGGCTGCCCGGCTTCATCGCCCGCCGCGGGCCGAAGCGCGGCACCATGCATCGTTTCCTGGACCGCATCGACCGACCGCTGCGGCGCCTGGACAAGATGCTGAAACCCCGCCTGCCGCAACTGCTGACACCGCTGATGGCGCACGCCTTCACCGGCCTGCTGCTGGTGCTGCTGGGCCTGCTGCTGTCGTTGCCGATTCCCTTCACCAATTTCCTGTTCGGCTTCCAGCTGCTGCTGTTCTCGCTGGCGCTGCTGGAACGCGATGGCGCGCTGATGCTGTTCAACTGGATCGCCGCCGTGGCAGCGATCGCCTTCTTCGGTTTCAGTTCGGGGCAGCTGGTGGGTTATACGGTGGAGCTGTTCCACCGCTGGTTCTGATCCGGAATCCGGTAGAGCCGGCCGCTGGCCGGCTGCCACGTTTCCAGGTTTGCCGGCCAGCGGCCGGCACTACCAATACCGGACATCGGTCATCACCGAAGATCGATGAAACCGTTGTCGGCCAGCGCCGCCGGTTCGTCCTGCACCGCCGACAGCACGAACGTCAACGCCTTGCCCAGCAGCGTGCCCGGACCGTCCCAGTACTCGGCACTGTCGGCGCGCACATGGATCAGGCGAAGGTTGGGGTCATCCTTGCCACCGGGGAAGAACAGCTTCATCGCCGGTGACCACAGCTCCTCGATCTTCGCGCGATCATCGACCACGCGTGCCCGCCCCGCCACCGACACATAGGTGTTCTTCGAGGGCGAGGCATACGCCACGTTGACCCGCGGGTCGAGCGCGATCTCGGCCACCTTGGGGCTGTCGCCGGTGATCACGAACCACAGGTCACCGTCGAAGGCGACCTGCTGGGTGGCCAACGGCCGGCTGTAGAGGCGGCCATCGACGCCGGTGGTGGTGAACATCGCCACCTCCACGTCCTTGATCAGTTCGGCCAGCTGGGCGATGTGTTCGGCACGGGTGTCGGCCATGTGGGGGCTCCTTCGATATGAGCCCCCATCAGACGCGGTTCGGCCGCAATGGGCCGTGACGCAATTGTTCAGCCCGCGTGGCGGGCGTGCCAGGCCTGCATGGTGAGTTCGAACGACCGCAGGCGCGCGCGGTGGTCGTACAGGTTGGCGGTGAGCATCAGCTCGTCGGGCTTGTGCCGTTCGACGAACGCGGCAATGCCCTCCGCCACCTGCTGCGGATCGCCCAGCACGGTGCAGGCCAGCGCCCGCTCCACGCCCAGTTTTTCGTGCGGCTCCCAGAAGGACTCGATGTCGTCGATCGGTGCCGGAATCTTGCCCGGTCGGCCGCGACGCAGGTTCACGAAACTCTGCTGCTGGCTGGTGAACAGGCGCCGCGATTCGGTTTCGCTGTCGCTGGCAACGACGTTCAGGGCCAGCATCGCGTGCGGCTGCTTCAGCGTGGCCGAGGGGCGGAACTCGCGGCGGTACACGGCAAGGGCTTCATCCATCGCGTCGGGTGCGAAGTGCGAGGCGAACGCATACGGCAGGCCCATCGAGGCGGCCATGCGCGCACCGAACAGGCTCGAACCGAGGATCCAGGTCGGCACCCGCAGGCCGCCACCCGGAACCGCCTGCACCGCCTGCCCGGGTTGTACCGGCTCGAAGTAATGCAGCAGCTCGCGCACGTCCTGCGGGAACTGGTCGGCGCTGTCGAAGTAGCGGCGCAGCGCACGCGCGGTCGGCTGGTCGGTACCGGGTGCACGGCCCAGGCCGAGGTCGATGCGGTCCGGATACAGCGAAGCCAGCGTGCCGAACTGCTCGGCCACCTGCAGCGGGGCATGGTTGGGCAGCATGATGCCGCCGGCACCGACGCGGATGCGCTTTGTGCCACCCGCCACGTGGCCGATCAGCACGGCGGTGGCCGCGCTGGCGATGCCCGGCATGTTGTGGTGTTCGGCCAACCAGTAGCGGCGGTAGCCCAGCGCATCGGCGTGCTGGGCCAGTTCCAGCATGTTGGCGAAAGCGGCGGTGGTGTCACTGCCCTCGCAGACCGGGGCCAGGTCAAGGATCGACAACGGGATCATCAGGCGTTTTTCCGTCACAGGATCCCCCATGCATGGGGTCGGCCAGGCGCCGCGGCCAGTGACGGTGGCGGGATGCTGATTCCCGTGTGGCGGGTTCAGGGCTGACCGGGCCGATCCGGGGTGCCCTGATGCGCGCCAAGCGCGATTGGTAGTGCCGGCCGCTGGCCGGCATACAGGTAGATGGCTTCGCAGCCGGCCAGCGGCCGGCTCTACCGCGGAAGCGTCAGAACGCGCTGGGGCGCGGCTCCGGCAGCGGCTGGTCGACCATCGGCTTCAGCTCGGCATCCAGCGCTACGCGCTCATCGAACACGAAGCAGCGGCCTTCGTAGCCTTCGCCGCCCACCTCCTCGAAGTAGCCGAGGATGCCACCGTCCAGCTGCAGCACGTTGTCCATGCCGTCGTTGACCATCCACAGCGCCGCCTTCTCGCAGCGGATGCCGCCTGTGCAGAAACTGACCACGGTGCTGTCTTTCAGCGCCTCGCGGTGCGGCGCCAGCGCCTCGGGCAGGTCGGTGAACTTGTGAATCGGCAGCACCAGCGCATCCTTGAAGGTGCCGTACTCCACTTCCTGCAGGTTGCGGGTATCGAGCATCACCACCGGCTTGCCGGCGTCGTCATGCCCCTGCCGCAACCAGCGCTGCAGCGTGGCCGGATCGACCGCCGGCGCGCGCGGATAGTCCAGCGGCTGACCGTCGTCACGGCGGAAGCTGATGATCTCATCCTTCACCTTGGCCTTCAGCCGCGCGAACGGCTGATGTTCACTGAAGCTGGTCTTGACCCGCATATCGGCAAACCGCGCGTCAGAACGCAGCGCCGCGTAGAAACCCTCGACCGCCTCCGGCGCACCCGCCAGGAACAGGTTCAGCCCCTCCCCCGCCACCAGGATCGTGCCCCGCAACTTCGCCGCCTCGGCACGCGCCAGCAACTGGTCGCACAGACCCTGGGGAGCGTCGATGACGGCGAAATGGTAAGCGGCGGTATTGGCGATCATCCTGCCATTTTAGCGCCTCCCGCCCCTCCGGGCAGATTCAGGGGTCAGAGCCCTCTGCGCAGCAGAGGGACCCGACCCCAAGCCCGGCAAACAACCGGAATCTGTCATGGGTGGGGCGGTGTGGGCAGGCGGGGGCGCAGAGCGCCATGGATGGCGCTCTACGAGGCACGCAGGAGCAGCTTTTGCCGTCCCCCGCCTGTCCACACCGCCCCGCCCTCCCACTGAAGCCCGGCTTTTGACGTTGCCGTTGCCGTTGCGTCTGCGGGTGCCGGGTGCAACCCGGCCAGAAGCCCCATTACCCCCGCAACAGCACGAACGGCAGCAATACCAGCGCCGCCGCACCGGCCATCCCCAGCAGCACCAGCACCACGTAGACCGGCCGCCGCCGGAACAGGCTGCCGAAGGTCTCCGCCGTGCCATCTCGCAATGCCTGCTCACGCTCGGCACGGATGCGCGGCCCGCGTTCGGCCTGGTATTCCACCATCAGCGCCTTCGCACGTGGATGATCGGCGTCCTCGCGCAGCCACAGGCCACCATTGGAGATGCCCCAGGGGCTGGGTTCGGTGCGATACCAGGCGATGCCGTGCTGGTCGAGCAGCGTGCAGACATCGGCATATTCGTCGTCGCCGACATTGCGCAGATTGAGCAGGAGTTTTGCCATGCCCCCATGATACCCGGCGCCGATGCGCTACCCTTGCCGCCCTCGCCCTGCGCCCTTCCGGAGACGCCCGATGCGCCGCCTGCTGCTTCCCCTGCTGCTGTCCCTCGCCGCCGCTGGCTGCACAACCGAACCGTCCGGCCCACCGCCCGGCGGCACCCTGACCACCTTCGAGCGCATCGATACCGTGCCCGGCACCGGTACCGAAGCCGTTGCCGGCAGCAAGGTCACCGTGCACTACACCGGCTGGATCTACGACAACCGCACCGAAACCAAGCACGGCAAGACCTTCGACAGCTCCTTCAAGCACGGCGAACCGTTCACCTTCGCGCTCGGCGCCGGCCAGGTCATCCGCGGCTGGGATGAGGGCGTGGCCGGCATGAAGGTCGGTGGCAAGCGCACCCTGATGATCCCGCCGGATTACGGCTATGGCGACCGCCGGGTTGGCCCGATTCCGGCCGGTTCGTCGCTGGTGTTCGATGTCGAGCTGCTCGATGTCAAACCGTAATGCCGCACCGCTTCCGCGGGTCGCCGTCATCGGCGGCGGCCCGGCCGGCCTGTTCGCCGCCGAGCGCCTGCGCGCCGCCGGTCTGGAGGTGGACCTGTACGAGGCCAAGGGTTCGCCCGGCCGCAAGTTCCTGATCGCCGGCAAGGGCGGGCTCAACCTCACCCATTCCGATCCGCGTCCGCTGTTCGACAGCCGCTACCGCGAGCGGTCCACGACCGTGGGCCGCTGGCTGGATGGCTTCGATGCGCAGGCATTGCGCGACTGGGCCGGCGGTTTTGGCGTGGAGACCTATGTGGGCAGCTCCGGCCGCGTGTTCCCGGTCGACCGCAAGGCCGCGCCGCTGCTGCGTGGCTGGGTGCGCCGGCTGAAGGAACAGGGCGTGCGCCTGCATGCCAACCACCGTTGGATCGGCTGGAGCAACGACGGCGCGCTGCGCTTCGCCACCGAAGCCGGCGAGATCGATGTCCACGCCGATGCCACCGTGTTGGCGATGGGCGGCGGCAGCTGGCCGCAGCTGGGCAGCGACGGCGCCTGGGTTGCACCGCTGCAGGCCCGTGGCGTGGACATCACGCCACTGCAGTCAGCCAACTGCGGCTTCGACGTGGACTGGACCCCGTTCTTCGCCCAGCGCAATGCCGGTGCACCGCTGAAGCCGGTGGTCGCGCACTGGATCGACCTGGCCGGACAGCCACAGTCGCTGCAGGGCGAATGCGTGGCCAGCGAGTACGGCATCGAAGGCAGCCTGATCTATGCGTTGGCGGCGGACCTGCGCGAGACCATCAACCGCGATGGCCACGCGATGCTGTGGCTGGATCTGGTGCCGGGCCGCGACGAGGCGCGCCTGCTGGCCGATCTGTCACGCCCGCGCAAGGGCCGCAGCTTCGGCGAGCACCTGCGTCGCCAGGCGGGCCTTGATGCGGTGAAGGCCGCACTGGTGTTCGAGATTCTGGGTAAGGAAGCCGGCAACGATCTGCCTGCCGTGGCGGCTACGCTCAAGCGCCTGCCGCTGCGCCTGCTGCGTCCCCGGCCGATGGCCGAGGTGATCAGCACCGCCGGCGGCGTGCGCCTGGATGCGGTGGATGATGGCCTGATGCTGCGGGCCGTGCCCGGCGTGTTCTGCGCCGGCGAGATGCTGGACTGGGAGGCGCCAACAGGTGGCTACCTGTTGACCGCGTGCTACGCCAGTGGCCTGCGCGCCGCCGAGGGCGTGATCGGGTGGCTGGCCGGGCGGTGACGCCTGCATTGTAGAGTCGAGCCATCCTCGACTGCCTTACAGTCCCCGGGCGCTCACCATGGCCTGCGCATGCTCACCGAAGCCAGCGCCACGCCGCTGGGATGCGGGTAGACCTCTTCGCGCACGCTGATGAATCCCTGCCGTTGGTAGAACGGCACCGCGTTGAGCGAGGCCGACAGCACCACCTCACGCTCACGATCGGCCATTGCCAGCAGGCGCTGCATCAGCGCCTGGCCAATTCCCTGGCCGCCACGATCAGGATCAACGAACAACGCGTCGACTTCATTGGCATCGGCATCGAACACACCGAAGCCAAGAAGGCCGCCCTGCCCATCCTCGGCCACCACGCAGCCGCCCTGCCCCAGCAACCGCGCGTACTGCGACGGCGGCGGCGAGGCCGACCAGGGCGCAATCACTTCGGGCGGATAATGGCTGCTGCAGGTCTCGCGCACGCAACGCGTGCGCAACGCCCACAGCGTGGCGACATCATCCGTGGTGCCGGTCCGGAACCGCATGGCATCTCCTTGCAGCGTCGAGCCATGCTCGACTGTTCTTCGTTCCAACATCGCGATGAGAGAAGCAGCCGAGCATGGGCTCGGCCCTTGCCTAGGCGAGGGCGACACGGTATCTACAGCAACACGTTATCGCGACTTGCTGGCCCGCAGCGCCTGGATCTTCGGCGGCGGCTGGAAGGAATCGCTGCGCGCATCGGCCCAGAACGCATGGAACACGGCGTGGTCCGGCACCTTGTGCAGCAGCTCGCCCGGTTCAAGGTAGCGGTACAGCGAGGCCAGCGAACGGATCTCAACAGGCGAAACCCGACGCAGGATATGCTCCGGGCCCAGTTCCGCCGGGTCGTTCAGGCCCGCGGCACACAGCAGTTCCTTCAAGGCATGCAGCGTGTGCTCGTGGTAGCTGTACACACGGGTGGCCTTGTCCGGTGCATCCAGATGCTTCCAGCGCGCCGGGTCCTGGGTCGCGATGCCGGTGGGGCACTTGTCGGTATGGCAACTCAACGACTGGATGCAGCCCAGCGCAAACATGAAGCCGCGGCCGGCATTGCACCAGTCGGCACCCAGCGCGATGGTGCGCGCGATGTCGAACGCACTGGTGATCTTGCCGGCTGCACCGATGCGGATGCGCTCGCGCAGATCGAGGCCGACCAGGGTGTTGTGCACCAGCAGCAGCGCTTCGTGCATCGGCACGCCGACATGGTCGACGAACTCGGCCGGCGCCGCGCCGGTGCCCCCTTCGGCACCGTCCACCACGATGAAATCCGGCAGCAACCCGGTTTCCTGCATCGCCTTGGCAATGCCGAACCACTCCCACGGGTGGCCGATCGCCAGCTTGAAACCGACCGGCTTGCCACCGGACAGCTCGCGCAGGCGGGCGACGAACTGCAGCAGCTCGACCGGTGTCGAGAACGCCGAGTGACGCGACGGCGACACGCAGTCCACGCCCATCGGCACGCCCCGGGTCACCGAGATCTCGGCAGTCACCTTCGGCGCTGGCAGCACGCCGCCATGACCCGGCTTGGCACCCTGCGACAGCTTGATCTCGATCATCCTGACCTGGTCATGGGTGGCATTAGCAACGAAGCGTTCCTCGCTGAAACCACCCTTTTCGTCGCGGCAACCGAAGTAGCCCGAGCCGATTTCCCAGACCAGATCGCCGCCCATCTCACGGTGATAGGGCGAGATCGAACCTTCGCCGGTGTCGTGGTAGAAACCACCACGCCGTGCGCCTTCGTTCAGTGCGCGGATGGCATTGGCCGACAGTGAACCGAAGCTCATCGCCGAGATGTTGAACACGCTGGCCGAATAGGGCTTGGCACAGTTCGGACCGACCAGCACGCGGAAGTCATGCTTGGCGATGGCGGTCGGCGCCAGTGAATGGTTGATCCATTCGTAGTCCACCGCATAGGTGCTGCGCAGGGTGCCGAACGGTACCGTGTCCATCTCGTTCTTGGCGCGCTGGTAGATCAGTGCACGTTGCTGGCGCGAGAACGGCACGTCCTCCAGGTCACTCTGCACGAAGTACTGGCGGATCTCCGGGCCGATCGATTCCAGCCCGTAGCGGAAGTGCGCCATCACCGGATAGTTGCGGCGCAGCGTGCTGCGCTTCTGCAGCAGGTCCCAGGTCCCCAATGCCACCATCGCGGCAGTCAGGCCGACGCCCCAGTACCAGGCCGGCCAGATCGTGGCCAGCCACAGGCATATCGGGAACATCAGGATGGCGAGCAGGTAGACGATGTACCGGTGCATGGCTTTCCTCGGTTGCAACTGTTCCCGAGTCTACCGCGCCGCTCGCTGCCAAGGCTTACAAACGATCGTCAACCACGTTGCGCGGCCAGGCCGATTTGACGTCGTAGACCAGGCCGCCTGGCGCCAGCAGCGCCCGGATTGCGTCTTCATCCATTGCCTTGAAACGGGCGTGGGCCACCGCCAGCACCACCGCGTCATAGCGCCCTGCCCCGGGTTCGGCCAGCCAATCCAGGCCCTCGCCGGTCAATGCCGCCGGGCCGACCCACGGGTCGCTCACCTCCACCTGCGCACCCGCATCGCGCAGGCGCTGGGCCAGTTCCAGCGCGCGGCTGTTGCGCAGGTCGGGGCAATCCTCCTTGAAGGTCACGCCCAGCACCAGGATGCGTGCCTCCGCCGGTGCACGGCCACGCTCGGCCAGCATCGCCAGCACGCGCGCCGCCACGTGCTCGCCGACGCGGTTGTTGACCTGCCGCGCGGTGTGGATCAGGTCCGGGTGGTAGCCCACGCTTTCGGACTTGTGCAGCAGATAGTACGGATCGACGCCGATGCAGTGACCGCCAACCAGGCCTGGCCGGAACGGCAGGAAATTCCACTTGCTGCCGGCGGCGTCCAGTACGTCCTGGGTATCAATGCCGAGCCGGTCGAAGATCAGCGCCAGCTCGTTGACCAGCGCGATGTTGACGTCGCGCTGGATGTTCTCGACCACCTTGGCTGCTTCGGCCACGCGCATCGACGGCGCCGGGAACGTACCGGCGTCGATGATGCGCTGGTAGAGACCATCGATCACCGCAGCGACTTCCGGGGTCGAACCAGACGTGATCTTGCGGATGTCGGCCAGGCGCCGCTGGCGGTCACCGGGACTGACCCGTTCCGGGCTGTAGCCGCAATAGAAGTCTTCGTTGAAGCCCAGGCCCGAACCCTGTTCCAGCAGCGGCACGCACACTTCCTCGGTGGTGCCGGGGTACACCGTGGACTCGTAGATCACCAGATCGCCGGCGCGAAGATGACTGGCAATCAGCCGTGTCGCCGAACGCAGGGGCTCCAGGTCGGGCTGCTCGTATGCATCGATCGGGGTCGGCACGGTGACGATATAGACGTTGCAGGCATCGAGCAGCGAAGGATCGCTGCCGTACTGCAGATGCGTGGCTTCGGCCAGCTCGTCGGCCTCCATCTCCAGCGTGTGATCGCGGCCACCGCGCAGCTCCGCGATGCGGCCGGCATCGATGTCAAAGCCCAGTGTCGGCCAGTGCCGGCCAAACGCCACCGCCAATGGCAGGCCGACGTAACCCAGGCCGATCACGGCGAAACGCGGCGTCACCGCCGCCGCAACGGGCACGCTCATCGGCATATCCCGTGCACCGGGTGAAACCGGATGCGTGCCGCCATGGCTTGGGCCAACCCACTCATTCGCTGTACCACTCCGGAAAACCCGCACCAGAAAGGCTACAGCCTACCGGCCCCGATACCCCGCCGCCAAGGCGGGCTCAGGAACCCAGCGCGACCGCGGCGGGTTCCAGCTCGCCGTCGGCACCGGTCCAGGCCTGCAGCAGGCGCTCGAAACCACCGCTGCCAAGCAGGAAACCCGGCCACGCCGCGTCAACGATCTGGGTCAGCAGGTCCGCATCGATCCGCCGCGTACCCATCGACCAGCGCGGGAACGCACGCTGCACCACCGGCGCGCGGCACAACAGCCTCATCTGCGCGTGGCTGCGTGCATTGAAGATGCGCTGGAACACCGAATCGATGCCATCTTCGGGGCCTTCCAGATATTGCAGGAAGCGGCTGCCGTCGAACATCAGGACACCGGTGACACCGGCTACACGATTGAATGCCGTGGCGTCGGCCAGCAGGCGATCAAGATCGGTTGTCCGCAGATCGGCGCGGGCCTCACTGGCATAGGCAATCGCGTGCAGCGACATCGGGTGGCTCCCCCCCTGGGAACGGTGGCTGGGACTATGACATGAACAGGGATAACAGTTAAGCACGTCGCTCACGCGCAATCCGGCTGCAGCGACACGGGTAGGCTACAATCGGCGCCGCGCTGCAGGCCCGGATGGCGAAACTGGTAGACGCATCGGACTTAAAATCCGCCGGGGGCAACCCCATGCCGGTTCGATTCCGGCTCCGGGCACCACACGCACGCAGCACATCCCGCTTTCAGATCGCCCGCGAGTAACGTGGCTGCGCATGTGCGGCACGCAGATACGGGTCGAAGCACATTGCCAGCAACCGCAGCAACGGTCGCCCGGGTTCGCTCGCACGCACCACGCCATCGCGGTATTCGGCCAGGCCATCCTCCTGCAGCCGCTGTACCGAACGCAGGTCCTCGGCGAAGTACTGCTGGAAATCCACGCCGTGGCGCTGCCCCAGCACCGCACCATCCACCTCGCCCTGGCACATCAGCTGCTGGATCAGCTCCGCGCGCAACTGGTCGTCGGCACTCAGCGCGACACCGCGCCAGACCGGCAACTGCCCCTGGTCCACCGCGTCCTCCCAGGACGCCAGGTCACGTGGATTCTGGCTGTAGGTGGCGCCGATATGGCTGATCGCACTTACGCCCAGGCCGAGCAGATCGGTATCGGCGTGGGTGGTGTAACCCATGAAGTTGCGATGCAGCTGGCCGGCACGCTGCGCGCGTGACAGATCCTCTTCCGGCAATGCGAAATGATCCATGCCGATGTACTGGTAGCCAGCCGCAGAGAGCTTCTCCACCGCCAGGCCCAGCAGCGCCAGCTTGTCTTCCGGCGACGGCAACCGGCTTTCGTCGATCTGCTTCTGCGCCCGGAAAAGATGCGGCAGGTGCGCATAGCCATACACCGCCAGGCGGTCCGGGCGCAGCGCCAGCACCCGTTCGAGGGTGCGGCCGAATCCTTCCAGGCTCTGCCCGGGCAGGCCGTAGATCAGGTCGACGTTGACCGAACGCATGCCGCTGTCGCGGCAGGCGCGCAGGATGTCCAGTGTCTGCTGCACGCCCTGTATGCGGTTGATCGATTCCTGCACCTGCGGGTCGAAATCCTGCACGCCCAGGCTGGCCCGGTTGAAGCCCAGGCGCGCCAGCATGGCGACGTCACGGGTGTCGATGAAGCGTGGATCGAGTTCGATCGAGAAATCGCGCTGCGGTGAATCGCTGAAATCGAAGCGCCGGCGCAACCCTTCCACCAGTGTGGTCATCGCCTCGGCATCGAGGAAGTTCGGCGTACCACCGCCCAGATGCAGCTGGATGACCTCGCGACCGTCCTCGAACTGTGGTGCCAGCAGATCGGCCTCGGCCAGCACGCGCGACACATAGCTGTGGCCACGGCCGCGATCGCGGGTGATCACCCGGTTGCAGCCGCAGTAGAAGCACGGGCTGGAACAGAACGGCACATGCACATACAGCGACAGCGCGCGGGCCAGCTGGTTGCTGTCGGCGATCGCCTGGCGCAGCGCCGGCGCGTCGAACCCATCATGGAAATTCGGCGCGGTCGGGTACGAGGTGTAGCGCGGGCCCGGCCGGTCGTGCCGGCGCAGAAGGTCGGGGTCGAAGGTCCAGGCCAGGCCACCAGCGGCGGGAGAGAACGTGTCCATGGCGCCAGCATCGCGCCGGGCGGCCTGCGCCGCCTTGACCCAGATCAATCCTTGGCGGGCATCGCCAGCACCGGCAGGCCGACCTGCGGCCATCGCAGCATCTGGTAGCGCTTCCAGAAGGTGTCACCGATGCGCGCGGCCACGTCGTTGGCCAGCTCCTGCATCGGCGGGTTGTTGCATTCGGCGGTGGTGATCCGGAACAGCACCAGCCAGCGGTCGAACAGATCCTTGTCCAGCTCGATGGCCATGTGCTTGGACATCGGCGAACCCTTGAAGCGCCGGGTGCCGCGCAGCATCGCCGACCAGAAGTCGACCAGTTGGGCCAGATGCTCCGGCCAGTCGTGGACGTGGGCCTCGAACACCGGCCCCAATCGCTCCTCCCCGCGCACGCGGGCGTAGAAGTCGTGGACCAGGCGGGTCACTTCCTGCTCGGTGCACAGCTCGGGCGAGGCGACAGGAAGGACAGGCGGCGTTGCGTTCATCGGGGTACCCAAAGCGTGCCGGCAGTGTGCCGCAGCCGGCCGGCACCACCGTTGATCCAGATCAATGTCGGCGCAGTCCGCTGCACCTAGGCTGGCACGCTTGCAGGAAGCATGCCCTGCGGATGCCGCGCCAACCCAGGCGAGTATACGCGCCGCCCACTTTTCGATCCGGGACAGCATGAACAGACCCTCTCCCAACCGTCGCCAGCAGTTGATCCAGCAATGGGGCGCGATCCTCTGGCCCAGCTTCATCGCTGCCGGCCTGGCCAGCGTGGTGTTCTTCGCCTTCGTCGACCCGCTGCGGTTGCAGGCCATCAGTTTCCCGGGCACGCAGATCAGCCGTGAAATGGGCTACACGGCAGGCTTCTTCATGTTCTGGACGGTGACGGCGCTGTCCAGCGCGATCACCTGGTACCTGCAGCGACCGATGCCCAGCGGCGACGACGACGAGTTGCCGCTGGGATGAGTACGACCTGCACACCGAGACCACGGCACTGGCGCGGCACGCTCAGCGCCGCCTTGCTGGTGCTGTTCTACGCATTGCCATGGCTGCACTGGGACGGCCGCCAGGCCTTGCTGCTGGATATCAACGCCCGCCGCTTCGATCTGTTCGGCTGGACGCTGTGGCCGGGAGACGTCGGGGTGCTGGTCGGCCTGCTGGCGGTGCTCGCGGTGGGGCTGGCACTGCTCACCCACCTCGCCGGGCGCATCTGGTGCGGCCACGCCTGCCCGCAGACACTGTGGCGCCGTGCCTTCGACTGGATCGCCGACGGCATGGCCCGCACGCTTCCGGCACGCGTTGCGCGCGCGGCCACACAGCTGGCCTGGGGGCTGCTCTCGCTGTGGACCGGCATCACCTTCGTGGGCCTGTTCAGTCCGATCGCCGAGCTGGTGATCGCAGCGCCGCGTGCCGGCTGGAGCGGCTGGGAAACGTTCTGGGTGCTGTTCTATGCCGCCGCCACCTGGGCAAACGCCGGCTTCCTGCGCGAGCAGGTCTGCCGTTCGCTGTGCCCGTTCGCACGCATGCAGCCGCTGCTGACCGATCCACATACGCCGCGCATGCTGTACGACGCCCGCCGCGGCGAGCCACGTGGGCCTCGCCCATCCGGCCTGGGCGGCGTGCTGGGCCGCGGCCGCGGCCTGCTCGACCCGACCACTGCACAGGACTACGTGTTCCGCGCCGCGCATCCGCTGCTGGCCGGACCGATGCCGACCTTCAGCGCCGACCGTCTTGGCGACTGCACCGATTGCGCGGCCTGCATCAGCGCCTGCCCGATGCAGCTGGACATCCGCCAGGGGCCGCAGGCCGACTGCCTGGCCTGCGGCGCCTGTCTGGAGGCCTGCGCACAGCAACAGCACCGGGCCGGGTTCGGTCCGGGGCTGGTGCGCTACTGCAGTCCGCAGGCGATGGCCGGACAACCGAAGCGCTGGTGGCGCCCCCGGACCCTGGCCCTGCTGTCTTTGCTGCTGGCGCTGCTTGCCTGCGGCGCCTGGCGCCTGCTCTGAATCAACGCGGCCCGTCGGCGTGCGGTGGTACCAGCTGCGCGCGTCGGACAATGCCCAGCTGCTCGATGATCAGCGCCATTTCGTTGGTGAACTCGGTACGCTCGGTCCCCTGCGGGACGAGCCGGTCCAGCACCTGCTGGTAGGTATCCCAGAACGCCGGACCGCATCCGTGTTTGTGATAGCTGGCTTCCAGTTCGCGGCGTACCCGTTCAGCCAAGCCATGCATGCCGTATTCCATACGACCTCCGTTGGACTTGTTCTGCATCGTTGACGGTCTACCGACTCACTTGCGTGCTACTGAAAGACTCCCAGGCTTCACGCCCGGTTGATCCAAATTAGTCACAGATTTCACGACAGGTCAATTACATGCAGCGACTTTCGCGATTGAAATTATTAATCGTTCACGAAACCACATACGGGACCCCGCCCCTCCCGGATGGGGTGAAGGCGACAACGCGCCCCAGCCACCTGTCCGGCAGCCGGTAGGCGTCGACAATAGGTACTGCCAAAACGATCAGTTTTTCCTATTTTGCTAAGTGTACTTAACAGAATGCGCTTAGCACGCTAAATGCGACAAAAGGCGGCGTAATTCAGGCGGATTCGACTTCGGCGGCGCCCGTTGCGGGGAACAGGTTCGGGTAACGCTGATGCAGGATGTACTGCCGCAGAGCGGGGATCGGGAAGTCTTTCGGCCATTGCGATACTGCGGAACGGCTGATGCCGAAGAAGCGCGCCAGCTCCGCATCGGTCTGGAACCCCAGCCGCGTGCGCACCTGCCGCTTGTTCCAGAATTCGGTCATGGTCTGCCCTTTTGTTAACCAGACTTATTCTTGCGGCAAGGATTCTTCGCATTCCACGCGTTAAGCTGGCTTGCATAGATGAATACTCTCGGCCAACGACTCGCCGCCGCCATGAAGAAAGCCGGGCACCCCCGCCCGGCCGATCTGGCCCGCGCCGCCAAATCCACCACGGCAACCATCAGCAACTGGCTCAACGACCATGTCAGTGCGTCCCATGTGAAAGCCGAGCAGCTGTTCCGCATCGCCGATGCGGCCAAGCTGGACGCACGCGAGCTGCTGTATGGAGTGAACGGGCGCGGCGTCGGGGAGCCGGGTAACGCCTACATTCCCAGCCAGGCCCACCTTGACGTCTGGCAGGACGCCTACGAGCTGGTCAGTCACCTGGTGGCCGAGAATGGCCTGGAAATCGACCACCGCCGCCACGCGGCGCTGGACCTGCTCGCGTTCGAACTGCTGATGGATGGCTTCAGCCGCAGCAAGGTGGCCCGCGTGCTGACGACCTCGATGACGTGAATGCACCGCCGCTGGTAGCATGGACCGCGATGGGGATGGGGCTCCCCCGATAACCGCCTGAGAAGGCTGATGGCTCCTGCCAGGACGAACCCGGTGTTCGTCGACGGCAGGTCTTGCCTGCCCTCGGCGTTCGCCATTGACCCTGCGAACCCGCATTCGAGGCACGCCATGCAAGCATTGAACAACTATTTCCTGGTCTTCGTCGGCGGCGGCATCGGTGCCTGCCTGCGCCACGCCTGCAACCTGATCGGCGCCCGAGTGGCCGTCGGCAGCCCCTGGCCGTGGTCGACCTTCCTGATCAACATCAGTGGCGCCCTGCTGATGGGCGTGGTGGTCGAGGTCTTCGCGATGCGCAATGGTGCCTCGCCGCAGCTTCGCCTGTTGCTCGCCACCGGCATCCTTGGTGGCTACACCACGTTCTCTACCTATGCGCTGGAGATCGGCCTGCTGCTGCAGCGCGGGCAGCACGGACTGGCCGCGCTGTATGCCGGTGGCTCGGTGGCGCTGGGCCTGGCCGGCCTGTTCGGTGGCATGAAGCTGGCCCGGCTGGTGCTGGGCTGAGGCTCAGGCCGCGCCAGCACGCGCCTGTCCGCGCCATTCGCGTGGTGACTGCCCCGTGTGCGCCTTGAACGCGCGCGAGAGTGCCGCCTCGCTGCCATAGCCCACCTCGTCGGCAATCCGCTTCAGCGGCCGGCCCTGGCGCAGCGCCTGCTGTGCCAACCCGACCCGCCAGCCTTGCAGGTACTGGCCCGGGGTGGTCCCCATCGCTTCGCGGAAGCTGGCGGCGAACACGCTGCGTGACATGCCGGCCACCTCGGCCAGATCCTCCAGCGTCCACCCCTGCGCCGGGGCTTCGTGCATCGCCACCAGCGCCAGCCGCAATCGCGGGTGGCCAAGCCCAGCGAACAGACCGCCGCGCGCCCGCAACGCTGCTCGAACGCTTCTTCGAACAACAACTCCAGCGCTGCGTTGCCGCCATACAGCCCAGCCAGCGGCAGGCAGATGAAATCCGGCAACGCGGCGCTGATCGGATTGAGCCGGCCGCCTTCGAAATGCAGGTTCGCGCAGGCCATGTCGGCGCCCTGCTGTGGGTCGGTACTGAAGCGGTGCGGCATCGGCCGCGGATACAGCAGCAGGCTGGGCACATCCACCTGTACGGTCTGCTGGGCATGACTGACCTGCAGCGGGCCACGTCGCACCAGGTGCAGCTGCCCGGCTTCATCCTCACCCTCCAGCGTGTTGATGCCGCACAGCGCACCGGCATGGAACACCGAGGCGGTGACCGCGAAGCGTTCAAGCAGAATGGCGAGACGGTCGACCATGACGGGACTCCGGGTCAAGCGAGACAAGCTCAATGTGACAGATCGTATCGGAATCGGCACTGGAAAGGACGGCACTGGCCGCATGATCTGGCGGGCGCTATACAGGCCGCACATTCCCGCGCATGGAGGCACCGATGTCACTCCGCATCGCCCTGGCCCTGTTGCCGCTGCTGCTCGCGGCCCCGCACGCGCTATCCGCCTCACCCTCGAAGATCGAACACCTGGCCTGGCTGGCCGGTTGCTGGCAGCTTGATGGGCAGCCACCCGGTGCCGGCGAGCAATGGACCAGCCTGGCTGGAAACACCCTGTTCGGCAGCAGCCGCAGCCTGCGCGACGGGCGAACCGTCGGCTTCGAGTTCATGCAACTGCGCCAGCACGATGATGGGCGCCTGGTGCTGACTGCCCTGCCCTCTGGCCAGAACGCCACGGACTTCAACGCCACCCGGGTCGATGCCAACGAGGCGGTCTTCGAGAATCCTGCCAACGACTTCCCACAACGTATCCACTACCGGCGCCTCGACGACCAGCGCGCACATGCGCGCATCGAGATCGCGCAGGACAATCCGAAGCAGGCAATGGACTTTCCCATGCATCGCGTCGCCTGCGGTGCACCGACGCCCGCACCCTGACACGCAGACGCCCCGGACCGGCCGGGGCGCCTGCATGCGGTCAACGCCACACGGGCATTCACCCGGCCAGCGTGGTTTCCAGGGCCTTCAGGCCATCGCGATAGATGCCCTCGAACAGCGCGGACGCTTCTTCGTTGCTGACGCCCACCGGAGTGAACTCACCGGACCAGTCGATCCGCGAACCGTCGCCCTGCTCGACCACACGCAGGGTGGATCGATAGCCGCTGACCGGGAACGGGGCCTGCAGGATCGAGTAGGTGTAGCTGCGATCGGCCTGGTCGAAGGCTTCCAGGCGCTCGACGATGGCATCGCCATCGGGATTGGCCAGATGGCGCACGCGACCGCCTTCGCTGAGCGTGCTCTGGGGAATGTACGGAAGCCAGTCGGGCAATGAATCGAAGCCGCCGATGAGGTTCCAGACCTGGTCGGCCGGGGTCGGCACGGTGATGGATACAGAAGCAGTTGCCATGGGAATGTCTCCTTCGGGACTCAGATGTTGTCAATCGGCAGCGGGGCGTTGGCCGCGACCAGGCCCTGGGCGCGCAGCGCCTGCCAGAACCCGGCCGGGATGATTTCCTTCAGTGCGGCGTAGTCTTCGGCGATGCGCTCGGGACGGCTGGCGCCCGGGATCACCGCAGCCACTGCCGGGTTGGCCAGCGAGAACTGCAACGCGGCCGCCTTGATGCTGATGCCGTACTCGGCCGCGATGGCCTTGATGCGCTCGACCTTGGCCAGGATCTCCGGCGACGCCTTCTGGTACTCGAAGTGGCTGCCACCGGCCAGCACGCCGGAGCTGTACGGACCGCCGACCACGATGCCGGTGTTGCGCTCGGCCGCCTTGGGCATCACCCGCTGCAGCGCACGCTCGTGGTCGAGCAGCGAGTAGCGGCCTGCCAGCAGGAAGCCATCCGGACGGGCTTCGTCCAGGTCCAGGGTCAGCTCGATCGGCTCGACACGGTTGACGCCCAGGCCCCAGGCCTTGATCACGCCCTCCTCGCGCAGGCGGGTCAGCACCTTGAAGGCACCGCGGCGTGCGGTCTCGAAGTACGACAGCCACTCATCGCCATAGAAGTCCTGTGCGATGTCGTGCACCCAGACGATATCCAGGCGATCGGTCTTCAGGCGCTTGAGGCTGTCGTCGATCGAACGCAGGGTGGCATCGGCCGAGTAGTCGTTGACCAGCTTGTTGGGGCGGCCGGCGACGAACAGGCCGCCCTTCTCGCCAAGGTCGCGGGCGCTGGTGTCTTCCACTTCGTCCAGGATCAGGCGGCCGACCTTGGTGCTGAGCACGAAGTCATCGCGGTTGCGCTTGGCCAGCGCGTCGCCAAGGCGGATCTCGGCCAGGCCTGCGCCATAGAACGGGGCGGTATCGAAGTAGCGGGTGCCCTGTTCCCAGGCCGCGTCCACCGTGGCCTGGGCCTCGGCTTCCGGGATGTCACGGAACATGTTGCCCAGCGGCGCGGTACCGAAGCCGAGGGTCTTGCCAGCCAGCAGCGTGTTGATGCTCATGGATTCCCCCTTGGGGAGGTTGTTGAAGTTGAGGCACAGGCTAGGCTTGCCCGATAAGACTGTCCAAGACATAATTTAATTATCTTGAGTCCTACAAGGTCTTATGCTCGACCTCCGCCAACTGCGCTACTTCGTGGCCGTCGCCGAAGATGAACACGTCGGCCGCGCTGCCGAGCGCCTTCACATCTCCCAATCCCCGCTCAGCCGGCAGATCGCCCAGCTGGAGGAACGGCTGGGACTGCAGCTGTTCGAACGCTCGCAGCAGCGCATCCGGCTGACCGCCGATGGCCGTACCTTCCTGGCCGAGGCGCGGGCCCTGCTGACCCATGCCAACCGGCTGGAATCGCTGGCGCGCCGGCTCGGCCGCGGCGACGAAGGCGGCCTGTGCATCGGCTATCTGGAGTACGCGATGCACTCCGGCGTATTGCCCACCGCCCTGCGCGAACTGCGCGGCGATCGCCCGGCGGTGCATATCGCGCTCTACAACCAGCAGTCGGACGTGCAGCTGGAAGGCCTGCGGCAACGCAGCCTGGACATCGCCCTGGTCTGCGAACCACCGGCGTTCGACGATCCGGACCTGGAAGCCACGCAGGTGCTGAACGACCCGATGCTGCTGGCCGTGCCGGCCGACCACCCACTGGCCAGTGCAGAGACCATCACGCCAGAGGATCTGGCCAGCCAGCAGTGGATCGGCGTGATGCACAGGGAAAACGCACTGCGCCACGACACCTTCATCGCCGCGTGTGCGAAAGCCGGGTTCACCCCGACCATCGCCATGGAAGCGACCGAGCCACTGGCCGCGCTTGGCCTGGTTGCCGCCGGCCTGGGCCTGACCACCGTCCAGCAGAGCCTGGATCATCAGGCGCCGGACGGCGTGGTGCTGCGCGAGCTGCCGTGGTTCAGCTACCGCACACCGCTGTGGGCGGCCTGGCACCGCATCAACCTGCGCCCCCTGGTCGAGACCTTCCGCAGGACGCTCGTGCGCACCGCCACCGAAGGCAAGCCGGCATTCGGCGACTGAGCCGACCGCGCTATGCCGGGCCTGCCTCGGTGTAGCGCATCACCATGAAACCCTCTTCTGCGGCCGGTGCAACGAAGTGGCGGGTGATCTGCTCGAATTCCTCATCGCTGGCCTGGAAGGGATGCTCGCCGCATGCATTGCGTGCACGCAGCCGCGCCTTGCAGACCTCGTCGGCGATATCGAGGAAGTGCAGTTGATGCGCGGCGCCCACTGGCGAGAACACCTCACGTGCCCACCCGCGGGTTGCGGGCGTGTTGAAGGGGAAATCGAGCACCACCGAGACGCCGGCCCGCAGCAGCGTACGCAGATGATCGGTCAGCACGCTGCGCAGCGTGGCTGCGCGCTGCAGATAATCGGCGACGGAGTGGATTTCACCCGGGTGCAGCGTGGCCAACCAGGCATCTTCGCTGATCAATACGTGGCGAGGATTGGCCGCCAGCTGTTGCGACAACGTCGATTTTCCTGCGCCGATCTTGCCGCACAGCAGGTGCAGGGTTGCGCCGCCATCGGCGGATGAAGGGTGTTGCATCTGCGATCTCCTCGGTGGATTCCAGTTCCCGGGAGAGCGCTGCATGCAATCCGCCTTCCCGGGCGGGTTGCAGGGCCGTGACGACCGCGCGCTACCCCGCCTTTCCTTGGGGAATGCGGATAATCGACGCGGTGACGTGCGGAGCCATGCCACCAGCGTAGAGCGCCGCCTGTACGGCCCGCAATCCCCTGCGGCAGTGCAGCGCGCGCAACATTCCGCTGGCATCTATGCTCGGCGCCATTCCCGCATGGAATGACCACGATGCGCCCCTTGCTTCGATGTGCCCTCGCCCTTGGCCTGCTGCATGCTTCGTCGGCATCGCTGGCAGCACCAACCACGGCACCACGCACGCTCAGCGGCGAGCTGCAGGGCGCCCCCTGGCGGCTGGATGTACCGGCAGACTGGAACGGCGACCTGGTGATGCTGGCCCATGGCTATGAGCCCGTGGGCGTGCCACGCACCACGCCAATGGCCGCCGGTGACAGCACCGCAGCACTGCTGGGCGCGGGCTACGCCGTCGCGCAGAGCGCGTATTCCAGCCAAGGCTGGGCGGTAGCCGAGGCGATCACCGACATGGAACACCTGCGACAGCATGCCCTGGGTGAACTCAAGCGCGTGCGACACACCTGGATGCTGGGCTTCTCGATGGGTGGTGCCGTAACCATTGGCAGCCTCGAGCGTTTCCCGCAGCACTATGCCGGTGGTGTGTCGCTGTGCGGCGCCAATCTCAGTGGCGAACAGATCGCGGCCGACCTGCTGACCACACTGGTCGCGTTCGATTATTTCTTCCCCAAGGCTGAGGGGCTGCCGGTCACCGGGTTGGCGTCGCGCGAAGCAGCCATGCTGGCCCAGAGCGAGCTTTACCAGGGCATCGCCACCGCGCTGCAACGCGACCCGGCGCATGCCGCGTTGCTGGCGCAGCGGCTGCAGGTTTCCCCCGATGAAGTGGCCGGCACGATCAGCCTGCACGCCCTGGTCCTGCACGAGCTGGCCACACGCAGCGGTGGCATGCCGGTCGGCAACAGGGGCACGGTCTACAGCGGCTTCGGCGATGACGCCGCATTCAACGCCGGGGTGCGGCGCATCGATGCTGTACCTGCCGCGCAGGCCAGGGTGCGCGCGACGCTGGCGCTGACCGGCGCACTGCAGCGCCCGCTGGTGATCCAGTTCAACCACAACGACCCGACCATCGTGCCGCACATGCAGACGGTGTATCCGCAGTTGGCCGCACACGCCGGTGCGCGGCCAGCGCCACGGGTACTGCCATCGGTGGGCGAAGGACATTGTGGCTTCTCTGAAGCACAGGTTGTCGATGCCTTGAAGACAGTGCAACGCTGAGTCCATCGCGTAGCGAAACGTGTCCGCCAGGCTGGCAACGCTTACGGTGCAGGGACCCGCGCAGCATGTGCCGCCTCCCCTCGATCCGACCGCGCACCTGTTCGGCATGCCCGAAGGCGAGTGGCTGGGCTTCGACATGTCGGTGCCGTTTGGCCACCCGGGTGTCGGCCGACCAGCACAGTGCTGCTCGATGCGCGCGGTCAGATCGGCGCGCTCGGCCAGGTCTTGGCCGTACGCCCGTAGCCACAGCAGGCAGGGATCAGCCGCCCAGCGTGCCCATCGTGAAGGTATAGCCCGAGCTCATCAGGAATTCGCGCATGCGCATTTCCGCGCGCCGCGGTGAGGCCAGGTTGGCCGGCGCATACAGGGCATACACCAGGCCCGATCCCTCGATATGTTCGCGGCGGACCTCGCAGCGGGCGGTTTCCGAGGCTATCACCCATCCGTCCTTCAGCCGCTCCGGCCCGATGGATTGCCCGTTCTTCAACCGAAAGGTCAGCCAACGCACATCTGCCATGATTTTGCTCATTTCCGATTCGCTCCGTGCCCGAAGCGACCCGTGATGTCCTTGCTCGCCATTGCAGCTCCCTGAGACGTGGAACTCGACCATAACGCCTTGCCATGTCGCGGGTGACTGAGACTGGCCGCGCCGCTCAGGTCGCCAGGTTGAAGAGCCGCCACAACGCCTCGCGCCCGGGTGGCGTCAGCCGTAGTTCGCGCCGGCCCTCGACGCGCCGCAGCCAATCGTTGTTCACGAAACTGTCCAGCATCGCCTCACCGACCAGCCCTGCCAGGTGCGGCCGCCGTTCGGTGCAGTCCAGGCAGCCACGGCAGTAGCGCGCCGGGTTGGCCGCCACCGGCTGCTGCAGGAGCTCGCGCAACGGCAGGCCCAGTCCGGCAAGGAATGCGGCGCCTCCAGCGCTGATCTGCCAATGCCCTTCGCATGGCAGTACATGCCCCGCCTGCAGCAGGCGATCGGTGATGGCGACCGCGTGCACGCCGGCCAGGTGCCGATAGCAGGAACGCGCCTCGCGCAGTGCAGGCATGCTGCGCGCGGCCGCAGCGGTACAGGAAGGGGTACGGTCGGCCACGCGCAGGATGCCTTCGAGCATCTCTGCCACCTCGTTTGATGCCAGCCGGTGGTAGCGATGACGCCCCTGCGCCACCGCCACCAGCAGGTCGCCCTCGACCAGCCTGCGCAGGTGCGTGCTCGCCGTCTGCGGCGTTACCCCGGCCACGCGCGCCAGCTCCATCGCGGTGTAGGCCCGTCCATCCATCAACTGCAGCAGCATGGCGGCACGCGCCTGGTCCCCGACCAGGGCACCGACACTGACAAGGGAACCGGAGGTGTGGACCATGCCCCATTGTGGCATGCCGTCATCTGCCAACAGTTCGATGCAGGCCGAAGCGTCAGCAGCCGACTGCGCGGCACAGTGCTCGCCCGCAACCGCGAGACCTGCCATGAAGACCGCTTCGATCCATCGCCGCCGCATCACCCCTTCGGTCCTGTACCCAGGCACGCCCGTGCTGCTGATGACCACGTTGAATGACGATGGCAGCAGCAACATCAGCCCGCTTTCTTCGTTCTGGGCGCTGGGCAACCGGGTAGTGCTGGGCCTCGGTACGCAGGGCCAGGGCTATCGCAACCTGCAGCTGCGCAGCGAGTGCGTGCTGAACTTCCCCTCATCCGCGCAGGCCGCACAGGTCGAGGCGATCGCGCGGGCAACCGGCTGCAACCCGGCGCCGACCGCCAAGCAGGCGATGGGCTACGTGCACGTGCGCGACAAGTTCGCACTGGGCGGATTCACTGCCGTCGTGTCGACGCATGTTGCTCCGATGGCCATTGCCGAGTGCCCGCTGCAGGTGGAGGCCACCGTCATGGCGATGCATCCACCCGGCGAGGATGATGGCCAGGGCTTCGTGATCGTCGAAGGCCGCATCCGCTGCGTGCATGCGCACGAAGACATCACCGTGGACGGCACCCAGCACATCGATGTGACGCGCTGGAAACCGCTGATCTACCTGTTCCGGCACTACCTGGGCGTGAGCGCGCCGGTTGGGCGCAACTTCCGTGCTGAGACACCCATGCGCCTTCCCGCCTAGCGGGAACGACTCATGGCGTACCCGCGGGTACGTTGCTGAACTTGTCGCGCACCGAGCGCTCGCGTTCACGCCGGGTCGAGGCGCACTGTTCGCGCGCACTCGCCATCTGTGTATCCGCCGCCATCCGCTCGGCACTCAACGATTGCTGCAGGCTGGCAATCTGCGCACGGATGCCCGAGTCACGGGTTGCGCCGGCCAGGTTGTTGCTCGACGCGGCCATCTGCCGGTTCAACTCGGCGATCTGCCGACCGATCTGCTGGCTGCGCGACTCCAGCGGACCGTAGATGCGCGAGCGCTCGCCCTGCACGCAGTTGCGCTCGGCGATACCGGCGTCGGCCAGTTCGGTGTTCTGGTACACCGCCGCGCGGTTCGATGCCTCCCCCGCCGTTTCCGTGGAGGAACGGCTGGAACGCAGCTTCATGGGTTCAGCGCCGGCAGCACAGGGATTCTGGCTGTATACCGTTTCACCGGAAGCGCCCTTGCACTTGTAGACCTGGGCCGATGCCAGCGGGAAACACCCCAGCAGCAGCATCGCCATCACTACCTTCCCCTTCATCCTGCACCGCTCCCTGGTTCATTGGACAACCGCCACGATACGGTGGTTTGGTGGCGACTGCACGCTGGCGCCGTTCAGACCGTTTCGCCCTGCAGATCGAGCAAGGCCGTGGTCCAGCGGCGCGCTCCCAGCGCGGCCACCATGCCGCCGCGATAGACGAACCTGCGTACGTGGCCGTCTTCAATGAAGCAGGTCTCGTTCTGCATCGGTACATAGCCCGCAGAGGCATAGTGCCGATGATCCAGGGCGAACAGCACGGCGAAATCGATACCGTGCCGGCGCAGCTCTGCATGGGCCGCTTCGATCAACCGCGAGGCAACGCCCTGCCGGCGAACGTCGGCACGCACCACCACGCCGCCAATCAAGCCCATGCGTTCCGGCTCGCCGTCCAGCAGTACGTTGCGTTCGTACAGCGCGAGATGTGCGACAACCTGATCACCTCCCATCGCCAGGACCAGAGCGACCGGCCCCGGGGATGGCGTAGCCCTCGCCCTGCATGTCCGGGAAAGCCTGGCGGAGCAGATCCACCGCCTGCTGACGGTGTTCCGGCGCTACGCTTTGCCAGCGGCATACCTGAACGTGCATTGCCCTATCTTCGTCGAATGAATGTGGGTCCAGGCCCATCGTGCCACGGAAATATGACCGGGCCCGCGCTAACGTTTCACTGTCAGTGCAATGTGATCCAGTACGAGACGATATCCGTGTAGATGCCCTCGCGCTTGACTGCGCGCGGCTCCCTGCCGAGTACGCTGAAACCCAGCGATTCATACAGCCCGCGCGCAGCAGCATTGTCCTCCAGCACCGTGAGGGTGAGCGATTCAATGCCCTCGGCGCGCGCAGATGCAAACGCAGCAAGAAGAAGCTGGCGGGCGACACCCTGGCCACGGTGGCCGGTGCCCACATGGACACTGTGCACTTCCGCCGTATGCCGTCGCGCCATCCGCATCGGGCGTACGTAGCGCAGGAAGCCCGCAAGCATGCCGTCGATGAAAGCGCCGAAGTAGCGCGTGCCAGGATCAGCAAGCTGGGTGCGCATCACGTCTGCCGTCTCATTCTGCGCTTCGGCCAGCGTGGACAGGAACGCAGCGGGCGACTCGCGAAGCGCCTGCAAGCGTGCCTGCCAGAGAATGTCGGCGTCGTCAGCACCAAGTTGCCGGATGAGCATGCGACACACCTGCGAGGTTGTTGATGCACAGGCGCCCAGCCTAGCGCGGGTCCGCCTGATGCGGCGTGCATGCAAGAATGAAGAACGTCCCTTCTTCACCCAACGCCATGACTGAACTGCAGATTCCCCGCGTGGGATGTGGCGCCGTCGTCCGTGATGCCGACGGCCGCATCCTGCTGATCCAGCGCGGACGCGAGCCGGAGCGCGGGCATTGGGGCCTGCCTGGCGGCAAAGTCGACTGGATGGAAACGGTGGAGGCTGCCGTCGTCCGCGAAGTCCGCGAGGAGACCGCCCTGGAAGTGCAGCTGCTGCGCCTGCTGTGCGTGGCCGATCATTTCGAGCCGGCGCTTGCTCAGCACTGGGTCGCGCCTATCTACGAGGCACGGGCACTTGCGGGTGCCGAGGCTTCCATCCAGGAGCCGGGCGTGCAGACCGGGCTGGGCTGGTTTGCCGGGGATGCTCTGCCCCAGCCGCTGACGCAGGCCACGGTGCAGGCGCTGGCCAGGCTGTAGCCCATCAGGCCACGACCAAGGCGGCACGGATGCCGCCCGGCCTTGCGGCTCACTCGATCGGAAGACCGTGCATCTTCAGGAACGAGAGTTTGTCCCAGTAGCCGCGCTGGAACGTGATCAATCCTCCGTCAACCGTGAAGAAGCCGCATCCACGCAGGCCAAGAGGGTCGCGCCATTCCAGCGCAGCGACATTGCCGGCCTCATGGATGACTTCGGGAATGCAGACCATTTCAGCAGTGCTGAATTCACGCTCGAAGGTGGCACGGATCGCATCGCGGCCCTTGATCGGGTCCTGGGTGACCTGGTGATTGATCGCGTCGGGGTGATACAGCTCCGCCAGGCCAGCAGCATCGCCTGCGTTGAAGCGCTCGATCCAGGTTTCCACGATGTGTCGGGGAGTCATCTGCGTACAGTCCGCCAAGGTCCAGACCGGATCATAGCGCTCGAGCGACACATTCCAGACCGCAGAAAAAAGCCCTGACCGGAGTCAGGGCTTTTCAAATGGAGGCCTCAAGCGGAATCGAACCGCTGTAAACGGATTTGCAATCCGGTGCATAGCCACTCTGCCATGAGGCCAACGTACTGCGCGCCAGGAACTGGCGCCCTGACAAGACAAAACCCCATGATGGGGCCTGTCGGAACATGGAGCGGGAAACGAGACTCGAACTCGCGACCTCAACCTTGGCAAGGTTGCGCTCTACCAACTGAGCTATTCCCGCGTAAGCCGACATGCTACCGGAAATCCGGAAAACACACCAGCGATTTCACCTTTCTGACTGCGCGTAAAGCCTTGTGGCCCAACGTGCCCCGCCTTGCCGTGGCGGGAGAAAAACAAGGCCCCTGCCGGGGCCCTGTAGAATCTGGAGCGGGAAACGAGACTCGAACTCGCGACCTCAACCTTGGCAAGGTTGCGCTCTACCAACTGAGCTATTCCCGCAGATTCCGTTCGACCTGCGTCGAAGGAGCGCTATTGTGTCCAAATTCCTTCACGCCGTCAACAGTCTTCACATCATGCGGTCACGGACGTCCGCAGTGGGGTACGCTGCCCCGCCCGGCCCCGTTCGCCCATGCTCCTTCGCGGCACGCCTCTGTTGATCGCCCTGCTGCTGCATCTGCTGGTGGCCCTGCTGTACTGGGCGCTGATGCCGATGGGAATGAACTGGTATCGCGACCATTTCGGCTTTGCTTCACATCGTGACATCGGCCTGGGCATCGCCCAGTTCTATCTGTTCTGGATGTTCATTGGCACCCAGCCGCTGATCGCGGTGCTGCGGCCACTGTTTGCCAAGCTGCTGGTGCTGGCGATTCCCCTGGCGTTCGCGAGTTGGACACTGATGCACAACCATCCGCTGCGCCTGCTGTACTTCACCCTCGGGCCCGGCCTGCTGGCGCTGGCCGCGATCGCCATTTCCGCGTGGTATGCATCACGCAACCGCCTGCCTGCCGCCACGGACACCGCCGATGCCTAGACGCTACGTCCGCCTGTTCTGGTTGCTGGTTGCGTTGACCTGGCTGGCGCTGATTGCCGCACTGGTCAATGCCGGCTTCACACCAGACTACTGGCTGCTGCATCACCTGGAAGGCGCCGAGTCGCCCTACCCGACCAGCACTGTGATCGTGTTCGCGTTGCTGGGCACCGTCGAACTGGTGGTGGCCGCCTTGATCGTGAGGCCGTGGCGACTGAAACGACTGTGGCTGCGCCTGCTGATCGCCTTCGCCCTGCTGCTGGCATGGTCGGTGCCGTGGATGCTGTCAGCCATGCACCAGCCGCCGGTACACGGCATGCATCTGCTGTGGTTGTTGCTGCTGGACGTGGGACTGCTGCTGGCGCTGTGCATGGTGTCGGCGGTGAGCGCATGGCGGACGCTCAGGCGTCGAGGGCGCGCGGATGCGCCCCCGCCGCAGCACTAGGCTTACTTCCGGAACTCCACCCGCACATGCTGGCCGAAGCGCGCCTTGGCCTCGCCATCGAACTCCAGTACACACTCCACCACCTTGGCCACGCCACGCCCTGCATCTTCAGGCAGGCGTGCCTGCGCGAACACAGGGCTGATGCGCACCACGCGTGCAGACGGCAGCGTGCTGGTGTTCTCGGCGCCATCGCTATCCGGCACGACAGTAGCCTTCATGCCCACCTGCACGGCATCGGCGTAGGCCGCGCTGAGTTCGGCACGTACCTGTAGCGGGCGCGCCGGCAGCAGCGAGATCGCCGGCTTGCCCGCCTGCACGAAAGCTCCGAGGCCAGGCACCTGGCCGACCACGGTGCCGGCTTCCGGCGCGCTCAGCGACATCTGCTGCAGTTTCAGCCTGGCGTGTTCCAGCTTGTGCTGGGCCATGTCGACCTGCGCACCGGCCACGTCAACATCGGCGCGTACGCCAGCCAGCTGCTGCTTGGCCGCATCGGCCTGCTGGTTGGACGACACGCCCTCGCTGGCGCCCGTGGACAGGCGGGTAACGTTGCGCTCCAGTTCGCGCAGCTGCGCCTGGCTGCCCTTCAGGCGATCATTGGCCAGGGCGAGATCGGCGCTGGCCATCGCCACCTCCTGCTGCAGCAAGGCACCATCCAGCGACAGCAGCAGCTGCCCCTTCTTCACCGTGGCGCCTTCCTTCACCGGCGCGGCAGTGATCGAGCCGTCCACCGGCGGTGCCAACGCGATCAGGCCACCCTCGACATCGATGATGCCGCGTGCCACCGCAACCTTGCCGGCGGCGGTTGCACCGGCCTTGCCCGAAGGCGACTGTGCAGGCGCAGGCGCGTCACTGGAACAGGCGCCGAGCAGCAGTGCCGCGGACAGGGCCAGGCTGAGGGGGAGCAGGTGCGACGTCTTGGTCATGGGGCGGACTCTACAGTTTCGTTCTGGCGGCGGTCGTCACGGACCATGCCGTCTTCCATGGCGATCACCCGATCGGCATGCCGGATCAGGCGCGGATCGTGGCTCACGCACAGCACGGTGGCGCCATGCGCACGTGCGTAGCGATGCAGGATGTCGATCACGCGCTGGCCGTTCTCGGCGTCCAGCGCGCTGGTGGGTTCGTCTGCGAAGATCAGCGTCGGCGACTTGGCGAAGGCGCGGGCAACGGCCACACGCTGCTTCTCGCCGCCGGACAGCTGCGCCGGGCGCATGTGGCTGCGGTGGCTGAGGCCCACTTCTTCCAGCGCCTTGCGCGCCAGCGGTTCGCTTTCGCGATTGCGCATGCCGCGGTAGCCCAGCGGCAGCTGCACCTGCTCCAGCGCAGTTAGTGCCGGGAACAGATTGAAGCCCTGGAACACGAAACCGACATGGTGCAGGCGGAAGCGCTCCACCTCGCTTCGGGTCATGTGCCCCACATCCTGGCCAAGTGCGTGCACGCGGCCACCATCGGGCGCGGACAGGCCGGACAGCAGCGACAACAGCGTGCTCTTCCCGCAACCCGACGGGCCCGACACCAGGGTCAGCTCGCCAGGATAGATGTCCAGCGACAGGCCGCGCAGCACCGGCACCTGCACATCGCCGGACATGAAGCTCTTTTCAAGTGCATCGGCCCGCAGGGTCGGGGCGACGGCGCGTGTGGAAGTCATCGGCCGGTCCTCAACGCAGCAGCAACGATGGATCGGAGCGGACGACACTGCGCACCGCCATGATGCTTGAGAGCATGGCCATCACCGCAACCAGCGCGACACAGCCGAGGATCACCATCGGTGTCAGCTGCACCGGAACACGCTGGGTCTGCGCGATCAACAGCACCACGGTACTGAAGGCCGCCGCCAGCAACATGCCCACACCGCCGATCAGCAACGCCTGCTCGAACACCACCCGCGCCAGCGCATAGCGACCGGCGCCGAGTGCATTGAGCGTGGCGTACTCGCGCACTGAGCCAGCCACCACCGACGCGAACGACTGGTTGGTGATCACCGCGCCGACGAAGCAGACGATGACGGCCATGAACAACACCGCGATGCCGGCACCGGTGTCGAACAGCCAGTACTGCTGCGAGCGGCTGGCGAACTCCGGCGCGGTCCAGAACTCGACCGGCGTAGCTTGGCCCATCGACGCGGCCAGGCGATCGCGCACGCGGTCGGCCAGGTCAGGCGAGCGCAGGCCCGCCACGAAGTAGGTACTGCCCTCATGTGGGTCGGTACCGGCGATGGCGCGCGCGGTATCCAGCGAAGCCAGTACGTTGACACCACCAAGGCCACGCAGGCCCGGCTGCGCGGCAACCACGCGCACGGCCTTGCCATTGATCCAGGCGCGGTTGTTCTGCAGGTCCACGCCCAGCGTATCCAGGTCGGCGCTGTCGACGATCACCGCACCCGGTTCGCGCAGCTGTGCACGCAGGTCGGCAGGCAGGATGCGCGCGAACATCATTGCATCGTCGCGGGTGGAGATGCCGGACAGATACACCGACACGTTGCCGGTACCCTGCGCGCTGGAGCGCCATTCGCCATCCACCCACTCGTAAGGTTCGACGCGGGTGACATCCGGATCCATGCGCAGGTGGCTTTCCACATCGGCGCTGATCGCGTGGCCGTAGTTGACGCTCTGGGTGCCGGGGAAACCGGCCCAGATATCGGCCGAAGATGCCTTCACATAGATCGCGGCGGTACCGAAGATGCCCAGCACCAGCGCCGCCTGCACGATCAGCAGCACGCCGGCGAAGCACATCGCCAGCACCACCGGCAGGAACCGGCGCCACTCATAGGCCAGGGTCTTGCGGGCCAGCGCGATCATTGCGGTTCGCCCTCAGCCTCGACCGGCAGCGGTGCGCCGCCAAGGGCGCGGTACAGCGAAGCAAACGCCAGCACGCGTGCGCCCTGCGCACCGATCAGATCCGCCTGCGAAGCGAGCGCGGCACGTTGCGTGTCCAGCCCATCGAACTCGCTGGACAGGCCCAGCTGCACCTGCCGCGCCTGGCGCTTGACCTGCTGGTTGGCGGCATCGTTGGCCGCGCGCAGCGACTGGATGCTGCTGTCCTGGCGTGCAAGGCTGCCCAGCGCACCTTCCACTTCGCTCACGCCTTCCAGCACGGCCTTGCGATACCCGAGCAGCGCGGCGTCCAGTTGCTTCTCATCGGCATGGAAACGCGCACGGCGTTGGCCCCAGTCCCACAGCGGAATATCGACGTATGGACCGATCGACGGACTGGAGTCGGAATTGGAGCGCGCGTTCTGGGTGAGGTTGTAGGCATACAGAATGGAGCCGCCGAGGCTGATCCGCGGGTACATCGCGGCGCGCGCCGAGCCCTTGCTGGCGGCGGCCTGCATCACTTCCGACTCGGCCAGCAGGATCTGCGGCCGATGGCGCAGCAGATCGGCGGGGACCTGCTGCAGCGAGAACGTGCCCAGCGTCGGCGGCGTGCGATAGGCGCGCCAGGCCGGATCCGGGCCATCGCGGCCCAGCAGCAATGCCAGCGCGCGGGCCGCGTTATCCGCGTTTTCCCGCGACTGTGCGATGGCGGCGCGGGTCGCGGCCTGGCGTGCACGCAGGCGATCAAGTTCGCCGGGCTCATCCAGGCGCAGGCGCTGGCGCACCAGGGCCAACTGTTCGCCACGGTCATCCACGGTCTGCTGCCGGCCCAGCAGGTCCTGCTGGGCCTGCGCCACGGTCAGATCCAGATAGCTGCGCACCACGTCGGCAATCACCGCTACCTGCGCGGCATTGCGCAGCGCCTCGGCATTGCCGGCCGAGGCCTGCGCGCTCAGCTGCGCACTCTCGGCGGCGCCGAACAGGCCCAGGTCCCAGATCGCTTCAATGCCGGCATGGAAGTAGGTATCGACAGCGGCGGCGTCCTGCACCTGCTTGGCGCTGGCGGAGATTTCCGGCAGGAAACGCGAGTCGGACGTGCCAGCGACGATCCGAACGGCCTGCAGGCGCAAGGTGGCCTGCTGCAGGTCGAGATTGCCGGCGACCGCCTGATCGACCAGGCCATCCAGCGCCGGGTCGGCCAGCACCTTCCACCACTGCCTGGCGTCCACCGCCACGCCCTGGCCCTGCGGTACCTGGGTCCAGGCGCTGGGTGTGCGATCAGGCAGGTCCGGGACGGGCACCGACATGCAGCCGGCCAGGGCCAGGGTTGCCAACAACGCACCGGGGCGCAGCACTGCCTGCAGGGAGAGTCCGCGCCCGGTCCTGGGCACTGCCACTGAAGTGATACGCCTGACCACCAGCCCGCCAACGTGTAGAAGGAGCATGAAGGCTACCGTGCGATTGTGGAGCGAACATGGAGAATTGGTCCGAAAAAGGTCACAGCACGCGTGCGGTTCAGGCAACGCCGATCCAGCCTTTCACTACGCTTTCAATGCGTTCCCCGCGCGAAACACTGGACGCCTTTCACTGCGTATTGCACATTGCGGCACTGTCTTGCCTCGATGCTGCCCGACCGTGAAATATCCCCGCCGCTGGCTGTTGATTGGCTCGATCACGACAGTGACTGTCGGCGTGATCGTGCTCGTTCAGACCACCCCACTGGTCTCGAACGCCATGCTGCTACTGATGGAGCGCAGCAACTTCATTCCGGGTGAATCTTCGATCTTCACCTTCGAGCCGTATGCCATCAACCAGGGCTCGTCGAACTACTGGTTGTACGGGAAGGACCGGACCTACTACTACCACTTCACCTACGAAGATGACGTTCCCTACGTCTACATCCGGCAGGACAACCGCTGCCCCGGTTTCGACCGGCAGGATGCCCGCACCTGGCGCAGCGCCCTGCCCGGCAAGGCACGCTAGCGCGGCAGTGGTGCAACCGGTGTGACAAACGAAAAACGCCCCCTTTCGGGAGCGTTCTTCTTGAATCTGGAGCGGGAAACGAGACTCGAACTCGCGACCTCAACCTTGGCAAGGTTGCGCTCTACCAACTGAGCTATTCCCGCAGATTTCGTTCGACTTGCGTCGAAGGAGCGCTATTGTGTCGATATTGCTGCACGGCGTCAATAGGAATTTTCACGTGAGTGAGGGACGGCGTTCAGACGCCCCCACCTGCTCTCCTCACGTGCGCACGCCACGGCGGTGGAAGTAGACCTGCTCGGCGATGCGCCGCGTGGCCGCCGTGTGCAGCAGTGCATTGAGCGGCCAGTCGGCCTGCAGATGGTCCATCGCCCAGCGCAGCAGGCGCTTGCCATGGAATGCCGGCGCCACCCGCCGCGCCACCCGTTCCGCTTCCGGCCCTTGCCCACGCAGATGGCGGGCAATCGCCTCGCCGACCGCCCAGCCGTGCCGCCACGAGGAGTGGATGCCCCCGGCGGACAGCGGCGAGACGATGCCCGCCGCGTCGCCGGTCAGGATCAGCCGCTGGCCGGTGATCGGCCCATCCGGCCGGCCGCAGGGCACCAGCCCTGCACGAGTGGCCGAGGGGCGCACGGAAGGCGGAATGCCGACGACATCGCGCACGTGGTCGAGGAAGCCATCAATGTCCGGCGGCCGTACCTGTTGCGGGTCATGACGCAGCGCCAATCCCACCTGCAGGCCGGTTGGATTCTGCGCGACCCAGCCGATGTAGCCCGGCGCGTAGCGCTTGTTGACGAAGCAATGCAGCGCGTCACCCTGCGGCAATTGCAGGTCGGCGAACTCACGCTCGACGCCGTAGAGGTTGTCACGCACCTGGCCGAGCCCGGTGCGATGTGCCACGCGTGAGCGTGCGCCATCAGCACCAACCAGATAGGCGCATCGCCCTGCCCCATCCACCTGCCAGCCGTCACCACAGCGATGGGCATCGGTGAAAGACCGTTGCAGGCGCAGGTCGACACCATTCGCGCGCAGCTCGATGGCCAGCCAGCGCATCAGGTTCGGCGTATCGGTGGTGAGGAAGTAATAGCCCGGCGCGGCCAGCAACACGTTGCGCAGGTTCGGCGCATACAGGCGCACGTTGGCGACGCGCTGCACCAGATGCTCGGGCATGCGCCCCAACCAGGTCTGCTCCATCGCTTCTTTCACCACGATGCCGGTGGTGTGCAGGCGCTCGCCGGGGTCGGCCTTGCGTTCAAGCATGCAGACGCGCAGACCGTACTGGGCGGCAGCCAGTGCGCAGGCGGCACCGGCGAAGCTGGCGCCGACGATGACGACGTCGTGGTCGTAGGCGGAGGGAGTGTGAGGCATTGCGGCATCGCCGTGGAGAGTCGGAGATGCAGCTTCGAACTGCCGCGTGGTGAGGCGAAGGAGTGGCGGTGAAGTGAGGATGAAGCGTGGAACACGCAAACGAAAAACGCCCCCTTACGGGAGCGCTTTTCTTGAATCTGGAGCGGGAAACGAGACTCGAACTCGCGACCTCAACCTTGGCAAGGTTGCGCTCTACCAACTGAGCTATTCCCGCTTGGGAGGCGAAATTTTACCTATTCCAAGGATGGCGTCAAGCGCTTTTTTCAGGGTCTGTGAGGCGCCTTGCACCGCCTATCCACGCATGGCGTGGATCTACTACAGCGTCTCCGCAAACTGATGGATCCGCCCCCTCCGTGGATGCGGCATTTCCAGTAGCAACTGTCTTGTCAGGGGCAGCCGAGGGCCACCTCGGCGTCTCGCTTACGGGCGTTGAGGATCACCAGCATTTTGCGCATGACCGCCACGAGCGCCACCTTGCTCGCTTTGCCCTTGGCCTTCAGGCCAGCGTA
>NZ_JCAFRI010000027.1:0-50938 GCF_059367915.1 Stenotrophomonas sp. YJH_SMC_19
CGGGCGGTTCAGGGAGAATCCGGCGTGGGGACCCAAGCTACTTCTCGGTCGCAAGACCTGGATCCACACGGTCGCCCACGCCGGGCTCTCGGCACCCAAGGTGCCAGATTGGCAAGAGATAAGATCCACGCCATGCGTGGATGAATCTCCATCGAAATCGAATATCGCGAGAATTGAACAAGAAGCAGCCGACGAACAAAGAGCACCGAGCATGGGCTCGGCTCTACAACGGACCGCGCGGGAAACTGTCAGAGGCTGGGCGGTGCCGGAGTGCGGGGTGTCAGCCGCATGGATGCGGCTGCCAAGCCTCCATGGACGGATCTACGGCGTCCCCGCACTCCGGCACCGCCCAGCCAACCCACGGAACGCGCGCTGTTGCTGTTGCGTCTGATGTTGCCGGCCAGCGGCCGGCACTACCGCGGGTGCAGGGCGCAGCCCTGCCGATACCCCTACCGTACCGGGACGTCGTACGCGGTGCCGGGATCCGGTTCGGGCTGCAGGGTGTAGTGCCACCACTCCTGCGGATAGTTGACGAAGCCGTGGCGTGCCATCGCCTGCACCAGCTGCTGGCGGTTCGCCTGCTGCACAGTGCTCAGCCCGCTCGTCCGGGTATGCGCGCGCGGGCCAAAGAAATCGAAGTCGGTGCCCATGTCCAGCGGCGTGCAGGCGCCAGTGCGGCAATCCAGCAGGCCAAGATCAACCGTGGCGCCACGACTATGGCCAGAACGCTCGGCGATGTAGCCGTCGGCCAGCAGCCGTGGCTTGTCCAGGTCCGGGTACTGCTGTGCCTTGCGCGAGAGTTCGCGCGGATCGTTCACCCAGGCCATGAAGGCCTGCACCGAGCGCACCGGCCGGTAGCAGTCGTAGAGGCGCAGGCCAAATCCCTGCGCGCGCAGATCCTGTTCTACCTGCGCCAGCGCTTTCGCCACCGGCGCCAGCAGATAGCAGGACGGCGCCTCATAACCGGGCACGCGCGCGCCGGTGAAGTTGTTGGCATTGGCGTATCGGATGTCCATGTCGATGCCTGGCGACAACGTGCGGATCTCCACCAATCCGGCGCTGGCCGCATCAGTGGCCGGCGAAACGCGCGGTGGCTCAGCGGCGTTGGCGGTCGCCGCCAGGGCAGTCGCCAGTACGAGTGAAATGCAGGTCCTGGAAGTCATAGCTGAAGTCGATGTCCGGATCGATGGCGCGCAGGTCCAGTGTCGGCGCCGGGCCCTGGCCCGGCTGCAGCCACGCCTGCGCCTCGTCACCCAGCGTATCCCAGCGCAGCAGCCAGCGCCCCTGCAATTGCAGCACCGTGGCCTGCAGCCGGGGCGACTTGTCCACGCTGAAGCGCAGGCCATCCTTGCCCGGGCACAGCGAAGCCGGGCCCAGCCAGGGGTCGGAGTAGCGGCCCTGCCAATGCGGCAGGTCATTGCCGCGTGCCGGCGGTGCGGCGGTGGTCGCTGGCCGTTGATGGCTAGATGCTGCCTGCGTTGCCCGGTCAGCCTTCAGTTCGGCCAGGTACTCCATCGCAGGGCGCGCATCGTCTGGTGCGGTGAAGCGCTTCAGCGTGGCCTGCATCAGCGCCGTGCGTGCATCCTCGCCTTCGCCGTTGATCAGCATCACCACGCCGACCCTGCGGTCAGGAAGTAATGCCAGCGACGAGTACATGCCCGACAACGTGCCGGTATGCGCCACCTTCCACTGCCCGTCCATGTCCGACACCCGCCAGCCATATCCATAGCCGTAGAAATGCGCGTTGTCCCAGCGCCGCTGGCGTTCACCCAACGGCATCGGCATATGCAGGGTCCACAGCGTGCGCCGCTGCTCGCTGCCCAGCCAGTCCGGCACCAGCGCGGGATCGAGCAGCACCTGCATCCAGCGTGTCATGTCGCGCAGCGAACAACGGATGCCTCCCGCCGCCATCGAGGGTAGGTCCGGGCTGATCGCAGCATCGGCGTTCACCACCTCGTTGCGTTCACCACGCCAGGCATGCGGCTGTGCCACGTTGCCCACGTGTTTCACCGACCACGCACCCACCTGGCAGCGCCTCATGCCCAGTGGTTCGAACACCTGCTCGCGCATCAGCTGGTCATACGGCTTGCCACCCGCTGCCGCCGCCACCTCGCCGGCCACCACATACATCAGGTTGTCGTAGGCATAGTGGCTGCGGAAGCTGCTGACCGGTTTCAGGTGCGCCAGCCCCGCAATGATGTCGGCACGGGTGAACGCGTTCGGCTCCGGCCACAGCATCAGGTCACCGGCGCCCAGGCCAAGGCCACTGTTGTGGATCAGCAGGTCGCGCACCTGCATCTGCTCGCCCACCCACGCATCGTGCATGCGGAAGCCCGGCAGATGCCGCTGCACCGGATCATCCCAGCGCAGCTTGCCCTGCTGCACCAGCCGCGCCAGCAGCGCGGCGGTCATCGCCTTGCTGTTGGAGGCGATCTTGAACAGCGTGTCCTCGTCGATGCGGCCGCCATCGCCGCGCGCCCCCTCTGCATGGCGATGGACCACCTGTCCGTTCTCGACCACCGCCAACGCCAGCCCAGGCAGATGCTCGGCCCGGACCACGGTCGCGATGTCGGCCTCGATGGCTGCACTGTCGACCGACGAAGCGGACGGTGCGACCAGTGCCGCCGCGAGGATCAGCAAGTGGTGCATGCGGGCAGCCCCTCCATTGCCCGCGCCGTCACGGTGGACGGCGCGGATCGTGGCCTCAGAAGTTCCAGGTCACCACCAGCTGGGTGTAGCGCGGTGCCTGCCAGCGCGTACCGGTAGCGAACGTCGCCTCGCGATACTGGCCGGGCTGCGCCTCGTAGCGCTGGTGCACGTTGATGGTCTTCTGGTTGTTGAACAGGTTGTACACCGACAACCGGGCGCTGAGGTCGATGCCCTCCACCGGCAGGCGCCAGGTCACGTTGGCGCCCATGGTCCAGGTCCACGGCAGGCGACCAAACGCGCCGCGCGGGCTGTACTCGAACTGGCGCTGGTTGTACGGGCCCGAACAGTTGGCCACGCACAGCCAACCGGTGCCGCCACCACTGCCTTCACTGGACGTGCTGCCACCGGCGATGGAGTCGTTCGGCCACATCACGCCATAGGCGGTGATCGGGCCACCGGACTGCACCTGAAGCGTGGTGCCGAACGACCACTGCTTGTTCAGCGCATACGCGGCACGCAGCTTGAACTGATGGCGGAAATCGTTGAACAGAACACCATAGCGTTCATTGGTGGCCGGGTGGTCCCAGAACTGCACCATGCCGGTGTCGCCGTAGTTGGTATCGGAATTTACCGGGCCTTCGAAGTTGCCCTCGCTCTTCGACCACAGATAGGACGCGTTGAACATCCACTTCTCGTCCCACGCACGGTCGATCTGGAACTCCAGCGCCTTGTAGGTGCGCTTGGGCTTGGAGTAACCGATCACCTCGCCGCTGCCGCCCTTTCGATAGCCGCTGTTGGCGGTGTCGATGGTGATCCAGCCTTCGTTGGCGCAACCGATGCTCTTGTCGCCCCAGATCGTCAGGCTCTCGCCCGGGTTGGCGATCGGCCACAGCGTGCTGGGGGTCGGGCCGCACGGGGTGTAGTTGATGCGGATGTCATCCAGCGCGCGGGTCATGCGCCGGTAGGTGGCATTGACGCCCCACGACCAGGCCTGGTTGATCATGTTCTGGAAGCCCAGGATGTATTCGTCCTGGTAGACCGCCTTCAGGTCGCGGTCCACGCTCTGGCGCAGGTCGGCACCGCCGGTGTTCATGCGGGTGTCGGTCGGCCCGATCTGCTGGCCGACGATCGGTGCCATGTACGGCGAACCGGTCGGCGAGGTTTTCTGCTCCCAGCCGTTCAGCACGTAATAGCTGTATTCGTCGGTCAGGCCACCGGCGAAGTTCACGTTGATGTTGTTGGTGACCGGCAGGTAATAGCGGCCGGCGTTGCCGAACAGCTTGGTGCTGCCATCGCCGCGCATGTCCCACGAGAAGCCGACGCGTGGCGCGATCAGGTCGTCCATCTTGATGAACGCTTTGCCGGCAGCGGTGCGGTTCTCGAAGCGGTCCCAGCGCACGCCGAGGTTCAGCATCAGGTTCGGGGTGATGTTCCAGATGTCTTCCAGATAGAAGGCATTGGCCTCGGTCTCGAAGGTGCCGCCGGAGCGGCGGTTGCGAGCGCGCAGCATCTCGGTGACGCCAGCCGGTACGTAGGCGTTGGCGCCATCCCACACTTCATCGCCGGGGCGCGCCACGTAGGCGGTGTAGCTCAGCTCGGTCGGCCCTGGATAACGGGTGGACTGCTTGGTGGTCATCAGTTCGCGGTCGACACCGAAACGCAGCAGGTGATCACCGAGCTGCCATTCGAAATCCAGGCGCGCGACATCGCGGGTGTCATCGCGCTCGGCCACCGCCGCGCCGGTCGGGTGGCAGCCCGCGCGCAGCCCCTGCAGCTTGCCCAGCCGCGGGCCGTAGGTGCTGTCGGTGAACACCGGGCTGCAGGCCTGGTCCAGCGACGAGTTGGTGAAGGCACGCTGCTTGTTCTGGCCGACCATGGCGCGCGCGGTGAAATTCTGGCCGAAGTGGCCGGTGTAGGTGGCCGACCAGTTGCGGCCGCCGGTCTCGGTGACCGAGTCGCCACCCCAGGAACCGATCCGGTCCGCATTCCAGTTGTAGCCGTACGACGCGTTGGTGACATCGCCCTCGTCGGAGAACGCCAGCAGCGCCAGGCTGTGGTTGTCGTTGATGTTCCAGTCCAGCTTGGTGCCCCAGAAGCCGTTGCCGGAGTCGTTCTTGAACCAGGTACTGCCATCGGACGAGGTGTTGTGGCCCTTGTCGCTGCGGTCCTCGTACATCGCGAACAGGAACAGCTTGTCCTTGACGATCGGTCCCGAGCCCCAGACGTTGGTCTTCAGGAAGGAGTTGTTGTCGCGGCTTCCGTAGGAATGCGGGGTGCCGTCGCGGTGGAAATGATCGCCGCCACTGGCGCGCCACGCACTGGGCTCGGCGGTGACTTCAACGCCGCCTTCGAACTCGTTGCTGCCCGAACGGGTCACTGCATTGATCACGCCACCGGTGGAGCGGCCGAACTCGACCGAGTAGCCACCGGTCTTGACCTGGAATTCCTTGAAGAAGGCGAACGGCGCGGTGCTGAAGCCACGACGGGTATACATGTCGGTGACATTCAGGCCGTTGATGAAGACCGCATTCTCGGCCACCGATGAACCGGCGAACGACAGGCCTCCGAATGACGAGTTGCCGCCGACCACGCCCGGCGCCATCAGCGCGACCGCGGACAGGTCCTGCGCCACCGGCAGCCGCGAGATCTCCTGGCGGTTGATGTTGAACGAGGTTTCGGTGGAGTACACATCCACGCGGTTGACCACGCGGGTGCCGACCACCTGCAGTGCATCCAGGTTGGTGACACCGCCGCCGCTGCCCAGGTTGACCGTGGTGGTACCGCCGACGGCCACGCTCACCGATACCTGGTCGCCCAGCTTCTGGCCATCGCGGCTGAGCTGCAGCTGGTAGTCGCCCACCGGCAGCTGGCCGAGGCGGTAGCTGCCATCGGCGCCTACGGTGACGGTACGGGTCAGGCCGGTGCTGCTGCTGACCACGGTCACCTGGTCACCGGCGGTTGCACGGCCGGCGACTGCACCGCTCACGTTCTGTGCCATCGCGATGCCGGGCAGCACTACGCCCAGACACGCCCCGAGGGCGACGCACAACGCCGCCCGCTTGATGCTGTAAGCCTTCATCCCCTGCTCTCTCCTGCAAGAATTGAATGGTGTGGAATGCGATGTGTCGCGCTAGCGTTGCCTGGCTGGCAGTACCCGCCACTGGAAGTCGTAGCTCCATTGGTCGAAGTACAGGTTGCCGCCTGCCCACTCGGCCTCGCCGCGCTGCGAGTCGACCGTTTCCGAGCGGAAGTGCTGCTTGGCCGGCACGAAGGGCTGGCCGAAATCGTCGTTGAAAGCAATGCGGTAGCCGTCGAGGCCACCCAGATAGAAATCGCGCAGTGCCGGCACATCGCTGGCAAGCGCGCCGGTGGTCACGTCCATCGGCAGCCAGCCGTATGGCGCCAGGTAGACCTGTCCCCAGTCATGCAGGTTGTTGTAGCCGCTGCCGTCGCTGGAGAACACCATGCCCGACTGCCAGCGTGCAGGAATGCCGTTCATGCGCAGCAGCGCGATCAGCAGCAGGGTCTGCTGCCCGCAATCCGCATGGCCGGCGCGCAGCGCATGATCACTGATGTTGCTGAGCGTCGAGTATTCACGCGCACCGGCCCATGGAATGCGGTCCACGGCGGCAAACAGCTTGCGCACCACTTCATAGGGGCGCGTCTCGCCCTGCAGCACCTGCTCGGAGAACAGCTTCAGCGCCGGGGTGAAACGCACATGCGGCAGCTGCTCGGCCAGATAGGGCTTCAATGCGGGATCATTCGGGGTGGCCTGCACCTTCGCAGGATCGATCGCGGTGTGTCGCGCGAAGACCGTTACCGCATAGCGGATCTCGAACCGGGTCGGCTTGCCGGCTACGGCTTTGGCTTCCAGATAGGCGGTGCGCTGCAGGGTACTGGCCGGTGCCACCCGTGCCTTGCCCGGGGCGCTGCCCAGCCACTGCACCTGTTCCTGCTGGCCCGGGATCTCGCGCGGGTATGGAATCCAGGCGCGTACGGTTTCACCCGCCGGGACGGCATCGGCTTTCACCGTGAGCGACTGGGTGAACTCAATGCGCTGCGGCAATACGGACGCCTGGCCACTCTGTTCGGCTGCGGCAAGCACGCGCGCGTGGTGCGCGTTGAGCACTTCGTTCGGGCCCGGCGGTGACATCGGTGCATCCGCGCGGCGGCGTGCGCGTGCTTCGTCACTGAGCAGGAACAGGTTCGACGGTGCGCGCTTGAAATACCAACGCGTGCCATCGATATCCAGATGCTCGATCAGGCCGAGTTGATCCCAGCGCGCGAACTCCTCGTCGGTCAGGTCCGGAATCCAGCGGCGCACGGCCGCCTTGGCGGCGGTTTCGTCGAGGGAAAAATCCAGGCGGATGCGGCGCATGCGTTCTTCCTGGAACGCGATGTCGTCGAAACTGACGCCAGGCTCCGCCGCGTCGGCGGCCGACCAGGTGTTCAGTTCGCTGTGAGCTTCAAAGAACCGTCCCGCGTCGATCATCTGCACGACGCGCGCAAACTGGACGGCCGAGGGCGGCGGTTCCGCTCCCGCCGACCACACCCACAGCAGCAGCGCGGCACACAGGCCGGCAGCAGCAGGCAGACGCGGTTTGCGAACGGCAGGATCCACAGCGACACTTCCCCAGCGCGGGTGGTAACGGCTGTGTAACACGGGCCGGGATGCCGGTCAATAATTTATTCTTGCTTTCGATGCCAAAAGGAATAAATATTCCAACAGGCATTCGAGGAGGGTGTGCACCGCATGAGCCTGGCTTCCCGCGAACCGCACCGGCGTTGGCCGCGCCGGTTGACCCTGGCCCTGTGCCTGCTGGCCGCACCAGCCTTTGCACAGGCGGCACCACCGCCCGACCCGGGTGCGCCGCTGCCCTATGTGATCGGCCTGCACGAGGCCTACCTCACCCCGCAGTACTGGGCCGCGCGCCTGGACAACGCTGATGCGCCGATTCTGGATCGCACACAGATCGAGGCGCAGAACGCGCGGATGCGGGCGCAGGACAGCCATATCCAGGACATCGCCACACTGCCCGCCCAGCTTGATGCGGCGACGGTGCGTGCCAGCATCAGCGCGCTGTCCAGCTGGCCCACGCGTGCACTGTTCAACGAGACGGGCCAGGCCGTCGCCCCCGCGCTGCGCAGCGGCATCGAAGCCAACCTCGGCCTCGATGCGATTCCTGCCCAGGTGGCACCGGCCTATGGGCTGGTGGTGAAGCGCGCGGCACTGCGTACCTTCCCCACCCGCGAGCGCGTCTTCAGCACCGCCGGTGACACCGACATCGACCGCTTCCAGGAATCGGCGCTGTTCCCCGGCGACAAGGTCGCGGTGGTTCACCGCAGTGCCGACGGCCGCTGGCTGTTCGTGCACAGCGAGCGCTACAGCGCGTGGATCGAAGCCGACGCCATCGCCAGCGGCGACAAGGCCACAGTGCTCGGCTATGGCACGAAGGGCCCGTACCGCATTGTCACCGGCGCCACCGCGCAGACCGCCTACACCCCGGAGGAACCGCGCGTATCGCGCCTGCAGCTGGACATGGGCGTACGCCTGCCGGTGCTGGCCGACTGGCCTGCGTCAGAGCCGGTGAACGGCCAGCAGGCGCATGCCTCGTGGGTGGTGCAGTTGCCGGTGCGCGAGGCCGATGGGCGTCTGAAGCTCGTACCGGCGCTGCTGCCGCGCTCGCAGGACACCGCCGCCGACTACCTGCCACTGACCCCGCGCCTGCTGCTGCAGCAGGCCTTCAAGTTCCTGGGCGAGCGCTACGGCTGGGGCCATGACTACGACACCCGCGACTGCAGCGGGTTCGTCTCCGAGATCTACCGCAGCTTCGGCGTGCTGCTGCCGCGCAATACCAGTGCACAGGCGGTCAGCCCGGCACTGGATCGCCTGCCGTTCACCGACAAGGTCGGCAAGGCCGCGCGCGACCGTGCGGTCACCGAACTACAGGTCGGCGACCTGGTCTACATCCCCGGCCACGTGATGATGGCCATCGGCCACGTCGACGGCCGCACCTGGGTCATCCACGATACGGCGGGCGGCAGCTGGTTCGGTGCCGACGGCAGACGTGTGCAGGCCCATCTCAATGGTGTTTCGGTCACGCCGCTGGAGCCGATGATGGCCAGCGATACCGTCCGCTACATCGACCGCATCACCAACATCCAGCGCCTGCGGGCCAAGACCCCCTGAATGAAGATCACTGCCATCGAACTGGGCATGCTGCGCGTGCCGCTGAAGACGCCGTTCAAGACTGCCCTGCGCACGGTGGAAACCGTGGAAGACGTGGTCGTACTGATCCGCACCGACACCGGCCACACCGGCTACGGCGAAGCCCCCGCCACTGCAGTGATCACCGGTGATACGCACGGCTCGATCATCGAAGCGATCCGCCACTTCATCGCCCCGCGCCTGATCGGCCAGGACGTGGTCAACCTCAACCATCTGTGCACGCTGGTGCAGACCGCGATGGAGCGCAACACCAGCGCCAAGGCAGCGGTGGAGATCGCGCTGTACGACCTGTGGGCGCAGCTGCACGGTGCGCCGCTGTACCAGATGCTCGGTGGCGGCGACCCGGTGATCACCACCGACATCACCATCAGCGTGGACTACATCGACAAGATGGTCGCCGATTCGCTGTCGGCGATCGAACGCGGCTTCGAGTCGCTGAAGATCAAGGTCGGCAAGGACATCGGCCTGGACATCGAACGGGTCAAGGCGATCCATGCCGCCGTGGAAGGCCGCGCCCTGCTGCGCCTGGATGCCAACCAGGGCTGGACCGCCAAGCAGGCGGTGCATGCGATGCGTACGCTGGAAGAGGCCGGCGTGGTACTGGAGCTGCTGGAACAACCGGTGAAGGCGGCTGACATCAGCGGCCTGAAGTACGTCACCGATCGCGTCAACACGCCGGTGATGGCCGACGAAAGCGTGTTCAGTCCCAGCCAGGTGATGGACCTGATCCAGCAGCGCGCGGCCGACATCATCAACATCAAGCTGATGAAGACCGGCGGCCTGTCCAACGCGATCCGCATCGCCGACATCGCCGGCATCTACGGCGTGCCGTGCATGATCGGCTGCATGATCGAGTCGAGCATCAGCGTGGCCGCCGCCGTGCACCTGGCCGTGGCCAAGAGTGATGTGATCACCAAGGTTGACCTCGACGGTCCCTCGCTGGGCCAGTTCGACCCGGTCAGCGGCGGCGTGCATTTCAACGAATCGGAGATCAGCATCAGCGACGTGCCGGGGCTGGGCATTACTGAGGTGCGTGGGCTGGAGATGCTGGGGTGATTTCTGCCTTGCGGCTGACGTTGCGTGCCACTGACGCTGGGTCGCGCGTTACTTTTCTTTTCGCGAAAAGAAAAGTAACCAAAAGAAACGCTCCGCCGGCCGCGAGCCGACGTGCTGCGCACGTCGGTGCCCTGCGCTCCTCGGTCCGCCGGGGGGCGGCGCGGAACTCGCTGCGCTCAGACACCCGCGCCTCTTCGCCCTCGCCGGACCTGCGGTGCTCGGCTCGCTTGAAGGCGGACTCAACGTCAAAGGCAACAACTGCACTCCGTAACCTCTTCGCGGCTGGAACCCGCCCGACCCATTCCATGGCACGCTCTACGCTGCCAACCGCAACGCGCCTACACATGCCCGGACACCCCGCATGCCGCCCCTGCTGAAGATCCGTTCCGAGCGCGGGCAGATGTCGGCCATCGAGCGCCGCATCGCCGACTTCATCCTCGACAACGCCCACCTGCTGCGCGACTACTCGTCCCAGCAACTGGCCAGTGCGCTCGGCATCAGCCAGTCCAGCGTGGTGAAGTTCAGCCAGAAGCTTGGCTTCAAGGGCTACCCGGACCTGAAGTACTCGATCGGCCAGGACGTGGCTCGCGCCGGTGTCGATCCACAACAGGCCCCCAGCGAACCCGACAGTGGCGATGACTACCTGCGCCTGGGCGACGCCCTTCGCCGCAGCAAGGCGCAGGCTGAGGAGGAAACCCGCCAGGCCAACCCACGCGAGGAAATCGAGCGCATCGTGCAGCTGCTCGACGGCGCTCCCAAGCTGTTCGTGTACGGCCTGGGTGACGACGGCCTGTATGCCCGCGAGTTCGCCATGCGGCTGTCGCTGCTCGGCCTGCTGGTGGTGCCGCATACCGACCCGATCCTGATGCTGGCCAACCTGTCGGCCGCGCGCCCCGGTGATGCGCTGCTGGTGTTCTCCGAATTCGGCAACCTGCCTCAGCTTTCGCAGCTGTCGCGCCAGTTCCAGGACATGGGTGGCAAGGTGATTTCCATCACCCGCCATACCGCCAACCCGCTGCGCGCGCATGCTGACGCAGCGCTGGTGGTGTGCGCGCACGAGCGCACGCCGCAGGTCGCGCAGCTGCTGTACCGTAGCGCCATGCACGCCCTGCTCGACTTCCTGTTCGTGCTGCTCTGCCACACCAATCCGGACCGCCAGCAGCAGCTGGCGGTGAACCTGGAGCGGATCGACCACCTGCTGGATTCCTGACCGGAGCACCTGTTGATGAAATCGATGGTCCGTCTCGCTACCGCTGCACTGCTGCTTGCCGCGGCGGTATCCGTCCACGCTGCGCCGCTGCAGGGTGCGCGCCAGCTGATCGTGGTCACCAGCGAAAGCTGGGACAGCACACAGGGCCAGCTGCAGGCCTATGTGCGTGATGGCAAGGGCTGGCATGCACATGGAGAGGCGTTCCCGGTGGCACTGGGCCGCACGGGCAGCGCCTGGGGCCTGGGCCTGCACCCGGCGCAGGCCGATGGCCCGCAGAAGCAGGAAGGCGATGGCCGCAGCCCGGCAGGCGTGTTCGCGCTCGGCAGCGCGTTCGGCTATGCCGTCACCCGCCCCGGCACCGCCATGCCCTACCAGCCGATGCTCGACAGCAGCTACTGCATGGATGTGCCGGCGTCGCCGTTCTATAACCGCATCGTCGACGCGAAGAAGGTCGGCAAGGCAGCTGTGGAAGGCTCCACCGAGCCGATGCGGCTGGATCTGCACAACAAGGGCGACGTGCGTTACCAGGAGGGCTTCGTGATCGCCCACAACCCGGACAACCAGCCCGGCAAGGGCAGCTGCATCTTCGCCCATCTGTGGCGCCAACCCGGTGAGGCCACGGCCGGCTGCACCGCCATGCCGCAGGCCCGCATGCAGGCCCTGCTGGACTGGTTGCGGCCGCAGGATGCGCCGCGCTTCGTGCTGCTGCCGCGCGCCGAGTACACGCGCCTTCAGGCCCAGTGGCAACTGCCCGCACTGCGTGGAGACGCCCGTTGAGCGCGCAGGACGAACCGCAGCTGCAGCGCGCGGTCAGCCGCTGGCAGATCGTCGGCCTGTCGATCAACGATGTGATCGGCAGCGGCATCTACCTGCTGCCGGCCGCCACCGTCGCCCTGCTCGGCCCCTTCAGCCTGTGGGGCGTGGTCGCCGCCGGCATCGTGGTCGCCCTGCTGGTGCTGTGCTACGCGCAGGCCGCCAGCTACTTCGACGAGCCCGGTGGCAGCTACCTGTATGCACGCGAGGCGTTCGGGCGCTTCGCCGGGTTCGAGATCGGCTGGATGATCTGGCTGACCCGCATCAGCTCGGCGGCCGCACTCAGCAACGCGCTGGCCGATGCCGTCGCGCGTTTCTGGCCGTGGGCCGGTGCCGGCATGGGGCGCATCGCGGTGATCGTGGTGTCGCTGGGCTTCCTGACCGGCGTCAACATCATCGGCGTGCGCTCGGCCGCGCGTACCGGCGTGGTGCTGGTGATCGGCAAGATGTTGCCGCTGCTGCTGTTCGTGGCCATCGGCGCGTTCTACATCGACCCGCAGCTGGCCTTCTCCGGCCAGCGCCCCGACCCGCACGACCTGCAGCGCATGGGCGAAGCTGCCCTGCTGCTGCTGTACGCCTACGCCGGCTTCGAGAACATCCCGGCCGCCGCCGGCGAGTACCGTAATCCGCGTCGCGATATTCCGTTCGCGCTGATCACCATGATCATCACCGTCACCGTCATCTACGGCGCGGTGCAGGTGGTGGCACAGGGCACGCTGGCCGGCCTGGCCAGCTCGGCCACGCCGCTGGCCGATGCCGCTGCCGGCTTCGGCGGCGAAGCACTGGCGCTGATCCTCACCGTAGGCGCGACCATCTCCATCCTCGGCACCAACAGCAACACGATGATGATGGGCCCGCGCTTCCTGTTCGCACTGGCCCGCGATGGCTATGGGCCGAAGATCCTGGCGCAGGTGCATCCGCGCTTCCACACGCCGGCCGCGTCGATCCTGTGCCAAGGCCTGATCGCGCTGGGCCTGGCCCTGTCCGGTTCGTTCGTGCAGCTGGCCCTGCTGTCGATGACCACGCGCCTGTTCGCCTACATCGGAACGGCCGCTGCGGTACTGGTGCTGGCCAAGCGCTATGCGGACCGGCCGGGCGCACTGAAACTGCCGGGTGGCCCGCTGATTCCGGTACTCGCGCTGCTGCTGTGCCTGGCGCTGTTCGCCAGTGCCAGCTGGCAGAACATCGCTGCTGCGCTGGTGGCGTTCGCCATCGGCGCGGTGATCTACAAGCTGCCGCGAAAAGATGCCGACGCCGGATGACCGATAGCGCCGGGCCATGCCCGGCGGATTGATCTGGTGATCACGCTGCCAGACCGGGCCGTTAACCGCCACGCAGGCAGGATCAGGCTTCGTCCACAACGGAGCCTTCCATGACCGAGTACCAGATCCCCGGCCGCGTACCGGACGACAGCACGCCGCGCGATGCGGTCAGCAACTACTGGCGCGAACGCTACACCGCCGAACCGTACTACGACGACCAGCTGTTCTTCGAGGACTATGAACCGGCCTACCGCATCGGCCATGCCGCGCGTGCGCAGGACATGATCCGCGCCTACGAACAGGTCGAAGCTGAACTGGAGTCGCGCTGGGCCAGCGAGCGTGGCCGCAGCCGGCTGGAATGGGCGCAGGCACGCAATGCCGTGCGCCGTGGCTGGGAGGACGCGCAGCAGGCGGATCCGTTGTTGAAGCGATAGCGCCACGCTTTTGTCGGGCCGAGCCTACGCTCGGCTCGACTCAACAAACGCCGCAGGACAGCCGAGCATGGGCCCGGCTCTACACATTCACTCCTGTTCCGGCAGCGGCGGCGCGACCGCGCTGCGCTTGCTCTCACCGCCACCGGCGGCGATCAGGTCGCGGGTGTTCTTCTGCACCGCCACCGCGCCGAACAGCGACAGTGCATACGCCATGCCGTAGAAGCCCTTCTCGCTCGGTGCCAGCGTGGCATTCCACAGGCCAACCAGCAGCAGCATCAACGCCGACAGCAGTGCGAACCAGCACAGCGCGTAGTACAGGCCACTCACCGGAATGCCCTCGACGCGGTCACGCACGCTCTTCTGCAGCGACACCGCCGCGAACAGGCCGAACAGCAGCAGGGTCAGGTAGTAGCCCTTTTCGTTGAGCGCCATCGTGGCGTTGAACAGACCGATCAGGTAGGCCGCCGCACCCAGCAGCAGGGCCACCCATGAGGCAGCGATGAAGGCGGTGGAGGGCTTGTGGGGCATGGCAGTGTTCATTGCAGATCCTTGGCAGGCAGACGGGCACGCTTTGCCCGGGCGTGCCCACCCTAGACGATCCCGCCGCGCTCGCACAGGGGTCGCAGGACCTTCGGGCCACGACGCTCACGACGCCAGTGGTATACAAGGGACAGCCCGGCCATCCGCATCCCCGCCCTGGAGATACCCATGACCCGCACGCCCCTGCTGCTCGCCCTCGGCCTGGTGCCGATCCTTGCCACCTCCGCCTGCAATGCCGCCGACCCGGCCGCCAACGGCGCCCAGACTGCGGCGCCCGCAGCCTCCACCACTGCCGACCAGCGCCCGTTCACCGCCACCGAAATCAGCCGGTTCGACCAGCCGTGGGCGATGACCTTCCTGCCGGACGGCAGCCTGCTGGTCACTGAAAAGCGCGGCAAGCTGCAGCACCTGGACCTGGCCAGCGGCCAGAAGCATGAGATCACCGGCGTTCCGAAGGTCGCTTACGGCGGCCAGGGCGGCTTCGGTGACGTGATCCTGCACCCGCAATTCGCGAGCAACCACGTGATCTATCTCAGCTATGCCGAGGAAGGCACGCTGGACACCCGCGGCGCTGCCGTGGCCCGTGCCACGCTGGCGCTGGATGCCAACGGTGCCGGCCAGCTGAAGGACCTGAAGGTGATCTGGCGACAGAGCCCGAAGGTGAGTGGTGAAGGCCACTACGGCCATCGCCTTGCTTTCGGCCCGGACGGCAAGCTGTGGATCAGCTCCAGCGAGCGCCAGAAGTTCGATCCGGCGCAGGACATGGGCGGCAACCTCGGCAAGATCATCCGCCTCAACGATGATGGCAGCCTGCCCGCCGACAACCCGTTCGCCTCGCAGGGCGGCGTGGCCGCGCAGGTGTGGTCACTGGGCCACCGCAACATCCTCGGCATGGCCTTCGATGCCAACGGCAAGCTGTGGGCACACGAGATGGGCCCGGCCGGCGGTGACGAACTGAACCTGATCGTGCGCGGCGCCAACTACGGCTACCCGATCGTTTCCAATGGTGACCATTACGACGGCCGGCCGATTCCCGACCACGACACGCGCCCGGAATTCGCCGCGCCGAAGGTGACCTGGACGCCGGTGATCTCGCCGGCCGGCTTCGTGATCTACAGCGGCAACCTGTTCCCGCAGTGGAAGGGCAGCGGCTTCATCGGCGGCCTGTCCTCCACCTCGCTGGTGCGCGTGGCCTTCGACGGCGACAGCGCGCGCGAAGCCGAACGCTTCAACATGGGCGAGCGCATCCGCGAAGTGGAACAGGGCCCGGATGGCGCCCTGTGGCTGCTGGAAGACGGCAGCAAGGCGCGCCTGCTGAAGCTCACCCCGAGCACCTGAGGTAGTGCCGGGCGCTGGCCGGCACGTTTGTCCGCAACGGCCCCGCACGCGGGGCCGTCTGCGTTCATTGGATGGTGATGACCTTCACCTCGGTCTTCGTGCAGGCCTGGTCCAGGCACTGCCCGTTCAACCACACCTGGCCGCTGCCGATCATCACGCCCTGCTGGTTGACGAACACCTTGCCGAAATCCTGCTCGGACACCGCCTTGACCACCGCCGGGGTGATGATCTTCTCGTAGTTGCGCTGGAACTCACCGGGGCCGGTGATCTTCTTTCCGCCACCGACGTTCAATGGAAAGCGCACTTCCTCGACCACCGCAGCGCGATCGCCGCCGACCACGGCGGCCTTGAACGCATTGAAGACCTTCTCGAACTGCGCCGCATCGCCAAGCAGCGTTTCGATGCGCGCGCGTGCGTCTTCGGCGGGCGCTTCCGCTGCGGGCGCGGCCGGTGCCGAAGCAGCGGGTTCAGTGGCAGACGCCGCAGGCGTTGCCGGGGCGCTGGCCTCCATCGGCGGCGGTGCATCCGCCGCAGGCTCGGCCGGCGGTGCCGCCGGCTGCGAACAGGCGGCCAGCATCAGGGCGGGAATCAGACAAGCCATCCGGCGCATGCGCGCACTCCATCGAAACAGGGAGCCCGATGGTAGCGCCGCCGCGGTGAGGACAACAAAAAGGGGACGGAGGGGATTAAGTCGTTAGTGCCACAAACGACTTAATCCCCACCGTCCCCTTTTTTCTTCGATCAGGACTTCAGCAGCTCGAACTGCACGGCTTCGCCGGCCGCCGAGGACGCGCAGACCCACAGGTCGAAGTGGCCCGGTTCGGCACGCAGCACGCCGTCGCGGCCGGTGAAGGCCAGTTGCTCGCGGGTGAGGGTGAACACCACGTCGGTCGACTCGCCTGGCTGCAGTGCCACCTTGCGGAAGTCCTTCAGTTCACGCACCGGACGCACGCGGCTGGCCACGCGGTCGTGGATGTACAGCTGCACCACTTCCTCGCCGGCCACGTCGCCGCTGTTGGTCAGCGTGGTGGTGATGGTCAGGGTGTCGTCCCAGCCGAGCTGCGCCGCACTCAGCTGCGGCACGCCGTAGGCGAAGGTGGTGTAGCCGATGCCGTGGCCGAACGGGTACAGCGGCTCGTTCGGGATCTCGCGCCAGCGAGCCTTGAACTCCGACATGGTCGGCAGTTCCGGGCGGCCGGTGCGCGGGTGGTTGTAGAAGTACGGCTGCTGGCCGGACACCTGCGGGAAGCTGACCGGCAGGCGGCCGGACGGGCTGTAGTCGCCGAACAGCACATCAGCCACGGCATGGCCGGTCTGCGTGCCCAGGTACCAGGTGACCGCCACCGCGTGCGCGTTGCGCACCGCGCCCTGCAATGCCAGCGCACGGCCGTTGCGCAGCAGCACCACCAGCGGCTTGCCGGTCATCGCCACCGCCTCGGCCAGTGCCTGCTGTGCCGGCGGCAGGGTGATCTCCACGCGCGACTGCGCTTCACCGCTGTAGCGCTGCGGTTCGCCCAGCGCCAGCACCACCACGTCGGCGCGCAGCGCGGCAGCCACCGCTGCTTCGGTGCCGCCCGGAATGGCAGTTTCCAGTTCGCAGCCCGGCACGATCTCCAGCAGCGCTTCATCGCCGATGGCGGCGCGCACGCCGGTTTCCAGGTCCACGTAACGCTGCTTGTCGCCGAACAGGGTCCAGCAGCCTTCAATGTTCTCGCGGTCCTGCACGAACGGGCCGATCAGCGCGATCTTCTGCCCGGTCTTCTGCAGCGGCAGCACGTTGTCACGGTTGTTCAGCAGCACGATCGAACGGCGCGCGGCATCGCGCGACAGTTCGTCATGCGCGGCGAGGTACGAGGTATCGGCTTCGCGCGCCGGGTCCAGCGAACGGTACGGGTCGTCGAACAGGCCGATGGTTTCCTTCAGCCACAGGATGCGGCGCACGCCCTCATCCAGCACCGCCATCGGCACCTCGCCGCTCTCGACCAGGCCCGGCAGGTGCTCGGCGTAGAAGCCGCTCTGCATGCTCAGGTCCAGGCCGGCGGTGAACGCCTTGGCGGTGGCATCGCGGTCGTCGGCGGCATAGCCGTGCGCGACCAGTTCCATATCGGCGGTGTAGTCGGAGATCACCACGCCCGGGAACTTCCATTCACCGCGCAGGATGTCGGTCAGCAGTTCGGCGTTGGCACTGGCCGGCACGCCGTTGATGTCGTTGAACGAGGACATCACGGTGATCGCGCCGGCGTCGAAGGCGGCCTTGAACGGCGGCAGGTGCACGTCGCGCAGGGTCTGCGGCGAGATGTCCACCATGTTGTATTCCATGCCGGCCATCACCGCGCCATAGGCGGCGAAGTGCTTCGGCGTGGCCAGCAGCGAATCGGCGGCGCGCAGGTCGCTGCCCTGGAAGCCGCGCACGCGGGCGGCGGCAAAGGCACAGCCCAGCACCACGTCCTCACCGGCACCTTCGGCGCCACGGCCCCAGCGCTGGTCGCGGGCGATGTCCACGGCCGGGGCATAGGTCCAGTGCAGGCCAGCGGCCGTGGCCTCGATGGCGGTGGCGCGCGCGGTGCGCTCGGCCAGCGCCGGCTCGAAGCTGGCGGCCTCGCCCAGCGGAATCGGGAACACGGTGCGCATGCCGTGGATGACGTCGGCCGCCAGGATCACCGGGATGCCCAGGCGGCTCTCTTCGGTGGCGACCTGCTGGATCCGGCGGCCCAGTTCGGCGCCCACACCATTGAACAGCGAGCCGACCTTGCCCTCGCGCACCTGCTGCAGCACCTGGTCGGCATTGCGCACGTTGGCTTCCGGGTTCACGTCCGGGGCGAACGGGCGGACCATGTCCGCGAAGACACCCAGCTGGCCGACCTTTTCCTCGACGGTCATCTGGGCAATGAGGGATTCGATGCGATCGGAGGCCACCGGCAGTCCTTGATGAAAACGTTTACAAGCCCGGCATTCTAGCGATCCCGGGCGATTTGGCGAGGGGTTTGTTCATTCAGTTTCAGCCACCAGCGGGGTCCGTATGGCCCCGCCGGGGGCACCGCAGCTTACTCCGAGCCGGCCAGCTGGCGCTGCCCGGCCATCAACATGGCGTCGCTGGAGGCCTGGAACACCCGCAGGCCGAAGGCCGGCAGGATCGCCAGCAGGTGGTCGAAGATGTCTGACTGCACCGCCTCGTACTCGGCCCAGGCGGTGCTGCGGGTGAAGCAGTACAGCTCCAGCGGCAGGCCTTCGGTGGTCGGCTGCAGCTGACGGACCAGCAGGGTCATGTCGGTATGGATGCCCGGGTGGCTGCGCAGGTAGCGCTCCACATAGGCCCGGAAGGTACCCAGGTTGGTCACCCGGCGGCTGTTGACCTCGGCCACGCCCTGCTCGCGCAGGCGCCCGTTCCACTGCCCCAGCTCCTGCTCCTTGGCCTGCAGGTAGTCGCGCAGCAGCGCGAATTCACCGAGGAAGGCCAGGTCGCCCTCATCCAGGAAGCCGACGCTGTGCTGGTCCAGGTACAGCGCGCGCTTGATCCGGCGCCCACCCGCCTCCTGCATGCCGCGCCAGTTCTTGAACGACTCGGTCACCAGCTTCTTGGTCGGGATGGTGGTGATGGTCTTGTCGAAGTTCTGCACGGTGATGGTGTGCAGGGCGATGTCGATCACATCGCCATCGGCGTTCTGGCTGGGCATCTCGATCCAGTCACCGATGCGCACGCGACCATCGCCACTGATCTGTACGCTGGCCACCAGCGACAGGATGGTGTCCTGGAAGATCAGCATCAGCACTGCGGTGGCGGCGCCGAGACCGGTGACCAGATAGCGGAGGTCGACGCCGGCCAGGGTGGCAACGATCGACAGGCCGGCGATCACGAAGATGACGATCTTGGCGACCTGCAGGTACCCCTTGATCGGCTTGTTGCGTGCCTCGGGGCGGCGCTCGTAGAGATCATTGGCCGCATCCAGCGCATGCGAGATGGCCAGCACCACGGTCAGGATCGCCCACGCCTGGCAGGCGCCGATGATGAAGCTCACCAGCCCCGGCGGCAGGTCCGGCACGATGCGGATGCCCGAGGCGATCACCTGGCTGGGCACCACATTGGACAGACGCGAGATCACCCGCATCAGGTGGCTGCCGCGGCCGGTATCAGCGCCCGGCAGGCGGCTGAGCAGGCGTCGCAGCCCGCGCAGCAGGATGCGCTTGGTCACCCAGTTGGCCAGGCCAGCGGCGATCAGCAGCGCCGAGATCATCAACGCCAGGTAGGCGCCAGGATAGGGTTCCAGTGTGTTCTGCAGCCGTTCCAGCCACTGTACCGCCACCACCGCGTCCACCATCGGTTGTCTCCTGTCTGTTTCGTTGTTGCCAAGGTTGCCGGCCAGCGGCCGGCACTACCGGGGTTGCTGGCCAATGGCCGGCACGACCGGGTCAGTCCCGCGTGCGTTCGATGATCACGCCCACCGCGCGCGCGCCGCGCACCGCGCCCGGCTTGCTCAGCTTCAGGCGCAGCCACTTCACGTCGAACTCGTCCAGCACGATCTGCGCGCAACGCTCGGCCAGGGTCTCGACCAGGCCGAACTCCGACTCGCGCACGAACTGTTCCAGGCGCTTGCTCACCGCCTTGTAGTTCAGGGTGTGGGCGATGTCATCGGTGGCTGCGGGGCGGCGGTTGTCGAAGCCCATTTCCAGGTCGAACACCAGGTCCTGGCGGATCCGCCGCTCCCAATCGTAGATGCCGATCAGGGCGTCGATCGTCAGCCCCTCGATGAAAACCTTGTCCATTGCGGTTACCAGCCGAATACAGACGGCCATGGTACCGGCACGGCGGTGAGCCTGCCCGGAACGGGCGGCGGGCCAACGGCGTAGGGCGGTCCGGAAAAAACAAAGGGCCCTGCTAGCGGGGCCCTTTGGTACCTCTCAACGTCCCCGGGGGGAGCTGGAATCCAGCCGCGAGTCCCGGAGCACACGATGCAGATCGTGACGTTCATTTCCTCTACGGTCCAGAGTCAATCACGACATACTGGAGGAAGCCCAAGGCGATACAGGAATTTTGCTGCCTGACACGGCGGCATTGCCCGATATCACGCCTGCGGCAACCAGCGCAGGCTAGTGATCCGCCATGTGGTCCCGTATTTGATGAGAGAGCAACGAATCCTGCAGGCAGCGCTGTCACGCCCACGGTGGGCGACGTACAAACGCATTGCATACCGGCACTGTTTGGACGCCGCCTCACTTTACGTATGGAACATGCAGATGTGCGGCGCGCTGCTATCTCCCCTGCACGTCTGTGAAATCGTAATCCGCAATGCGGTGGCCGCGGCGCTGGCGCATACCTTCGGGCCGCGCTGGCCCTGGCATCCTGCACTGCTGCAGCGGATGCCAGCAGATGGCGCGTTGTCGGCCTTGCAGGATATCCATAGACAGGCAGATCCTCGGATGGACACTCCGGAGATCATCGCCAGTCTTCGTTTCGCTTTCTGGCAGCAGCTTTTCACGCGGCGCTTCGAGGGAGCCATCTGGGCGCGGGGCTTGAAGATTGCGTTGCCGAACGCGCCACAGGATGCTCTCAGCGTGGTCCGCAGGAACATCCATGCTGACCTCGACCGCATCCGCCACCTGCGCAACCGCATCGCCCATCACGAGCCCATCCTCGAGCGCGACATCGGCGCCGACCTGGCCGCGATCGGGCGGCTGATCCATGCCCGCTGCCCGCACACGCTGGGCTGGCTGCAGCGCCATGAGCGGGCGACAACCGTGCTGGCGGCGTCGCCGTTGGCAGCGCATCGGTAATGCGTCCGCCGGCCGTGGCCCGACGCTACCGGTTCACACCGCCGGCAGGGTCGCCATGTCCCAGCGCGGGGTCACATCCACCTTCGGCGGGCTGTGCTGGCCGGCCTGCAGGCGCAGCGCGCCGGCGAAGGCAATCATCGCCCCGTTGTCGGTGCACAGTGCCGGCCGCGGGAAGCAGGCGCGGCCGCCGAGGCGCTCGGCCATCTGCTGCAGGCGGGCGCGCAGGCGCTTGTTGGCGCCGACGCCGCCGGCCACCACGATCACGTTGGTCCCCGCCGCTTCCAGCGCGCGCTCGCACTTGATCGACAGGGTCTCGACCACCGCATCTTCAAAGCCCCGGGCGATGTCGGCACGGGTCTGCTCGCTCTGGTCGCTGTCGCGCCAGGCCATCAGGACCTGGGTCTTCAGGCCGGAGAAGCTGAAATCCAGCCCCGGGCGGTCGGTCATCGGCCGCGCGAAGCGGTACGCGCCCGGCGTGCCCTGCTCGGCCAGCCTGGCCAGCTGCGGGCCGCCCGGGTACGGCAGCCCCATCAGCTTGGCAGTCTTGTCGAAGGCCTCGCCGGCCGCATCATCCAGGGTTTCGCCCAGCAGGCGGTACTGGCCAATCGCATCCACCGCCACCAGCTGGGTATGGCCACCGGACACCAGCAGTGCCACGAACGGCGCTTCCGGCGGGTCGTCTTCCATCAGCGGGGCCAGCAGGTGGCCTTCCATATGGTGTACGCCCACGGCTGGTACCTCCAGCGCCCAGGCCAGCGAACGCGCCACGCCCGCGCCCACCAGCAGCGCGCCGACCAGGCCGGGACCGGCCGTATAAGCCACGCCATCGATATCGCCTACCCCCAGACCGGCTTCGGCCAGGGTCTGGCGCACCAGCGGCAGCAGCTTGCGGACGTGGTCGCGGCTGGCCAGCTCTGGCACCACACCCCCGTATTCGGCGTGCAGGGCGATCTGGCTGTAGACCGCATGGGCGCGCAGGGCCGCGCTGCCGGACAGGCCGGTGTCATACACCGCCACGCCGGTCTCATCACAGGAAGATTCGATGCCAAGGACTCGCATGCCTGCTATTATGACGCCCCTGCCGCCCCCTCGGGGGATGTGCAGATCTCACTGCTTTCGAACTTCCGGCCCGTATTCAGGGTTGGCCGCTTGCAGTTTGTCTATTCGCCGCTATAATGTGCGGCTCGCCGGGCGTGACCCGGTTCTACTGTGTCCCGGAGATTCCATGCCCAGCGTCAAAGTCCGCGAGAACGAGCCCTTCGAGTTTGCTCTTCGCCGCTTCAAGCGCACTTGCGAAAAGGCCGGTGTGCTGGCCGAAACCCGCAAGCGCGAGTTCTACGAAAAGCCGACCCAGGAGCGCAAGCGCAAGGCCGCCGCTGCTGTGAAGCGTCAGCTGCGCCGCTCGTCGCGCGACGTCACCAAGCGTCAGCGCCTGTACTGATCGGACGCATCTTCATTGCGGCGGGCCTGCCTGTCGCGATGGAGCCGAAGCCGGCACGCGCGAGCGTCGCCGGCTTTTTGCGTTTCCGGGTTCGGGCATCCGCCCCCGCCCCACCTACCACCACGAGGTTCCTCATGAGCATGAAGCAGCAGCTCACCGAAGACATGAAGGCCGCCATGAAGGCGGGCGAGAAGCACAAGCTGGGCGTGATCCGCCTGATCAATGCCGCCATCAAGCAGCGCGAAGTGGACGAGCGCATCGAACTGGACGACACCGCCGTGATCGCCGTGCTCGACAAGATGGTCAAGCAGCGCAAGGACTCGGTCAGCCAGTACGAAGCCGCCAACCGCGAAGACCTGGCCGAGATCGAGCGCGCCGAGATCGTGGTCATCGAAGCCTACCTGCCGGCCAAGATGGGCGAAGCCGAGATCGTGGCCGCCATCCAGGCCGCCATCGCCGAAACCGGCGCCTCCGGCCCGGCCGACATGGGCAAGCTGATGGGCGCACTGAAGCCCAAGCTCGCCGGCCAGGCCGACATGGGCCTGGTCTCCAAGCTGGTCAAGCAGCTGCTGGCGTAATCCAGCACTTGCGGTCGGATCCCTTCCGCGACACGGAAGGGCTCTGACCCCATTGATGCACCCGCTTCACCGCACCTTCGTCGGTCGCCTGCTACAACCGCACACATGGTTGAACCCGAGCCCAACGTTCCCGTGTCACTGCGCAAGTACATCAAGCGCCTGCAGGACAGCTTCCCGATGGCGGTGGCCAAGCGCTTCGTCGACGTCGACGTGCTGACCCAGGCAGCTTCCGTCTCCTTCTACGCCCTGCTGTCGATGGCACCGTTGCTGGTGCTGCTGCTGTGGCTGACCGCCTCGCTGTACCCACCGGCCCAGCAGGCACTGATCGACCAGATCAGCTCGGTGGCCGGCAGCAGCGCGGCCACCGTGGCCGAAACCGTTCTGAAGAACGCCGACAACCAGCCGGATGTCGGCTCGCTGGCGGGTGTGTGGAGCACGCTGCTGCTGTTCGTCGGCGCCACCGCCGTGTTCGCCCAGCTGCAGAACGCACTGAACCTGATCTTCCGCACCAGCGGCGAGCGCCTGGAAGGCCTCAAGGCCTGGCTGCGCAAGCGCGTGTTCTCGTTCGGCGTGGTGCTGGCGCTGGGCTTCCTGCTGATCCTGTCGATGACCGCCACCACGGTGCTGCAGGTGGCCTTCGCGCAACTGCCCTCGATCCTGCCCGCGCTGGGGTACGTCACGAGCCTGCTGCTGTACGCAGTCGGCTTCGCCTTCATGTACCACTACCTGCCCGACCGTCGCGTGGCGTGGCGCCAGGCCTTCATCGGCGGCGTCATCACCTCGGCACTGTTCGCACTGGGCCGGTACGGCATCGGCGTCTACATCGCCACCGTGGCCCCCGGCAGTGCCTACGGTTCGATGGGCGCGCTGGTGATCTCGCTGGTCTGGATCTACTACGCCACCGTCGTGTTCTTCGTTGGTGCCCTGATGACGGCGGTGATCGATGAGCGCCTGCGCGCGCGTCATCACCTGGCCGCAGCCGGCATTGATCCGGCAACCGCCAGCCAGGTGCCCGACAGGGGGTAAACTAGGCCGACCGCCCCCGGTTCCGTCGCGTGGTCCTGCACCGCGCCCTGCCCTGTTGCCCATGGCCCGTATCCCCGACGCTTTCATCGACGACCTGCTCGCCCGCACCGACATCGTCGAGGTGGTGGGCAGCCGCGTGCCGTTGAAGCGCCAGGGCAAGGAGTACGCCGCCCGCTGCCCGTTCCATGACGAGCGCTCGGCGTCGTTCACGGTCTCGCCCACCAAGCAGTTCTATCACTGCTTCGGCTGCGGCGCGCACGGCACCGCGATCAGCTTCCTGATGAACTACGACCGCCTCGAGTTCCTCGACGCGGTGGATGAGCTGGCCAAGCGCGCGGGCATGGAAGTACCGCGCAACGAGAACCCGCGCAGCCCCCAGCAGCAGGACGACAGCCGCGAGCTGTATTCGGCACTGGATGCCGCCACCCGGTTCTTCCAGAAGAACCTGGAAAGCAGCGACAAGGCACGCAGTTACCTCGATGGGCGTGGCGTGGACGAAGAGAACCGCGCGCGCTTCCAGATCGGCTACGCCCCGGACGGGTACAGCGGCCTGCGCGATGCGCTGGGCAAGGACGAGCGGCGCATGAAGCTGCTCGACCGTGCCGGCCTGTTCTCCAAGAACGATCGCGGCCATGTCTACGACAAGTTCCGCGACCGGGTGATGTTCCCGATCTTCGATCGTCGCGGCCGGGTGATCGCCTTCGGCGGCCGCGTGTTCGAGAAGGACGACGGCCCCAAGTACCTCAACTCGCCCGAAACCGCGCTGTTCCACAAGGGCCGCGAACTGTACGGCCTGTGGCAGGTGCGCCAGGCCAACCAGAAGATCGAGCGGCTGATCGTGGTCGAGGGCTACATGGACGTGGTCTCGCTGTTCCAGTTCGGCGTCACCCAGGCGGTGGCAACGCTGGGTACCGCGACCACGCCGGACCATGCCGAGCTGCTGTTCCGCAACGCACCGGACGTGTTCTTCTGCTTCGACGGCGACGCCGCCGGCCGCCGCGCCGGCTGGAAGGCGCTGGAGTCGGTGCTGCCGCGCATGAAGGATGGCCGCCAGGCCTTCTTCCTGTTCCTGCCCGATGGCGAAGACCCGGACACCATCGTGCGCAAGGAAGGCGCCGAAGCGTTCAACGAGCGCCTGAAGCAGGCTACGCCGCTGTCGCAATTCTTCTTCGACGAACTGACCCGCGAGATCAACCTGGGCACGCTGGACGGCAAGGCACGCCTGGCCGAACGCGCCAAGCCGATGCTGGCGCAGATTCCCGACGGCGCCTTCGGCGACCTGATGAAGCAGCAGCTGGCGCAGCTGACCGGGCTCGGCGGCAACGCCCAGGCTGCACGCACGCCGATGCCGCAACGCCAGCCGCAGCGGACGATCCAGCCCGTGGCCAAGCGCAGCCTGGTGCGCGGCGCGATCGCCGTGCTGCTGCAGCAGCCGTCGCTGGCGCTGACGCTGGGCGGCAAGCACCACTTCCAGGGCCTGCGCCTGCCCGGCGTGGAACTGCTGCTGGAGCTGCTGGGGCTGGTCGAACAGCGCCCGGACATCAGCACCGGCGCCCTGCTGGAACACTTCGACGGGCGCGAGGAACAGGCCTCGCTGCATACCCTGGCCGCACAGACGCTGCCCGGCACCGAGGCCAGCTGGACCCAGGAACTGCACGACGCCGTGGCACAGCTGGAGAAACAGCTGCTGGTGCAACGTCTGGAGGAGTTGTTGGCAAAGCAGCGCCAGCAGGGCCTGGACGATACTGACAAGTACGAACTGCGCGAGCTGCTGAAGGCGCGCGCCGGACTGCGCCTGTAGCGGCAGAACGTTTTCACGGAGAAGACCATGCTGCTGCGCCTGACCTGCCTGCTGTTGTTGTCGCTCTGCCTGCCACTGACGGCCCTGGCCGAAGACGCGCCCCTCAACGAAGTCCGCCCCGGCCTGTATGCCGGCGGCCAGCCCAGCGCCGCACAGCTGCAGGCCCTGGCCGCGCAGGGCGTGCGCACGGTGATCGACCTGCGCCAGCCTGGCGAGGACCGGGGCTTCGATGAAATCCACGCGGCCGAATCGCTGGGCCTGCGCTATGTGCGCATTCCGGTGGCCGGCGCCGAGGGGCTCGATGCCGCCAACATCCGCGCCGTGCACCAGGCCCTGCAGCAGAGCCAGGGGCCGGTGTTGCTGCACTGTGCGTCCGGCAACCGCGCCGGCGCCGTGCTCGGCCTGGTCAACGCACGCTACGAACACGCCAGCCCGGAACAGGCACTGCAGCTCGGCCAGCGCGCCGGCCTGAAGTCACTGGAAGCCGCCACCCGCCAGCGCCTGGCCACACCGGTCACCTCGCCCTGAACCACCCTCCGCACCAAGGACTTTGCCCACCATGACCCGCTGGTGGTCGCGCCTGCGACCGGACAACTTCACCCTCGCCCTGCTGTGCACCGTCGGCCTGGCCTCGCTGCTGCCGATGAAGGGCGCCGCCGCCATCGTGCTCGACGATGTCACCACCGTCGCCATCGCCGCGCTGTTCTTCCTGCATGGCGCGCGCCTGCCGCGCGAGTCGATCATCGGCGGCATGCTGCACTGGCGGCTGCACCTGACCATCCTGGCCTGTACCTTCCTCCTGTTCCCGCTGCTGGGGCTGATGTTCAAGCCACTGTCGGGCTGGCTGCTGACTCCGGAGCTGTACCTGGGCGTGCTGTTCCTGTGCACCCTGCCGTCCACCGTGCAGTCGTCCATCGCGTTCACCTCGATGGCCCGCGGCAACGTGCCGGCAGCGGTGTGCAGCGCCTCGCTGTCGAGCATCCTCGGCGTGTTCCTGACCCCACTGCTGCTGACCGCGCTGGCCGGCACCTCCGGCGGCGTGCATGACCCACTGCACGCGATCGGCGGCATCGTGCTGCAGCTGCTGGTGCCGTTCGTGGCCGGCCACCTGCTGCGGCCGTGGATTGCCGGCTGGGTTGAGAAGCAGCGCGCGCTGCTGCGCTACACCGACCAGGGCACGATCCTGCTGGTGGTGTATTCGGCGTTCGGCGAAGCGGTGACCGAAGGGTTGTGGAGCAAGACACCGCTGCTCTCGTTGCTGGCCGTGGCCGTGGTGGCTGCCGTGCTGCTCGGCATCGCCATGCCGCTGATCACCTTCATCGCCCGCCGGCTGCGCTTCAACCGCGAGGACGAGATCGCCATCGTGTTCTGCGGCTCGAAGAAGAGCCTGGCCACCGGCGTGCCGATCGCCAAGGTGCTGTTCGCCGGCGGCAGCCTCGGCGCGATCGTGCTGCCGGTGATGATCTACCACCAGATCCAGCTGATCGTCTGCGGTGTGATCGCGCAGCGGTATGCGCGGCGCAAGCCCTGACAGGGCGCGCGGGTTGTTCCGAGTGAACCATCCACGCATGGCGTGGATCTACTCCAAACCACGGATGGCGTGAACCACCAGTAGATCCACGCCATGCGTGGATGGGTTGCCTGACGCTACGGATCCACGAGCGTGCCGACGCTCAGCTCCGGCATCCACACCCACAGGTCGTACGCCCGTTCCGCATGGGTATCGCCCCGCAGCCGCGGGGCCACCTGCTCTGGAAGTGGCCGCGCCATGCAACGGTCCGCGCACGCCCACGCCTGGCCACGCAGCGCACCCAACCGCACGCTGTAGATATCCAGATCCCGCAGCTGGGAGGCCATCGGCTGCCTCTGCATTTCCGGCGGCATACCTTCCGGCCGCCGCAGCATGGCGTGGACATTGCCAGTCAGCACCAGCATGCGTGCATTGTCTGGCAACCCTCGATAGAGCCGTCGCAACTCGGCTGCCATGAAGTCATCGCGCGCCTGGTTGCCGCCACTGCTGGCATTGACGTCATAGCCAACCAATTCGATCACGCGCCCCTGCATCTTCAGCACACGCAGGCCTTCGATCATCGCCAGCATGTCGCGGCTGCGGCGACCATCATGCTGGTCATCGCGCACGGTCCAGAACGCGCGGCCGTGCAGGTGCCGGCGCGCCCTGGCCCCGCCATCGGATTCCAGATAGTCGCGCAGCACAGGGTTCTCGGCACGTGGCAGTTCCAGCGCCAGCAGGACCGGGCCGTTGCGGCTGTAGTCGTCCACCAGCTGGCGTACCAGCAACGGGGTCTCGCGGGTGCCGTGGAATTCGCCCAGTACCAGCAGGCGGTGCTCACCGGCATGCTGGCGGATCTGCGCGGCGGTGTCATCGGCATGCGCGGTGAGGGCCACACCCAGCGCCAGCAGCAGCGCGGTGGTCCAACGGAAGATCGAATGCATCCCTGCGCCTTCCTTTCCTTTGCGGTCAGGAACAGCAATGGCGACGCAGCAACCGCGGTTCAAGTAGATCCACGCCGTGCGTGGATGCTCCCGCCATCAGACCGGGCCTGAGTCGAGCGTGGCTCGACTCTACAAAGGGCAGCCCCTCACAACCAGGGCAGGATCCAGTGGTCCACCAGCAGGAAGGCGAACAGCGCCATCAGGTACACGATGGAGTAATAGAACATCTTCATCGAGAACAATTCGTCCGGCGGGTTGAGCATGCGCCAGGCATACCAGAGGAACACCGCGTTGAGCACGATCGCGCCGCCCAGGTAGAACGCACCGCTCATGCCCACCAGGTACGGCAGCAGGCAGACCAGCGCCAGCACCACCGAATACACCATGATCTGCTTGCGGGTATGCACCACGCCGTGGGTCACCGGCAGCATCGGGATCTCCGCCTTGGCGTAGTCCTCGCGGCGGAAGATCGCCAGCGCCCAGAAGTGCGGCGGGGTCCAGATGAAGATGATCAGCACCAGCAGCGACGAGTACGCCCAGTCCGACGAACCCTGCATGCCGGTCACTGCGGCCCAGCCCAGCATCGGCGGCATCGCGCCGGCCAGGCCACCGATGACGATGTTCTGCGAGGTCGCACGCTTGAGGTACACGGTGTAGATCACCGCGTAGCCGATCAGCGAGGCGAAGGTCAGCACGGCGGTGATCAGGTTCACCCACAGCACCAGGATGGTCATCGACAGCACGATCAGCACGCCGGCGAACACCAGCACCTGCCACGGCTTGACCTTGCCCACCACCAGCGGACGCCACGAGGTGCGCGCCATCTGCGCATCGATGTGTGCGTCCAGGAGCTGGTTGATGGCGGCGGCAGCCGAAGCAGCCAGCCAGATGCCGAGGAAACCGAGCACGCCGGCGCGCATCTGCTCCCAGCTCGGCACGCCCGGAATGGCCAGGACCATGCCGACCAGGGCGGTGAAGACGATCAGGGCAACGACCTTGGGCTTGGTCAGGTCCCAGTACTGGCGGTAATTGGAAAACATGGAATCAGTCCGGTGCGCGCAGGCGGGCCAGCAGGCTGACCAGCACGAACAACAGGGCAACGGCCACGCCGTTGTGGGCCACCGCCACTTCCAGCGGCAGCGCCAGCTTCACGTTGAGGATGCCGAGGGTGACCTGCAGCACCAGCAGCGCGATCAGCGCGCTGGCCCAGCCACGCATGCTCGGCAAGCGGAACAGGCGCACGCCCAGCCACAGCAGGTAGACGGCCACCACCACCGCGAACAGCCGGTGCGCCATCTGGATGGCGATACGCGAGGCGCCATCCAGCACGCCGCCTTCGTAATCCACGCCGATGCCGCGCCACAGGGTGAAGCCTTCGACGAAGTTGTGCTGCGGCCACCACTGGTTGGCACAGCGCGGGAAGTTGTCCAGCGAGGCGCTGCCGCCGCCGCAGGCCAGCGCCGCATAGTTGGCACTGACCCAGCCGCCCAGTGCGATCTGGGTGACCAGCACCGCCACGCCGATGCGCAGCACCCACTTCAGCTTCGGTGCTTCGGCCAGGGTGATCGGCATGTGCGTGGCGCGCCAGGCCATCCAGACCAGCAGCGCGAACATCAGCATGCCGCCCAGCAGGTGCCCCATCACCACGATGGGCTTGAGCAGCAGGGTCACCGTCCACATGCCCAGCAGGGCCTGGAAGATCACCACGGCCAGGGTCAGCAGTGCAGCGCGCGCCAGGTCGATGTTGCTCCAGCGCAGCGCGGCGATCAGCAGGATCGCCTCGCCGATCAGAGCCAAGGTACTGGCGGTGCCATGCCAGCCCATCATGTACAGGGGTATGCCGGCGGCCACCAGCACGCAGGCGGTCACCACCGCCGTGCTTCCGAATCGCCGCTTGCGCGTGGCCAGCAGCGCCAGGGTCAGGATCTCGATGCCCAATGCGCCGGCCAGGAAGCGGTGCACCTGTTCACGCCAGGCCTTGTGGGTCTCCAGCGGGCGGATCTCCGCCGCCGGGTGGCCGATGGTCTCTTCCACGTGCTGCGGCCAGGTGGCCTGGCCATAGCAGGTCGGCCAGTCCGGGCAGCTCAGGCCGGCATCGGACAGGCGCACGAAGGCGCCGAACATGATCGTGCTCGCGGTCATGATCATGGCGAACCACGCCAGGCGGTGGAAATTGCGGTGCAGCGCCGGACGCGCGGAAAGGCTCATCAAACGGGACTCACTTCAGTTTCAGCAACGTGGCCATGTCCTTGCGCAGGCCACCGAGGTCGGTGCCCGGGGCATGACGCATGATCACGAAGCCGTTCGGATCGATCACGTAGACCGGCAGGCCAGCCGGATCGTCGACGCCGGGCAGGGCCGCGCGCAGTGCTGGCGACGGAGCCAGCGGCCGCAGCGCGGGCAGCGAGGCGATCGACGCCGGTGGCGTTCCCAGCCACAGGATTTCGACATTATCGGCGTTATGGCCGAACAGCTGCCACACCTTGCCCAGTCCCTGCGACAAAGTGACGCACTGGGCGTCGCAGGCACCGGCCGGCGCCACCAGCAGGCGCCAGGTACGGGCTTCGGGGTTCCACGGGTACGGCTGGCCGTTGGCCAGGGTCGGCGCCTGCTGGCGCAGGTCCACAGGCGGCTTCAGCAGCTGGCCGGCATTGCGGTGCCCGGTGGGCTGCCAGCCAGAGAAGCGCAGCACGGCGGCCAGCGCCATCGCCCCGAAGAACACGGCAAACAGCAGCACCAGGGTCCGGCGGCCGGAGCCGCGCGCCTGCGGGGACGTAGCAGTGTTCATGCGGGGCATTTTCTCATGGTTGGGTGAGGGATGCGGGTGTGACGCCGCGGTAGCGCCGGCCGCCGGCCGGCATCCAGGAATGCGGGGGTTGTCGGCCAGCGGCCGGCACTACCGGGCAGCACGTCGCCTGCGCCACTCCAGTACCAGCGCGACCACCAGCACGGTCAGGGCCAGGCCGAACCACTGCACGGCGTAGCCCAGGTGGCGTTGCGGCGGCAGCGTGTTCGGCAGCAGGTCCAGGTCGCGTTCGTCGCCGAAGGGCAGCGCCGGGTCCAGCCGCAGGACGCGATCAGGCAATCCCGGCAGGCCAAGCGCCGCCGCCAGGCCCTCGGCGGGCAAGCGGCTGGCAAGCCAACGCCCGGCCTCATCGGTAGCGGAGAACGCCGGGCCCAGGGCCAGCCCCGCCGACGGCGGCGGCGCCAGCAGGCCACGCACCGCCACCGGCGAAGGCGGTGCCGGCACATCCGGCAGCCTGCGATCGGGCGGCAGCGCGCGCCAGCCCAGATCGACCAGCAGCACGCTGCCCTCGTCACTGCGGAACGGGCGATAGATCTTCACGCCCGCGCGGCCGTGCCGGGTCTGGTTGTCCAGCAGCACCACGCCGGGCAGGAAGCGACCGTGGTCGGCCACGCCGTGCAAGGCGCCAGGTGCAGCCAGGGCCTGCGCCAGTGGCAGCGCCTGTGCCACAGCTGGACCTTGTGCATCCAACATTGCCTGTTTGGCATGCATGCGCTGCAGCTGCCACAGCCCCAATGCGGTGAAACCGACCATTGCCAGCACCGCCAGCAGCCATCCGATCACGCGCGTGTGCTGGCGCATCATGACAAGTCCGCGCAAACGCGGTCAGATAGGCGCATCCACCCTGCCCTCGAGCCGCGCATGAGTGATTCGCTGAAGACCCTGCTGGTAATCGCGTTTCTGATCGTCATCGTCTGGAATCTGGGCGCCGGCCTGTATTACCTGCTGGTCGACCGCGGCCAGACCAAGCGCACGGTCAACGCACTGACGCGCCGCATCGCGGTGTCGGTTGCGTTGATCCTGCTGGTGATCGTGAGCATCTACATGGGCTGGATCAAACCGCACGGCATCGGCGGCTGACCCCGCCGCTGCCTGCAGGGTCAAAGCACGTAGACGAACAGGAACAGCATCAACCACACCACGTCGACGAAGTGCCAGTACCACGCGGCGGCTTCGAAACCGAAATGGTTGTCGCGGGTAAAGTGCCCCTTGGCCGAACGCAGCCACATCACGATCAGCATGATCGTGCCCAGCAGCACGTGCGCGCCGTGGAAGCCGGTCAGCATGAAGAACGTTGAACCGTAGATGCCCGAGCCGAGCGTCAGGTTCAGTTCCTTGTAGGCGTGGATGTACTCCTCCGCCTGCAGGGTCAGGAAGCCCAGGCCAAGCACCACGGTCAGGCCCAGCCAGATCAGCAGCTGGCGGCGGTTGCCGGCCTTCAGTGCGTGATGGGCGATGGTCAGGGTCACGCCGGAGGTGAGCAGGATCAGCGTGTTGATCAGCGGCAGGCCCCAGGCCGGGATGGTCTGGAACGCGCCGCCGATCGCCGCGGGGCCGTTGGTCGGCCAGCCGGCGGAATAACCCTGCCAGAGCAGCTCGTTGGTCATCACCCCGCGGCCTTCGCCGCTGAGCCACGACAGGCCCAGGTTGCGGGTGTAGAACAGCGCGCCAAAGAAGGCGCCGAAGAACATCACTTCGGAGAAGATGAACCAGATCATCCCCATCCGGAACGAGCCATCGACCTGGTGGTTGTAGTTGCCCGCCTGCGACTCGCGCACCACGTCGCTGAACCACCAGAACAGGGTCAGCACCAGCATCGCGATGCCGATGTAGAACGTCCAGCGCCCCCAGCTGGCATCGTTGAGCCAGCTGGCCACGCCCACCATGGTCACCATCATCGCGATGGAACCCACGAACGGCCATTTGCTCTGGGCCGGGACGAAGTACACGTTGGCGTCGGTCGGTGTCTGGGCCATGTCGGTATCCGGGTCAGGGTGCGGCGTGCGCGCCTTCCGAAGTGGCGGCCGGGGCCAGCCGATCGGACAGCGCGTCGTTGCGATAGAAGGTGTAGGACAAGGTGATCGTCTTGATCTCCGGCGGCAGGTCCGGATCGACGATGAAACGCACCGGCATGTCGCGCTTCTCGCCAGCCTGCAGCGTCTGCGCGGTGAAACAGAAACATTCGGTCTTGCTGAAGAAGCCCGAGGCACGCGCCGGCGCCACGGAAGGCACCGCACTGCCGACCACCGCCTGCTGGCTGTCGTTGCGCGCGAAGTACAGCGCTTCGTTGAGTTCGCCGGGCACCACGTCCATGGTCAACTGCTCGGGATGGAACGACCAGGGCAGGCGCGAATTGACGCCGCCATCGAACTCCACGCGCACGGTGCGCTTGCCGGTGGCGGCGCCGGTGCTGGCCTCGCTGCCCGGGCCGCGTTCCAGGCGTACACCGAACACCTTCTCGCAGGCGATGCGGTACAGCGGCACCAGCGAGAACGTGAGCAGGAACACCGCCACCGCCACACCGATCAGGCGCGGCAGCCCCGCACTGCGTGACGGTGTGCTGGCTGGCGCCTCGCTCATCGGCCGATCACCCCGCTGAGGATGAAGCCGACGTAGACCAGCACGGCGATGGCGCCGACCCACATCGCCGTGCGCCTGGCGCGCTGGCGTTGCTGTTCGATGCCGTGGCGTTGGGCTTCGGTCTGGCTTTGGCTTTGGCTTTGGCTTTGGTAGAGCCGACTGTTAGTCGGCTGCACTTCGCGAGTCGACTGACAGTCGACTCTACCGATCGGCAGCGGGCTCTCGTTATGCATGCCTCACCTCAATGCGTGATGTCGTCATGCGCCAGATCTCCCGGACGGATGGTCGGCGGCGTGGTGAAGGTATGTGCCGGTGCTGGCGACGGCAGCGTCCACTCCAGGCCGCGCGCGCCTTCCCAGGAACGGGCCTCGGCCTTCTCGCCGTTGCGCAGGGACGACAGCAGGATCGCGGCCATCATGAACGGGGTGACGAACATGCCGAACGCACCGATCGAGCTGATCAGGTTCCAGTCGGCGAAGGCCACGCTGTAGTCGGGAATGCGACGCGGCATGCCGGCCAGGCCGAGGAAATGCTGCGGGAAGAACAACAGGTTGACGAATACGATCGACCACCAGAAGTGCACCTTGGCCCACTTCTCGCTGTACATCCGCCCGGTCCACTTCGGCCACCAGTAGTACACCGCGGCGATCAGCGCGAACACCGCACCGGTCACCAGCACGTAGTGGAAGTGCGCGACCACGAAGTAGGTGTCGTGGTACTGGAAGTCGGCGGCGACGATCGCCAGCATCAGGCCGGAGAAGCCACCGATGGTGAACAGGATGACGAAGGCCACCGACCACAGCATCGGTGCCTCGAACGTCAGCGAGCCACGCCACATGGTGCTGACCCAGTTGAACACCTTCACCCCGGTCGGGATCGAGATCAGCATGGTGGCGAACATGAAGTAGATCTCGCCGCCCAGCGGCATGCCCACGGTGAACATGTGGTGGGCCCAGACGATGAACGACAGGAACGCGATCGCGGCGGTGGCGTACACCATCGCCTGGTAGCCGAACAGCGGCTTGCGGCTGAAGGTCGGGATGATCTCGCTGACCACGCCGAAGGCGGGCAGGATCATGATGTAGACCTCGGGATGGCCGAAGAACCAGAAGATGTGCTGGTACATCACCGGGTCACCGCCACCGGCGGCATTGAAGAAGCTGGTGCCGAAGAACTTGTCGGTCAGCAGCATGGTCACCGCGCCGGCCAGCACCGGCATCACCGCGATCAGCAGGAAGGCGGTGATCAGCCAGGCCCAGCAGAAGATCGGCATTTTCAGCAGGTCGATGCCCGGCGCACGCATGTTGAGCACGGTGGCGATGATGTTGATCGCGCCCATGATCGAACTGATGCCGGCCACGTGGATGGCGAACACGCTGAAGGCAACGTTGTAGCCGCCCTGCAGCGACAGCGGCGGGTACAGCGTCCAGCCACCGGCCGGTGCACCGCCGGGCAGGAACAGGGTCAGCAGCAGCAGGCTGAAAGCCACCGGCAGCAACCAGAACGACCAGTTGTTCATGCGTGGCAGCGCCATGTCCGGCGCGCCGATCTGCAGCGGGATCATCCAGTTGGCCAGTCCGACGAAGGCCGGCATCACCCCGCCGAAGATCATCACCAGCGCATGTACGGTGGTCATCTGGTTGAAGAACTCGGGCTTGACGAACTGCAGGCCCGGCTGCGCCAGCTCGGCGCGGATCACCACGCTCATCGCCGCGCCGATGATGAACATGATGAAGCTGAAACCGAGGTACAGCGTGCCGATGTCCTTGTGGTTGGTCGAGAAGAACCAACGTTCGAAGAAGCTCTGGTGGTGATGATGATCGTCGTGCCCAACTGCCGAGTGCGCCATTGCAAAACACCTCTCAGAATCGGTTGTCACCGCGGCCGCGAACGGCTGCGGGCTTTACATCACGCTCCGCTGGCCGCGGTGGCAGGCGCGCTGCCCGCTTCTGCAGCAGCAGGCGCAGCCGGTGCCTCGCCCGTCGGTGCAGTCGGTTCGGCAGGTGCCGCAGGCGTCGCAGGCTCAGCCGGCGGCGCGGGCTTGCGCTGCGCCAGCCACTGCTTGAACTCTTCCTTGGACACCGCCTCGACCACGATCGGCATGAAGCCGTGGTCCTTGCCACACAGCTCGGCGCACTGGCCGCGGTAGACACCCGGCTGCTCGATGCGGGTCCAGGCTTCGTTGATGAAGCCAGGGATGGCGTCCTGCTTCCAGCCCAGCGCCGGCACCCACCAGGCGTGGATCACGTCGTCGGAGGTGATGACGAAACGCACCTTGGTATCGACCGGCAGCACCAGGCGGTTGTCGACATCCAGCAGGTAGTGCGGATGGCTTTCGCGGGTCGGCACGATGCCGCTCTGCCGCACCCGGTCGGACTCGCGGTCCAGGCGGCTGGTGAAGGTGACGTTCTCGCCGAGGTATTCGTACTTCCACATCCACTGGTAGCCGGTGACCTTCACCGTCATCTCGGCATCGCGGGTGTCGTACATCTTGATCAGGTTGGCCGTGGCCGGCCATGCCATCACGATCAGGATGATCACCGGGATCACTGTCCAGATGATCTCGGCCTTGGTGTTGTGGCTGAAGGTGGCCGCGACCGCGCCCTTGGATTTGCGGAACTTGAACATGGCGTAGGCCATCGCCCCGAACACGATGACGCCGATCACCGTGCAGATGATCAACGACAGGTTGTTCGATTCCCAGGCCAGGCGCGAGGTCTGGGTCACCCCCTTGCCCATGTTCAGCTGCCACGGCTTCGGATCGGCCGCCTGGGCCCAGGCCAACGCCGGCATCAGTCCCCCGGTCGCCAGCATCGCGGCGACCGCGTTCACGCACTTCGTGCCCCACCTGCTGCTTTGCTTCATTGCCTAGACCCTTAGCGTCGTCGGTTGCCGCCATCGCTGGCGGCGAGCAAGCTTTCAAGTGTCTCTGCGAGCGTCTGACGTTCGGCCGGCGCGAGGAAACTCCCCACCTCCACCTGCCGGCCGCTGGATGCCAGCCGGACCCTCTCATCGTCGGTGAGCAGGCGCACCCAGTGGGGATGGGCCCGGAACACCGGCGATCCACCGGGTACGGGGATGACCTCCACGTACGCCGGCACTACCCGGATCTCCTCCTGCCGTTCACCGCTGCGCCACAAGGCACGCAGCGCGGCCGCCAGCACCAGGCTGTACAGCAGCGCGAACAGGGGGGCGAATGCATTGCCGGCCAACCACCCGAGGGCGGACACCAGCCACATCGCACCCGACAACACGGTGAACAACAGGACGAACTGCCGGGCATCGAGCGCCCGTGGGGGACGCAGCCGCAGCTGCGTACCTGACCCATCCGGAGCTGGAAGCACCTCGATCATGTCGCAACCGCGTTCCTGCCGCGGGAAACGCCTCGATGGTAGCCCCGCCCTCTCGCCGGTAGCAAGGGTGCATTCACACATTTTCCGATGCTGCAACACAGCATGAGGTCGGCGGTACGAATGACGAATTCGGCACAAACTCATCCACACTTGCTGAACACGCTGAATCCACCGCAGCTATTGGCTATCAGCGCTTCACGAAGGTGGCTGCAGGGCACTTCCGCAACCCGCAAAAATGATTAAAATCGCCAAGTTTTCCACTGGCCGGACCGGCATGAACGCACCTTCCTCCTCTCCTGCAGCCCCCGACGCCCTGCGTCCCGGCGCGTTGCTGTCGCCGGAACTGCCGGCGCCCCCCAACCCGTTCCGCCAGGCCATCACCGACGCCTGGTTGAAGGACGAGGCCACCCACGTGCGCGAGCTGCTGGCGCAGGCCCGCCTGCCCGCCGACGAGCAGGCCCGGGTGCAGGCACTGGCCGCCGACCTGGTCGGCCGCGTGCGCGTGCGCGCCAAGGACCAGGGCGCCATCGAAGCCTTCATGCGCCAGTACGACCTGGGCAGCGAGGAAGGCGTGTTGCTGATGTGCGTGGCCGAGGCACTGCTGCGTATTCCGGACCAGGACACCGCCGACAAGCTGATCCGCGACAAGCTGGCCGATGCCGACTGGGAAAAGCACCTGGGCGGCAGCGACTCGGTGCTGGTCAATGCCTCCACCTGGGGCCTGATGCTGACCGGCAAGCTGGTGCAGATGAACGACGCCACCCGCGCCGATGCGCCCAGCGCGTTCAAGCGCCTGGTCGGCCGCGTCGGTGAGCCGGTGGTGCGCCTGGCCGTGCGCCAGGCGATGAAGATCATGGGCCACCAGTTCGTCATGGGCCGCACCATCAGCGAAGCGCTGGCGCGCTCGCACAAGGGCGACAACGCCAGCTACCGCTACTCCTTCGACATGCTCGGCGAAGGTGCGCTGACCATGAAGGACGCGCTGCGCTACCTGGAAGACTACCGTCGTGCGATCCACGCCATCGGCGGCGATCACAAGGCACGCGGCGGCCGTCCGGATGGCGACGTCAACAATGCCCCGGGCATCTCGATCAAGCTGTCGGCGCTGTACCCGCGCTATGAGCACGCCAAGCGCGAGCGCGTGCTGAAGGACCTGGTGCCGGGCGTGCTGGAACTGGCGCAGCTGGCCAAGAGCTATGGCATCGGCTGCACCGTCGACGCCGAAGAGTCCGACCGCCTGGAACTGTCGCTGGACATCATCGAGCAGGTGTTCTCCGACGCCTCGCTGTCCGGCTGGGATGGCTTCGGCGTGGTCGTGCAGGCCTACCAGAAGCGCACCCCGTACACGATCGACCACCTGGCCGACATGGCGCGCCGCGCCGGTCGCCGCCTGCAGGTGCGCCTGGTCAAGGGCGCGTACTGGGACGCCGAGATCAAGCGCGCGCAGATCGAAGGCTACCCGGGCTACCCGGTGTTCACCCGCAAGCAGAACACCGACGTGTCCTACCTGGCCTGCGCCAAGCGGCTGTTCACCCATGCCGACGCGATCTACCCGATGTTCGCCACGCACAACGCGCATACCATCGCGGCCGTGCGCAGCATCGCCAACGGCGGCGTGTACGAGCACCAGAAGCTGCACGGCATGGGCGACGACCTGTACGCCGAAGTGGTGCCGGCTGACCGCCTGGGCCTGCCCTGCCGCGTGTATGCACCGGTCGGTTCGCATGAAGACCTGCTGCCGTACCTGGTGCGTCGCCTGCTGGAAAACGGCGCCAACTCCAGTTTCGTCAACCGCATCACCGACGAGCGCGTGCCGATCGCCGACCTGATCCGCGATCCGGTCGAGATGGTCGCCTCGTTCGCTTCGATTCCGCATCCCAAGATCCCGCTGCCGGTTGACCTGCTGCGCAGCCAGAACCACGACAGGAAGAACTCCATGGGCGCCAACCTCGCCAACGACAACGAACTGCGCGCCCTGGCCGAGCAGATCAACGCGGCTGTGAAGCCCTGGCAGGCTGCGCCGCTGGTGCCGGGCGCCAACCCGGCCGGCGCCGCGCTGCCGGTGACCAACCCGGCCGACACCCGTGAAGTGGTTGGCCAGTGGCTGGCCGCAGACGCCGCCACCGTGCAGAAGGCCCTGGCGAATGCCGTAGCCGCGCAGCCGGCCTGGAACCGCACCCCGGCCGCCAGCCGCGCCGCCATCCTCGAGCACGCCGCCGACCAGCTGGAAGCACGCATGCCGGAATTCATGGCGCTGTGCGTGAAGGAAGCCGGCAAGAGCCTGCCCGACAGCATCGCCGAAGTGCGCGAAGCGGTGGACTTCCTGCGCTACTACGCCAAGCAGGCGCGCGAGCAGTTCAGCCACGCCGAGAAGCTGCCGAGCCCGACCGGTGAGTCCAACGAGCTGCAGTTGCACGGCCGCGGCGTGTTCGTCTGCATCAGCCCGTGGAACTTCCCGCTGGCGATCTTCCTGGGCCAGGTCGCTGCCGCCCTGGCCGCCGGCAACAGCGTCATCGCCAAGCCGGCCGAGCAGACCAACCTGATCGGCTACTACGCGGTGAAGCTGCTGCACGACGCCGGCGTGCCGGCCGAGGTGGTGCAGTTCCTGCCGGGCGACGGTGCTACCGTCGGTGCCGCGCTGACCGCCGACCCGCGCGTGGCCGGCGTGGCCTTCACCGGCTCCACCGACACCGCCCGTGCGATCAACCGCGCGATGGCGGCGCGTGACGCCGCCATCGGTGTGCTGATCGCCGAGACCGGTGGCCAGAACGCCTTCATCGCCGACTCCTCGGCACTGCCGGAACAGCTGGTCAAGGACGCGATCGGTTCGGCCTTCACCTCCGCCGGCCAGCGTTGCTCGGCTGCGCGCGTGCTGTTCGTGCAGGACGACATCGCCGACAAGGTGATGACCATGCTGGCCGGTGCGATGAAGGAACTGAAGGTCGGCAACCCCGGCCTGCTGTCCACCGACGTCGGCCCGGTGATCGACGCAGATGCGCTGAAGATCCTGCAGGACCACGCTGAGCGCATGGACCGCGAAGCGCGCCTGATCGCCGCCGCCGAGCTGTCGGCCGAGGCCGCCAACGGCACCTTCTTCGCACCGCGCGCGTACGAACTGAAGGACCTGGGCCAGCTGCAGAAGGAAGTGTTCGGCCCGGTGCTGCACGTGATCCGCTGGAAGGGCGACCAGCTCGACGCGGTAATCGACCAGATCAACGCTACCGGCTACGGCCTGACCCTGGGCGTGCATTCGCGCATCGACGAGACCGTCGACCGCATCAGCAACGGCGTCCATGTCGGCAACGTCTACGTCAACCGCAACCAGATCGGTGCGGTGGTCGGCGTGCAGCCGTTCGGCGGCCAGGGCCTGTCCGGCACCGGCCCGAAGGCCGGCGGCCCGCACTACCTGTTGCGCTTCGCCACCGAAAAGACGGTGACGGTGAATACCACCGCCGCCGGCGGCAACGCCTCGCTGCTGACCCTGGGCGACTGATCGCCCGGTTGATGCAGTGAACGAAAAACCCCGCGAAAGCGGGGTTTTTTATGCCTTGCTTCCTGTAGAGCCGGGCCCACGCTCGGCTTTCCTCGCACAGCCGAGCGTGGGCTCGCTCTACAGAGGCTGGGCCACACTGAACCGATTGTCCGCCCGCTTCGCCAGCTCGCCGTGCACGCGCGCGATGCGCGCTTCCAGCCCCCCCTCCAGCAGCACGTAGTCGACTCCCCGCGCCTCCAGCTCGCGCACGTACCACGCATGCTGCTGCGCCCGGAAGGCTTCGCCCACCCGCGTGCCGTCCTGGTCGAACGGGATATCCGGCGCACACAGGAACAGCAGGTCATACGGTCGCAATGCAGCCTGCCGCAGTGCCTCCGGCGCCGTACCAGACATCCAGCCGCTGTAGTCCAGCGTCACCAGCGGCGTGGTATCGCAGAACAGCCAGCGATGCGCATGCCGTGCGGTCTCGTCTTCGTGCTGCGGCTGTGCCATTGCGATGCGAAGCAGATCATCTGGCGTCAGCTCTCCGCCCTGCTGCTCCCATAGCGTGCGGCCATACTCCGGCACCCAGGCGGTCTGCAGTCGCTCGGCCATCACGCGCGCCAGCGTGGTCTTTCCGCTGGACTCGCCACCAATGAACGCCACGCGCTGCACATAGCCGGCATAGACCTGCGGTGCGAGGCCATGACGGTGCGCATGCGGATCGGCGCGCAGCTGGGTGCCACACGCCTGCCCGACGTCCAGTGCGCGTTCGAGCCGCTCATGGCGTACCGGCGCGCCGAAGTGCGTGGCCAGCGCCTGCGCGAAGCCGTCGCCGTAGTCCTCGCCGGTGTAGACCGCCTGCACCGGCCCGCCGAACAGGCTCAGGCACAGCCAGGCGGTGAACTCGCGCTGCACGTGCTCGTTGTCGCTGTCCTGCGGCAGCGTGCGCACGGGCAAACCGTGCTGCGTGCACAATGCCGCCAGGCGCGCGTCATCAAGCACCGCCACCGTCGCCTGCGGGAAGCGCGCTCGCAGCCAGCGCTCGCGACGCTCGGCGCTGTAGCCTGGGAAACCCGGCTGCGACCAGCCGATCACCAGCAGCTGCCGGCAGCGCGTGGCGGCGAAGTCGATCAGGCGTTCGTGGCCGAGGTGCAGCGGGCAGAACTTGCCCACCACCAACCCCCGCGCAACGCGCTCAGGCGGCGGCATCGGCTGCCTTGGCCTCCGTCCGCATCAGATGGCGCCAATGGCGCAGGGCGACCAGCGCGTTTATCCAGAAACCGATGTAGAGGATCGAGGTCAGGTGCAGGCCACGGCTGTAGTACAGCGGCACCGCCACGGTGTTCACCAGCAGCCACACCCACCACGATTCCAGCTTGCGGCGCATCATCAGGATCTGTGCGATCACGCTCAGTACCAGCACCGCCGAATCGATGTACGGCGCGTAGGCGTTGGTCAGGCGGGTCAGCATCCAGCCGTAGCCGAAGGTAGCCACCACTGCCAGCGGTGCCAGCCAGGCCCAGGCGCGCGGCCGCAATGAAGTGATCGGCAACGGCGCACCGTGGTCACCGCGCAGCCACTGCCACCAGCCCAGCACGCTGATGGCGATGAAGAAGAACTGCAGCACCATGTCCGCATACAGGTGCGATCGTTCGAACACCGCAGCAAACAAGGCGCAGCCGACGATGCCCAGCCACCAGGTGTGCACGTTGTTGCGGCCGGCCAGCAGGATCGAGCCGGCGACGGCGATGTTGGCGGCCAGCTCCAGCTGGAAGTTCGGGTCGGACAGGTTCATGACGCTATTGTCATGGATTCGCCCCCTGCGTACACAACCGGGCGTAGCCACGCCCGACGTGGATGCCCTGGGCCGCACTGCAAAAAGAAGGCCCCGCTTACGCGGGGCCTTCCGTGTCTTGCTTCAGGCAATCGCCTGGATCAGAACTTGTACTGGAACGAAGCTGCCAGCACGTCGCCACGAACCTTGTACTTGCCAGCCAGCGAGTTGCCCTGGTTGTTGGTAGTCGGCTTGATGTTCACGTTCGGGTCGCTGGTGAACAGGTGGGTGTAGCCGAAGTTGTATTCGGTGTTAGCCGACGGGGTCCAGCCCACGCCCAGCGACAGCCACTTGCGGCTGGTATCTGGCACGCGCACATCGCGATGAGCGTCGGTAGTCGGGGTCTGGTCCAGCGCGACACCACCGCGCAGGGTGACGGTATCGCTCAGCTTGTAGTCCGCACCCAGCGACACGAAGGTGGTATCGCGATAGCCGAAGTCCAGCACAGAGTCCTTCTGGGCCGAAGCGTAGTCGATGGTGACAGCGTCGAATGCGGTCGACCAAGCGGTGCGGGTGACGTCACCCATCACAGTCCAGCGGTCGTTGACCTTGTGGGTCACACTGAGGGTTGCCGACGCCGGCAGCTTTACGGTTGCCTTCCCGCTGGTGCTGACGAACTGGCCCGGCTGAGTCTGTCCCAGGATGGTCGCGGTGCGGCCATTGTCGTTCGGCATCAGGAAGGTGGCATCGCCACCGGTGATCTTGTGCGTAACCTTGGAGCGGTAGCTCAGGCCGATGTGGGTATTCTCATCGATCGAGAACAGACCACCGACCGTCCAGCCCACTGCATTGTTGTCGCCTTCAACGGTCAGCTTGCCGTCGGCGCTGCCCGGGGCGTAACCCGGCACGCGGGCCTGGGCCAGCGCAGTACCGAAATCGATGTTGTTGCTCAGCTCCATAGTCAGGTGCTCGACGAACACCGACGCACCGAAGGAAACGTACGGGTTGACGTCATAGGATGCGGCGAAGCCGAGGTCGATCGCCTTCAAATCGGTCTTCAGGCCGCTGTAGCGACCCACCCAACCATTGTCGTACTGGGTCTTGAAACCAAACGGAGCAGTCAGCGACACACCGAAGTGCGCCTTCTCGCCGACTGGCATATGGAAGTATGCGGCCGGAACCGGGGCGATCATTCCAGCGTCGCCGCCGTCACCGCCGGTCTGCGCGGCGCCGGTCGGCTTACGGCCTTGGCCTTTGAACTCGGCCTTGAAGCTGATGGCGCTCAGGTCACCCTGAATCAGGGTGCCATCAAGCTGGCGCATGCCGGCCGGGTTGACGGCGATGATGGAGGCGTCGCCTTCGGCGCTGCCGGAGCCGGCGAACGCGCGGCCCAGGCCCTTGGCGCTGTTTTCCTTCAGCTGGAAGGCGGCAGCATTGGCATCGGCGGCGGCCAGCGCACCGGCAACGCCGACGGCCAGCAGGGTCAGTCGGGCAATGGTGGAAGCGGTTTGCATCGTAGTTCTCTCTCTCCGGTAAGCGGTGATGGTGCTCTGAGTGCGCCTGCGCCCGGCAGGCCCAGAGGCCCGTCGAAGCGCGCCGGATTCCCCTCCCGACATACGACGCCGTATGCGAGTATTACCCAGAGCCGTTAATGAAACAATAACGACGCAGGCGGTTTTTCCGTCTCAAAAGCTGAACAGGACAATCCCCGTCGCAAGCGCCCGCACGCTAGGCTAGTGCCATGTTCGTCTCCCTCCCGTCCCGCAAGAAGGCGGCCCTGCGCTGGGCCACGCCCGTGCTGTTTGCGGCACTGTGGCTGGCGTTCCTGTGGTCGATCTCGCGTCCGGACGATGCCCGCGGCAGCCTCTGGCTGGACTGGGGCGCCCTGTCCACGGGCCTGACCCACCCGCTCGACTGGTGGGCGACGCTGCAGGACGGCAGCGTGCTGCGCCTGTTCACCGCCCTGTTCCTGCACGCGGACTGGTCGCATCTGCTGGGCAACCTGGTGTTCCTGTTGATCTTCGGCCTGCCCGCCGAGCGGGTGCTGGGGCCCTGGCGCCTGCTGCTGCTGTTCCTGGTCGGCGGCGCGGTATCGAATCTGGTGGCCATCTACACCATGGGCAGCCCGGACCAGATCATCATCGGTGCCAGTGGCGCGGTCTCGGCACTGATCGGTGCCTACCTGGCCCTGTTCCCGGGGGCGCGGCTGGGCGTGGTGATCCCGCTTGGCCTGTTCCTGGAATTCGTGCGTGCCCCGGCCTACCTGCTGATCGGCGTGTGGGCAGCGCTGCAGGTGGTGTTCGCCCATATCGGCCCGAGCTTCGGCATGGTGGCCTGGTGGGCCCACATCGGCGGCTTCGTGTTCGGCCTGGTGTACGGGGTCTACGTGCGCGCGGCCATCGCCCGCCGCCTGCGCAAGCGCCACGGCTTCTGAGGCCCAGGTAGTGCCGGCCGCTGGCCGGCATTTGGTTTCTTCTTCCGCCCTTGAGCCGACGCCGGGTATGGCCCGGCGCTACCTCACGGCTTCGCTGGGGCCGGTGCGGGCTTTGCTTCCGGCTGTGCTTCCGGCTTAGGTTCGACCTTCGCTTCCGGCTTCGCCGCAGCGGCCTTCGCGGCCTTGGCCGCATCCGCCTTCGCCGCCTCGGCCTTCAAGCGTGCAGCCACCGAACCCGGGTTCTTCAGCTCGGCCAGCGCGTCGTTGATCGGGCCATCGCCCGGCAGCACCGCACCGGCGTGGTAGCCCTCGGTGCCTTCGTCGTCGCCACGCAGATGGCCCGGCAGGGTCGCTTCGCTGTAATCGCTCAGGCTGGCCGGCAGTGCCTCGTCTTCCGGGCGCGCCGCGGGCTTCAGTTCGACCTCCGGCACGATGCCAGTGGCCTGGATCGACCTGCCGCTGGGCGTGTAATAACGCGCGGTGGTCAGCTTCACCGAGTCACCGTTGTCCAGCGGCAACACGGTCTGCACCGAGCCTTTGCCGAAGGTGCGGCTGCCGACCACGCGCGCGCGCTTGTTGTCGCGCAGCGCCCCAGCCAGCACTTCCGAGGCGCTGGCCGAGCCCGCATCGACCAGCACCACCACCGGTGCGCCCTTCAGCAGGTCGCCCGGCGTCGCATCGAACCGTGCATCACTGATGCTGATGCGGCCGCGGGTGCTGACGATGTTGCCCTTGTCGAGCAGGTCGTCGGCCACCTGCACCGCGGCAGTCAAAAGGCCGCCCGGGTTGCTGCGCAGATCCAGCACCAGGCCCTTGAGCTGGCCACCGGACTGCTTCTGCAGCTGCTGCAGGTGCTTCTGGAAGTCCGACCCGGTGTCGGCCTGGAAGGTGCTCAGGCGGATGTAGCCGTAGCCCGGCTCCAGCAGGCGGCTGCGCACGCTGGTCACGCGGATGGTCTGGCGGGTGAGGCTGACGTCGAACGGCTTCGGCTTGCCCGCGCGCACGATGGTCAGCACCACCTTGCTGCCGGCCGGGCCACGCAACGGTTCGCTCGCATCAATGGCGCTGATCGGCTTGCCGTCGATGGCGATGATCAGGTCACCGGCGAGGATGCCGGCCTTGGCCGCCGGCGTGTCGTCGATCGGCGAGATGACCTTCATGCTGGCGTTGTCGGGCTGCTGCTGCAACTCCACGCCGATGCCCTCGTAGGCGCCGTTGGCCTGCTCGTCGAAGGCCTGCGCGTCTTCCTTGTTGAAGTACGTGCTGTGCGGGTCGAGGTCGAGCAGCAGGCCGCGCACCGCCGACTGCATCAGCTTCTTGTCATCGACCGGGTCGACATAGGCCGCGCGCACCGCGTTGTACACCGCCACGAAGCGGCGGATGTCCTCCAGCGGCACCTTCGAGGTCACCGCCTCCTCGCTGTTCGCTGCCTGCCCGCTGGTTTCCTTGCTCGGGGCGGGCGCGGTCTGCTGCGCCCAGGACAGCGCCGGCAACAGGGCCAGCAAGAGGGTGGCGGTACGGGCTGCGCGCATGGATCACTCCTGTCGACGTTGGCATCGTGCCCAAGGCACATGCGTCGATTATGCGCGAAGCACAGCTAAATTCCCGTTGAATCCGTCCGCCACGCGACAGCGCCGGATTCAGCGCCGCTGCAGCCAGCTGTCCGGGTTGACCGGCTGCCCGCCCCGGCGCAGTTCGAAGTACAGCGCGGTCACGCCCTGGCCACCGGAATTGCCGACCTTGGCCACCGCATCGCCGCGGCTGACCCGTGCGCCGGCATCCTTCAGCAGGGTGTCGTTGTGCGCGTACAGGCTCATGTAGCCGTTGCCGTGATCGACGATCAGGATCATGCCGTAGCCGGTCATCCAATCGGAGAACACCACGGTGCCGTCGGCCACGGCGGTGACGGTGCTGCCGGCGGGCGCGCCGATCAACACACCACTGCTGGTGCGGCCGTCGGGCAGCTTTCCGCCGTAGCGGGCCAACAGGTTGCCCGACAACGGCCAGCCCAGGCCACCCACCTTCGGCGCCGGCGCAGAGGCCACGGCAGGCGGGACCTTGGTGGGCGGCGGTGGCGGGCGGCCCTGCGCGGCGGCCTGGCGTGCGGCACGCTCGGCGGCGGCCTTTTCAGCGGCTGCTCGCCGCGCCGCGGCGCGGCGCTCGGCTTCGGCCCTTGCCGCAGCGGCACGCAGGTTGGCCAGCAGCTTCTCCAGTGCCTTGGCGTCCTGGCCCAGCGCCTGTTCCTTCTCGCGCTGGTCCTTGAAGCGCTCATCCAGCGAGGCGACGGTCCTGGCGCGATCGCGACGGTCGGCTTCCAGCGCCGCAGCCTGCTGCTTCTGGTCCTGCTGCGCACCCTGCAGCTTCTGCTTGCGCTCGGCGATCTGCGCCTGCAGCACTTCCAGCTCTTTCAGGTCGGCTGTCAGCGTGGTGATGCGCTGTGCCCGCTCGCGTTGCAGGTAGCGGTGGTAGGCCAGGGCACGATTGGCATCGGCCACCGTGTCCTGCGACAGCAGCAGCTTCAGAGGTGCATGGTTGCCCAGCTGGTAGGCCGCACGCAGCAGGCCGGCCAGCTCGCGATGCTGCTGGGCGAGGTTGGCCTGCAGCGTGCTGCGGCGTTGTTCGGCCTCGGCCAGGGCCCTTCCCTGCTCGCGCAGCGCAGTTTCAGTCTGCGCAAGCGCACGGCCGGTGCGGGCCACCTTCTCGTCCGCCTCACGCAGCTGCTGCGAGGCCTGGCCCCGCTGGCCCTCGATCTGCCTGCGCTCCTGCGCCACGCCCTTCAACTCGCTACGCAGCTTCTGCAGCTTGCGCTCGGTCTCGCGGGTGGTCTGAGCGGCGCCCTGCAACGGCAGCGCCAAGGCGATGGCCAGCCCCAACAGCAGGCAGCGCCCGCCGCGGATGGCGGCGATGTGATGTCGGCGTGATGGGAAGGCGTTGTCGCGCAAGGGCTTTCCAGTGACTTCAGGCAGTTGCAGGGGGTACCGGGGAATGGTGACATCTCCGCACGCGGCCTGCCAGCCGCACATCCATCGAGGTCCCATGAAAACTCTTTCCATTCCGCTGTTGTTGGGCGTCCTGCTCGTTGCCGGCCCCGCCGGTGCCCAGGACAACATCAGCAAGGTCAACGGCAGCATCAGCGCCGAGCCTGGCCAGCGCTACGGCAAGCTGGATACCGTCAACGGCGGTATCCGGGTTGGTGAAGGCGTCGAGACCGGCAGCATCGACACCGTCAACGGCGGGGTCAAGGTGGCCGACCGTGCACGTACCGGCAAGATTGAAACGGTCAACGGCGGCGTACGCCTGGGCCGCGAGGTGATTGCACACGGCAGCGTCAGCACCGTCAACGGCAGCATCTTCACCGATCGCGGCAGCCAGATCGAAGGCGGCGTCGAAACCGTGAACGGTGGCATCGGCCTGGTCGAAAGCCGCGTCGGCAAGGACGTGGAGACCGTCAACGGCGATATCACCGTCGGCATCGGTTCCCAGGTCAACGGCGGTGTGCACGTGCGCAAGCCGAACTTCAGCGTCTCGCTCACCGCCAGCCGCAAGCCGCGCGTGATCGTCGGCCCGAATGCCGTAGTCAACGGCCCCCTGCAGTTCGAACGCGAGGTGGTGCTTTACGTGCATCGCACCGCGCGCATCGGTCCGGTCACCGGCGCCGAACCGATCCCGTTCGACACCGAAACCGCCCCGGCGGACTGAGCGCACCGGACCGCTTGGTTCGGTGATACTCGCTGATACCGGCCGTGCACGACGTGCGGCCGCCCTTTGTTTTCCAGGAATCGACGATGCCCCGCAAACTCCTCCTGTGCCTGGCCGCCGCGGCCGCGCTCAGTGCCTGCAAAGGCGAAGACACGCCGGCCACCGCACCGGCGTCAGCCACCGACACCGCTGCCGCGAAGCCGGCGGCTCATCAGTTCTCCCCCGAGATCAACGCCGGCGACTTCGCCGAGATGGTCAAGACCCTGGCCTCGGATGAATTCGAAGGCCGCGCGCCGGGCAGCAAGGGCGAGGAACTGACGGTCAACTACATCCGCGACCAGATGCAGCGCATCGGCCTGCAGCCGGGCAACGGTGACAGCTGGTTCCAGGACGTGCCGATGACCGAGACCACGGCCGACGCATCGACCGTGCTGAAGATCACCCAGGGTGGCAAGACCACCGAGCTGAAGTTCGGTACCGACATGGTGGTCGGCACCCGTACCGGCCAGGCTGAGGTGAAAGTCGATGCCAGCGACCTGGTGTTCGTCGGCTACGGCGTTGATGCGCCGGAGCAGAAGTGGAACGACTATGCCGGCCAGGACTGGAAGGGCAAGACGGTCGTGATGTTCGTCAACGATCCGGGCTTCCATGTTGACGACGCGAAGCTGTTCGACGGCAAGCGCATGACCTACTACGGCCGCTGGACCTACAAGTTCGAAGAGGCCGCGCGCAAGGGCGCCGCCGCGGCGCTGATCGTGCACGACACCGCCGGTGCCTCCTATGGCTGGGACGTAGTGAAGAACTCCTGGGCCGGCCCGCAGTACGACCTGCCGGCCAAGGATGACCCGGAAGCCCGCATTCCGGTGCAGGGCTGGCTGAGCGCCGACGCCGCCAAGGCGCTGTTTGCCGGTGCCGGCCTGGACCTCGCGCAGGCTTACAAGGATGCGAGCAAGCGCGGCTTCAAGCCGGTGCCGCTGAAAGCCACCGCCGCGGTCGACCTGAAGAGCCAGATCGCGCAGAAGCAGTCGCGCAACGTGGTGGGCGTGCTGCCGGGCAGCAAGCGTGCCGACGAGGCCGTGCTGTACATGGCGCACTGGGACCATCTGGGCAAGCACGAGGGTGAAACCGGCGACAACATCTACAACGGTGCGGTCGACAACGCGACCGGCGTGGCCGGCATCCTTGAGGTGGCCGAAGCCATGGCCCACCAGGATCCGAAGCCGGAGCGCTCGGTGGTGTTCCTGGCGGTGACCCTGGAAGAGTCCGGCCTGCTGGGTTCGAAGTACTACGTCTCCCACCCGACCTTCCCGCTGGACAAGATCGCCGGTGTGATCAACATCGACGCGATGTCGGTGGCCGGCCGTGCCAAGGACGTGACCGTCACCGGCTTCGGCAGCTCGGAACTGGAGGACATCCTCAAGCCGCTGGCTGCAGCCCAGGACCGCACGCTGCATGGTGAGACCTCGGTGCAGAGCGGCTTCTACTTCCGCTCGGATCACTTCAACTTCGCCAAGGCCGGCGTGCCGGCCCTGTACGCCGATGGTGGCGAGGATCTGCGCGAGGGTGGCGTGGACGCCGGCCGCAAGGCCGCAGCGGACTACGGCGCCAACCGCTACCACGGTCCGAAGGACGAGTTCGACGCGTCCACCTGGAAGCTGGACGGGACTGTCGAGGACCTGCAGCTGATGTACGGCGTCGGCAAGGAACTGGCCGGTGCCGATCGTTGGCCGAACTGGTACGAAGGCAACCCGTTCAAGGCAGCCCGCGACGCGATGATGAAGGACAAGGCACCGGCAAGGTAAAGACGGGCCATGCTCGACTGAACATCGTTGAGAGCAGAGCGGCGCCCCACGGGGCGCCGCTTTTCTTTTGCGTACCGTCGGCGGCAGATCCACGATTGGTGTGGATCTGCCGGTAGTGCCGGCCGCTGGCCGGCAATCGATTGGTAGCGGCCAACCTTGGTTGGCGCCATGCTTCCTCGCAGTGGGCCTCCACGCATGGCGTGGATCTACCGGGCCATGTAATGCCATCGGGTTGCCGGCCAGCGGCCGGCACGACCCGCATTTACTGCGCACAAAGAAAAACCCCGCTGCGTGAGCAGCGGGGTTTTGGGTGTAAACCCTGGCGATGACCTACTCTCGCATGGCTTGAGCCACACTACCATCGGCGCAGCTGCGTTTCACTTCCGAGTTCGGGATGGGATCGGGTGGTTCCACA
>NZ_JCAFRI010000028.1:0-48104 GCF_059367915.1 Stenotrophomonas sp. YJH_SMC_19
TTGACCGATGTGGAGGTCTTGCAGGCCTCTTTGGCGACCTGCAGTTTGAAACGTGCGTCATATCTGTTCATGTATCCCTCGGGGTTGGATCTGACGTCCAACTCCCGGGGGTCACTTCAAGGATGGGTTTACGGCGTCCCCCGCAACCGGACCCACCCCGCCATCCCCCAGGAAACCCGCTTTTGCCGTTGCTCTGGCGTTTGCCGTTGATTCGGCGGGTGCAGGGCGCAGCCCTGCCGAACCCCAACCCCCGTACTTGCAACGGTCATCATCCCGGTCCACACTTCGTTGCCGATCTGAAGACGGCAACGATGACCCACAAGATCCCCCTGTTGATCGACACCGACCCCGGTGTGGACGACGCCCTGGCCCTGCTGATGGCCTTTGCCGACGAACGGCATGACGTGGTCGCCCTGACCATCGCCGCCGGCAACGTCGGCCTGCAGTACACCGTCCGCAACGCCCTCAAGCTCTGCGACATCGTCGGCCGCACCGACGTACCGGTGTTTGCCGGTAGCCCGGATCCGCTGCTGCATCCCTCCGTTGACGCTGCCCACGTGCATGGCCGTGACGGCTACGGCGACGTGGACCTGCCGCCGCCGAGCCGCCAGGCTGAAGCCGAGCACGCTGCACTGGCCATCCTGCGCCTGTCGCATGAGCACGCCGGCGAACTGATGCTGGTGATGCTGGGCCCGCTGACCAACCTTGCCCTGGCACTGAAGCTGGACCCGACCCTGCCCGAGCGCATCAAGCGCATCGTGGTGATGGGCGGCGCGGTCACCTGCCACGGCAACATTACCCCGGCGGCCGAATTCAACATTGCGTTCGACCCGGAAGCGGCGCACGTGGTGTTCACCTCGTTCAAGCACCTGCTGGTGTCGGACTGGGAGGCCACCGTCGCCCATGGCTTGCCGCTGCAGGACGCCGAGAAGTGGCTGCAGGCCGATTCCGATCGCGCCCGCTTCTACGAACTGATCTCGCGCAAGACCCGTGGCCTGTCCGAAGACAGCAAGGGCGGGCGCTGGTACACCGCCGATGCGGTGGCCATGGCCTGGGCGCTGAACCCCGAAGGGCAGCTGCGGGTCGAGTCGCGCCCGCTGAACGTGGAGCTGAACGGCACGTTCAGCCGCGGCGCCACCATCGTCGATTGGAACCGCCAGACCGGCCAGCCGGACAACTGCGATCTGCTGATGGCCTACGACCAGCAGCGTTTCGAGGCCCTGGTGCGCCAGGCCCTGGGTGCGGACTGACGTCGATTGACCGGCACCGGTTGCCCCGGGCGGCAACCGGTGCTTATAATGCCGCTCTTGACCACCAGCCCATTTACGGTGTGAGCCCATGAAGGCCGATATCCATCCGAACTACCGCGACGTCGTCTTCCATGACGTCACCTCCGATTTCAAGATCCTGACCCGCTCGACCATGGCGACGAAGGAAACCATCCAGTGGGAAGACGGCAACGAATACCCGCTGGTCAAGGTTGAAATTTCCTCGGCTTCGCACCCGTTCTACACGGGCAAGCACAAGGTCATCGACACCTCGGGCCGTATCGACAAGTTCCAGAAGCGCTACGCGCGCTGATCTGTCGATCCAGCTTCGAACCAACGGCCGCGCTCTGCGCGGCCGTTTGTTTTTCCCCAACGCCAACCCAACGGGCGTTTGGATGGGCGGAACACTGCGTTCGTGTGACAACGCTTTTGCCGATCCGGGCCGCTCAACGGCCGGTGTCTGGCTGCCTGTCGTATACGACTTCTGTCTAGCGCCGGGCAAATGCTGCTGTGCGATAATGACCTGATCCCCGGCACAGGCCGAGGACGTCATTCACGTGCCTGACCAATGCGCTTGGGCAGGCGCCTTCCCATGAAGGAGCGCACACAGTGTCCGATCTTGATCAGGTCACGCTCAACGCCGGCGACAAGTCGGTCGTTCTGCCCGTCATCAAACCCACCCTTGGCAACGACTGCGTCGACATCGCGAAGCTGACCAAGGAAACGGGGTTCTTCACCTACGATTCCGGCTTCACCGCGACGGCCAGCTGCAAGTCCGCCATCACCTACATCGACGGCGACAAGGGCGTGCTGCTGTACCGTGGCTACCCGATCGAACAGCTGTCGGAAAAGTCGAGCTACGTCGAAGTGGCCTACCTGCTGATCAACGGCGAGCGCCCGAGCGCCGAGCAGCTGAAGGCCTTCACCGATGAGCTGACCGCCGAAGCCAACGTCGATGAGTCGATCAACACCCTGATCGGCAGCTTCGCCAAGGATGCCCATCCGATGGCCATCCTGGCCGCTGCGATCGCGCAGCTGTCGGCCATCTACCACGACTCGCTGGACCTGTCCGACGCCGAACAGCGCCGCCAGGCCGCCGTGCGCCTGATCGCCAAGGTGCCGACCCTGTCGGCGCTGATCTACCGCCACGGCAAGGGCCTGCCGGCCAACAAGCCGGACACCTCGCTGGACTACGTCAGCCGCTTCCTGAAGCAGACCTTCGAGTCGGCTGACGGCCAGTACGACCTGAACCCGGACGTGGTGAAGGCGCTGGACCTGCTGTTCATCCTGCACGCCGACCACGAGCAGAACGCCTCGACCTCGACGGTACGTTTAGTCGGTTCGACCGGTGCCAACCCGTACGCGTCGGTCGCTGCGGGTGTCACCGCGCTGTGGGGTCCGGCCCACGGTGGTGCCAACGAAGCCGTGCTGAAGATGCTGGAAGAAATCGGCAGCGCCGACAACGTCGAGTCCGCCGTGGTCAAGGCCAAGGACAAGACCTCCGGCTTCCGCCTGATGGGCTTCGGCCACCGCGTCTACAAGAACTTCGACCCGCGCGCCAAGGTCATCGGTGAGATGACCAGCAAGGTGCTCAAGCAGCTGGGCGTGCAGGATCCGCTGCTGGACGTGGCCGTGAAGCTGGAACAGGCCGCCCTGCAGGACGAGTACTTCGTCGCCCGCAAGCTGTACCCGAACGTCGATTTCTACAGCGGCATCATCTACAAGGCGCTGCAGATCCCGACCGAAATGTTCACCGTCATGTTCGCCCTGGGCCGTACCTCCGGCTGGGTCTCGCATTGGCTGGAACAGCAGGTTGATCCGGAAATGAAGATCGGCCGTCCGCGCCAGGTCTACACCGGCAGCGACGTGCGCGACTACCAGGGCTGATCGCCCCGCGTGAGTCGTGAGAAGAACGCCCCGCATCCGCGGGGCGTTTTTTTTGGAGCGGACCTGGTGGGTGCGGACCGTTGGTCCGCACGATTTCGGCGCCCGCGAAAAATCATCCACGCACGGCGCGGATCTACCACCGCAACCGCCTTCGGTAGGTGCCAACCTTGGTTGGCACGCTTTCCCATCCACGCACGGCGCGGATCTACCGCCGCACCCGCCTTCGGTAGGTGCCAACCTTGGTTGGCACGCGCTTTACCGCGCCAAGACCGCGTGATTCAAGGGTCTCGCCAGCTTCACAAGCGCTCGCGCAGCCTCAGGACGCCAGCTGCATCCGCAGCACCTGAAATGGAGCGTCCATCCCGATGAGTACCCGATTCGACCCACCCGAGCGCGGACCGCTCGGCCCTGACGTCGCCGCCGTCGTCACCGCCCCGATCGTCGCCCCTCCCAGCGAAAGCGCCGTTTCCTGGGGCGCGATCTTCGCTGGCGCCACCGCTGCCGCTGCACTCTCCCTCATCCTGCTGATCCTCGGTGTTGGCCTCGGCCTGTCGTCGGTGTCGCCATGGTCGTTCGAAGGCGTCAGCAAAGAGACCTTCGGTTGGTCCAGCATCATCTGGCTCACCTTCACCGCATTGGCCGCGTCCGGCCTGGGTGGCTATCTGGCGGGCCGCCTGCGTACCAAGTGGACGCAGATCCATGGCGATGAAACCTATTTCCGCGATACCGCGCATGGCTTCGTGTCGTGGGCCGTCGCCACGCTGCTGACCGCGGGCTTGCTCACATCGGCAATCGGTGGCGTGCTGGGCGCCGGCGCAAAGGTGGCCGGTGCCGCCGCGGGCGTTGCCGCATCCACGGCCGGCGTTGCTGCCGCGGGCGCGGGCAGCACTGCCGCGGCGGCCCCGGAAGGCGACCTCAACTACTGGGTGGATTCACTGTTCCGCAACGCTGCCGATGCGGGTCCGGCAGCTGCAGGCGCGCCGCCGGCCCCGGGCGCGCCTGATGCAGCGTCCGGCGTAGCGGCGACAGATCCGGCCCCACCGCCGCCGGCTGCAAGCGTCGGGCCGCGCGATGTGCGCGTAGGCCTGCCGCCGCGCCCGATGCCGGGTAATGGCCCGATGGGTGACCGCCGCGAAGTGCGTGCCGAAGTGAACCGCATCATCGTCAACAGCCTGCAGGGCGATGGCCTGGATCCGGCCGACACCCAGTACCTGGCGCAGCTGATCGCGCGCGAAACCGGCATGAGCCCGGCCGAAGCGCAGGCGCGCGTGACCGATGTGCAGACGCGCATGCGTGCGGCGCTGGAGAAGGCCAGGAACACCGCCAAGCAGGCCGCCGACGATGCCCGAAAGGCGACCGCCTATGCCGCGTTGTGGCTGTTCATCACCCTGCTGATCGGTGCGTTCTTCGCCAGCCTCAGCGCCACCTGGGGCGGCCGCCGCCGCGATCTGTAAACCGCCTTCCACGCAAGGAGACCTGCAATGAAAATGATTCTGCTCTGGTTGTTGGGTGTACCGATTCCGCTGCTGATCCTGTACGCGATCTTCTTCTGATCGTGCGCCAACGCGATGTCTCATCAGGCCGCCGAAGGGCGGCCTGATGCCATCCAGCAGATCCACGCCATGCGTGGATGACCCGCTGTAGAGTCGAGCCGTACTCGACTCACGCGCGCAGCGTGTGTGCTTCGCGCAGTATCGGAAGAGCAGTCGACTAACAGCCGACTCTACAAACCCAAGGCAATGAGGTTTATTGCATTCAAGCAGTGAGGGAGTTTGCATAACCCTCAAACATTGAGCGCCTTCAAGAATCCTCCTTAACCTCCAACGTTTTAGGAATGCTTGAATGGCCTGCATGGCAATGGATTCCTAACATTCTCTCCGTCGCCCGCAACCACCTCTGCGGGCGGCGCCTCCCTCCCTTTCTCCTTAGGGGAGGGGGGCTTTCATATTCCCCCTGTCCGAGAGAGACACCCATGCACGCCATTATCAAGAAGGCCGCGCTCGCTGCAGCGCTGGCCACTGCTTCGCTGTCCGCGCACGCCGTGGAAACCAAGATCTCCGTCTACGCCGACGTCGACCCGACCCTGGCGCTGCTGCGCGATGACGGCACCCCGCTGCCGGACATGGTCACCCTGACCCACGATCCGCTGCGTGGCCTGATTCCGAACACGCAGCGCGTGCGTATCCATTCCAACGATGACAAGGCGGATATCGAAGCGCGTATCGATGGCAGCTTCTTCCTGGCCAACGAGACCGGCACCGTGACCGTGCCGATGACCATCAGCCTGAACAACCGCGCGCTGGGTGCAGCCGCCAGCGAGTACAAGGCCGCTGACCTGTTCAACGGTGCGGGCTCGACCCCGGGCGCCTCGATCTCGATGCCGCTGACCATCGCACAGACCACGCCGGCGCCGATCCTCACCAAGGGCGCGTACAGCGGCCTGGTCAACGTCGTGCTGAACCAGAAGGCGGCTACGCCGTAATCCCCCGCGCCGGCCCGCATCCCGGGCCGGCCGCTTGCAGCGGTGCCCCCATGACCCTACACGCCCCCGCCGTCACCCGGCTGGCGGTCGCGCTCGCCCTGGCGTTGTCCACTCCGCTGGCGGCCGCGCGCGGCGTCCCGCCCGGTTTTGAAGATCTGGTCGAAGGCCAGACCGAACAACTCGACATCCAGCTGTTCGGCCGCTCGGCCGGGCTGTCGCCGGTGCGCGTGACCCTGGAGCACGTGCAGCTGGAAGATCCCGCGCGCGTGCTGCAGTCACTGGACCTGCCTGCCGAGGCGCAGGCCGCCCTGCTGCCTGCGCTGTCGCAGCCGCTGCCGCGCAACAGCCATCTGGCCTGCCGCTTCGGTGGTGCCAGCGCCGGCTGCGGCTACATCGATCCGCCGGAAGCTCCCGACGAGGTGCGCGCGCTGTATGACGAAGGCGAGGGCGCGGTGCGCTTGTTCGTGGCGCGCCAGTGGATTCCCGGCAAGCCTGCCGCCGAGCGTTTCCACACGGTCACCGCCAATGCCGAGAACGCGTTCCTGCATCAGCAGACGCTCAACCTCAGTGGTGGCCGTGACTACCAGTCGCTGTCGGCACGCGGCGTCGGCACGCTGGGCCTGTTCGATCGCGGCCACCTGTCGGCCGAGTGGTACTACAACCAGCAGCGCTATCGCAGCCACAGCGACGACGATTTCCAGTTCGACAACGTCTATTACCGCCACGACCTGGGGCCGGCGCACTACCTGCAGGCCGGGCGCATGGACCGCCGCAACCTGTCCAGCCCGCAGGGCGGCACCTTCAGCTTCAGCATGCTGCCGCTGGACCGCTTCCAGGGCGCACGCCTGGGTACCACCCAGGCCTATGTGGACACCGACGCGGCGGTGCAGGCCAGCCCGCTGACCGTGCTGCTGGCGCGCGATGCGCGGGTGGACGTGTTCGATGGCGAGCGCCTGCTGCAGACCTTCTACCTGCAGGCCGGCATCAACCAGATCGACACCCGCAATTTCCCGTTCGGCAACTACCTGGTCCGCATGCGCATCTACGAGGACGGTGTGCTGGTGCGCACCGAGGAGGCGCCCTTCGACAAGGGCGGCGACTGGACCAACAGCCAGTGGCAATGGTTCGTGCAGGGTGGCCACCGCAGCGAACGCCGCAGCGATGCTTTCGATGGCGAGCGTATCGCGATGGCGGGCGTGCGCGTGCCGTTGGGCCGCGACGCGGCGATGACCGCCGGTGCCGCCACGTTCGGCGGGCACCGCTACGGCGAGCTCCGCCTGGACCTGCGCCGGGTGATGGCCACGCAGGAAGTACGCGCCACCTTCAGCGGCATGCGTGGCAGCGACGGCAGCAACGGGCAGCAGCACCAGCTGTCGTACCGGCGCACGGCGTCGTGGAATCTCTACCAGCAGCGCATGCGTGGCAAGGCCTGCCAGTTCGAGGCCGAGGCGCGCGACCAGTTGGGGTGCACCAACGCGCTCAGTGGTTCGATGTCGCTGCCGCTGGCGGGCGGCAATGTTTACGTGGGCTACACCCGGCGCCAGACCTGGCGCACCGGCTGGTATCGGCCGGAGTTCGAGCAGGATCCGTCGTTCGGGCTCGAGCCGCTGTTGCCGCCGGGGCCGTTGGAACCGCGCCGCGAGCCGCTGCTCAGCCGCACCTGGCAGGCCAGCTTCAGCCGCAGCCATCGCTGGCAGGATTTCAGCGTCTCCACGCGCGTGGGCGTGTGGCGGCAGAACAGCACCGACAGCGTGCGTGGCAGCACCGAGCGCGACCGTGGCATCTACGTCAACCTCAGCCTGAGCCGTCGGCACCGCAGCGCTGCCGGTGATGGGCAGCGCCGCTATGCCGTGGATGTGCGCCAGCCGCAGCATCAGCGCCCGGCGATCGACTACAGCATTGGCCAGAGCCTGCGCCAGGAACTGGATACGCAGTATCGCGAGCTGTCCGGCGAGCTGCGCGCCAACAACAACGAGCGCTACAGCGCTTCACTGGGCGGCCAGCTGCAGAATGGCATCGGCCACACCAGCGCCAGCGTGGCGCGCTACCAGCAGCGTGGCCGCAGCGAGACCGGCTACAGCGGCGCACACAATTCCGGCTTCGCGCTTGGTCGTCGCGGCTTCTACTGGAGCGGTGCCAACGGCGCCGACGCCGGCCTTGCCGTGCAGGTGGCCGATACCGATGACGCCGACCTGCGCGGCGTGGCCGCCGAACTGCAGGTGGGCGGACTGCGCAGGCAACGCCTGCAGATCGGCGAACGCCGGTTGCTGCCACTACCGGCCTATCAATCGCAACGTGCCGAAGTGCAGGACGCCAGCACGCTGGACAGCATCGCCGCCATCCGCGTGACCGGCGTGGGCGGTGCACGGCCGATGTTCCTCACGCCCGGCAAGCTGATGCGCATGCCGGTGCCGATCGAAGTGACCTACACCTTCATCGGCCATGCCCGCGACCTGGCCGGTGTGCCGCTGGGCGGCGCCCGCATTCTCAACGCGCCGGTGCCCGGCACCAGCGCCAACGGCGGCTTCGTTGCCGATTTCCCGCGTCGCGAAACGACGCTGTACCTGTTGCAGGACGACCGCCTGCTGCACTGCCCGCTGCAGGTGCGCGAGCGCCGCCAGGTGGTGCTGCTGGTCGGTGCCGTGCACTGCGAGCCGCTGGCCGTGGCCCAGCTGCCGGCCGAAATCCGCCAGCAGGCCCGCGTGACCCGCCTGCTGCAGGAACGCGCGTTGATTGCCGCCACGCCCCGGACCGCTGCTGCAGGAGGTACGCCATGAACCGGCGTTGGATGTTCGTGTTGATGCTGGTGTGTGCGCCGGTGCTGGTGATGCCGCGGGCGTGGGCGCAGTGGCCGCCAGAAACGCATCCGGCCGACCAGAGCCGGGACATCGTGATGAGCTGGGATCGCTCGGCGGTACCCGGTGATGTGGAGTTGTGGGCGCCGCGGACGGTGCTGGGATTCAGTCACGACCTGGCGCTGAAGTATGGGCAGATCCATGTGGTTTGTGGGTCGAGCTCCGACTCCGAACTCGGCCGTTGTCCTACTGATGGGGTGATAGACCAAGATCTTGGGAGAACACAGATCGTCCTGCGAGCAGTGGAGCAGCGAACCGGCCTTCGGGCAGAGATAGGTGCAGTGGGCTTCATGCAGAGAATTATGTCGGGCCGAGTTTGCACCAGCGATTTTTGGAACAGTTCGGAGCGAAATCTCTATGAGGCACTTTGGTTTCAGTGCCCACCAAATGATCCGCTTGGAACCGGAGTTCAGCTGACACTCCCTGAGACTGAAATTGCACGGCTCGTCGCAGGCCACTGGAAGGCCACGATGCGCCTGAACATCAAGGCCGATCCCGCCGCAGCACCTGTCGCCACAGCCACCTTCAACTTCGATTTCACCGTCACCGACTACGACGCGATCTCGATCTACTTCCCGACCTTCGACACCGTCGCGCCGCTGGTCAATCTCGATCTGCGCTACGACCCCATCCAGAAGGTGGTGGGTGGCAGGAAACAGCTGGATATGTGCCTGTACGACGGCCTGGGTTCGCAGAGCGAATACCTCGACGTCACGGTTCGCGACAGCGGTCCACGCCCACCTGCAGGGTCGGACTTCTCGCTCTGGCACCGCGATGGCGGCAGCGATGCCAGCCAGCGCCTGGACTACCGGGTCCACCTGGACTACGGCGGCCACCGCCTGGCGATGAAGCACAACGTCAAGCAGCAGCTGCGCGGCATCGACAGCGCACAGCTGCGGCTGGTGATGCTGCCGGGCATCAGCCAGCCGGTGTACTGCGTGCCGACGCCGCTGACCCTGGAAACACCGCCCACCCCGATCGCCAGCCAGCGCCCCGGCCTGTACGAGGGCGAGCTGACCGTGGTGCTCGATGTCCCCACTGCCAAACCCTGATCCCGAGGAGCCTGCCATGAAGAAGCTGCTGTTCTGCCTGCTGCCGGTGAGCGCCCTGCTTGCACTGCCGGCACACGCCAACCTTTCCATTCACCCGATGCGCGCAGCGGTGGATGCCAAGCGCGGCACCCAGATCCGCGTGTACTCGCAGTCGACCATTCCGCAGTACGTGCAGACCCGCCTGCGGCGCATCGTCAATCCCGCCACGCCTGCCGAAGAGGAACAGGAGATGGAAGCCTCGGATGCGGCGATTGCCATCACCCCCGGCAAGTTCGCACTTTCCGGCGGCGGCAACCGGCTGATCCGGGTGATTCCGCTGCAGCAGGTCCAGAAGGAAACGGCCTACCGTCTCTATTTCGAAGGCGTGCGCGGGCCGGATGACGCTCCCCTCGAAGACGGCGAAGGCGCACAGGCAAACATCGGCGTCAGCCTGGTCTGGGGGGCGCTGGTCAACGTCACCCCCGACGACGGTGTGGTGGACCTGCGCCTCCAGGACAACACGCTGCACAACACCGGCACGCTGCGCGTTGGAATCATCGGTGCCGAGGAGTGCACGGCCGCGGGCACCTGCACGCCACACCCCGTGTCGCACAGCCTCTATCCCGATGCCGCACTGACGCTGCCGTTCCAGCTTCAGCCGGGCAACTCGCTGCAACTGCGTTACCGGCTCACCCGCGATGGCTATCGCGAACACGTGCGGACGATCGCGCCGACAACGACTTGAGCCCGCACTTTGCCCGCCCCGTGCCCGGCACGGGGCCTCACTTTCCTTGTCCTGTTAAGGAGAAACACATGAATCGAATCTATCGTCGTATCTGGAATCACGCCAAAGGCTGCTGGGAGGTGGCCAGCGAGTTGACCAGGCCCTGTGGCAGGAAATCGAGCCGCGCAGCTGGCGCCGGTGGACTGCTGATGGTCGCGCTGATGTTGGCGGGCGGAGAGGTGCACGCCAAGACCCGTTACTACATTGGGTGCGATCCCTTCAATCTGGGAAATGGCGAGTTTGTCTCCTGTTCGCCCATTACTGGTTCCTATGAGGACTCCACATTTATCGGCTATGCGTTGAGCAGTGGCCGGAATTCGCTTGGCTACGGTGCAGGCGTGAACATGAAGGGCGACAACACCACCGCTTTTGGTATTGGTGCCCGGATCAACGGCCAGAACAGCGCTGCCTTCGGATTCAAGGCAAGCACCTATGCCGTGGATAGCGTGGCGGTAGGCTACAACGCCAGGACCTCCGCTGATGGCGGCCACAACGTGGCCGTTGGTGCCAATGCCTATGCCGCCTACATTGGTGCCACTGCCTTGGGGAACAAAGCAGAGGCCAGGGCACAAAATGCCATCGCACTCGGCAGCGGCTCGTCGTCGCGTGGCGTGGATGCCCTTGCGCTCGGTGCCAACTCCAGCACTTCGGCTGCGGGTTCGATGGCGGTTGGTGCAAATTCGTCTGCCACCCGCACAAATGCAATCGCCCTGGGATTGAGCTCGGTGGCGCAGCAGGAGAATGCGGTGGCCTTGGGTGCAAGTACGTTCTCAAATGGTGTTGACGGAGTGGCGCTTGGAAGCAGAGCGAGGGTAGACACCGGTGCAGGCACAGGTGGTGTTGCCATCGGGGGCGGTGCCCGTGCGGGAAGCCTGGGCTACACCGGTGCCATCGCCATCGGCGGTGAGAGCCGTGCCCTTACGGACGGCGTTGCCCTGGGCTATGCGGCGTCTGCGTCCGCACAGGGCGCCGTAGCCCTGGGCGTCCGCTCGGTGGCCACGGAAGCCAATACGGTGTCGGTAGGCAGCGCCTCGGTGCGCCGTCGCATCGTGAACGTGGCCGATGGTCGTGTCACCGCGTCCAGCACCGATGCGGTCACCGGCAAGCAGCTGCATGCCATGAACGAGCGGGTTGACGGCATGATCAAGCAGGATTCCGCAGGCGGCATCGTACGCATCGCCAACAGCAACACCGGCTCGGAAGTCAGCATGCGCAACGCGGTGCTGGCCACGCGCAAGGTGAGCGGCGTGTCCGATGGCGCGCTGACGACGACCAGCACCGACGCTGTGAACGGACGCCAGCTCAACACGACCAATGGCAATGTCACCAAGGCGCAGACCGCTGCGGATGTGGCCAAGGCTGATGCCAGCAAGGCGCTGGCCCAGGTCACCACGGTGACCGGCCTGATCGGCCAGACTTCGTCCACCAGCAGTGTCCGCTTGGGCGAGAAGAACAGCGGCATCTCGCTGGATGTCCGCAACAGTGCCAATGCCAACCGCAAGGTGACCGGTGTGGCCGATGCCACGCTGAGCACCTCCAGCACGGAAGCGGTGACCGGCAGGCAGTTGAACACGACCAATGAGAATGTTGCCAAGGCACAGACCGCTGCGGGAGAGGCCAAATCTGATGCGAGCAACGCGCTGACTCAGGTGGTGACGCTGGGCGGCCTGGTGGGGCAGGTGTCGGCAACCGGCAATGTCCGCCTGGGCGAGAAGAACAGCGGAACGGTGTTGGATGTGCGCAATAGCGCGAATGCGAATCGAAAGCTGACTGGTGTGGCCGACGGCACGCTGAGCACGTCCAGTGCTGAAGCGGTGACCGGCAGGCAGTTGAACACGACCAACGAGAATGTCGCCAAAGCACAGGCCGCTGCGGACACCGCCAAGGTGGAAGCAGGCAAGGCACTGGCTCAGGCGGTGACGCTGGGTGGCCTGGTGGGACAGGTGTCGGCAACCGGCAATGTTCGCTTGGGTGAGAAGAACAGCGGAACGGTGTTGGATGTGCGTAACAGTGCAAATATGAACCGGAGAGTCAGTGGTCTTGAAGACGCCCGTCTGAGTGAGCGAAGCGACGATGCGGTTTCCGGAAGGCAGTTGTATATGACTAATGGGCGGGTGTCAGCATTGGAGGACCTGAATCAGTACATGAGTATTGGCATAGACGAGTTCAGCGCTCGCGCGGAGGCGGGAATGCTCGGCGTTGCTATTGGGGATTCAGCAAAAACCGGTGCTGACGGTGGCGTGGCCGTTGGGGCATTCTCGACTGCTCTGGGCGTGAACTCTGTGGCAGTTGGACGTGGATCTTGGGTCGAAAAAGACGCCGCAGGCGGGTTTGCAATGGGCGCTGGCGCGCAGGTGAGGGCAAGGAATGGGATATCTATCGGCGAGAGTGCGATGGTCTTGAACGGTGCTGATGGATCCCTGGCACTTGGGACCGGCTCGGTAGCTACCGAATTTGGAACCGCATCCTTTGGCAGCGCAGGCAAAGGGCGGCGATTGGTGAACGTCGATCGCGGAACAGAAGGCCACAATGCGGTTGTCGTCTCTCAGCTCCGTGAATCTCTGTATGCACTAGGCGCGGGTGCGGGCATGGACGCCAGCGGCGACGTCGTCGCCCCGACCTACGCGGTGCAGGGCGGAGCCCAACACACCGTCGAGGATGCGCTGATGGCACTCGATGGTGCAGTCATCACCGCAGGTCGCCGCGCAGGCAAGGTGGAAGATCAGCTCAGCTCGATCTTCCAGGATTCGCCGTCGGCCCGTGCCGATGGCATGAACCAGATCGCGCTCAGTGGCGCGAACGGCATGGTGCTGAGCAACTTGGCTGACGGACGAGTGGCGCCAGGAAGCCGTGATGCCGTGACCGGTAGCCAGTTGTACGCGGCAGAGCAGAAGATCTCGCAGAATCGGAATGATCTGGAGGCGATGCGTAAGGAGAAGGAGATGGGGCAGGAGGCGATGCGTGGATTGGACGCCAGCGTTATCGACTACGGCGGTGCGCGTTTGACTGGCGTGGCCGATGGTTCAGTCTCTGCGGATAGTCACGACGTGGTCACCGGTCGCCAGTTGTTTGGCGTCAGTGAGCGAGTATCCAATATTGAGAGTCAAGGGCGTTTTCTGAAGATCAGTACAGATGAGCTAAGCAAAGATGCATTTGCTGGCTTCTTGGGCGTGGCAATAGGTGATTCCGCATACACAGGCTCTGATGGAGGCACGGCGCTTGGTGCCTATGCGACGGCGCTTGGCGTTAACTCTGTTGCCCTCGGTCGTGGCTCGGCAGTTTCAATCGACGCGCCTAACGGTTTCGCCGTCGGTGCGGGATCTCAAGTGCACTCCGCACGAGGCATTGCGATCGGGCTTGGGGCAATGGTTGATTCAGAGGCGACGGGTTCTTTGGCCCTTGGCGCCGGCTCCGCTGCTACGGAAGTTGGAGTTGCTTCATTCGGCAACCCCGCGGCGCAACGTCGCTTGATAAACATCGCCAACGGCACCGCCAACCACAACGCCGCCACCGTCGGCCAGTTGCGCGGCGCGCTGTCCGCGCTCGGCGGTGAAGTCGATGCCAACGGCAACATCGTCGGCCCCAGCTTCGCCGTGCAGGGCCAGTCCCAGTCCACGCTCAATGGTGCATTGGAAGCGCTCGACGGCGCAGTGGTCAGCAACCGCTCGCGGGTGAACCAGGTCGAGTCGCAGCTGCGCAGCGTGTTCCAGGACACGCCCTCGGTCCGCGCGGACGGTCTCAACCAGCTCACTCTGGCCGGAACCCACGGCATGGTCATTTCCAACGTTGCCAATGGCCTGATCGCGGCCGGCAGCCGCGACGCGGTCAATGGCGGCCAGCTGCACTCGATGCAGCAGCAGCTCAACGGCCGCATGGACGGGCTGGAGCAGCGCATCGATGCGCCGCAGCCGCAGCCGCAGGCAATGGCGGTGGCTTCAGTGCCCGAACCGGAAGCGCCGGTGCCGCAGGCCGAAGGCGGCCAGCAGGTGGCGTCGGTCGGCGAGGGTGAGAAACCTGCACCGCAGCCGAAGACGAAGGAGGACACCCCGAAGCCCCAGGTCGATACCGCTGAACTGGAGAAGATGCTGGCACGCGCCAACGAGTACACCGATGGGGCGATCAGCAATTTCGAACGTCGCCTGGACAAGATGGACAAGCGTTTCAACCGCATGGCGGCGATGAGCAGCGCACAGACCGCGATGGCGATGAACACCGCCGGCCTGGCCACCTACAACCGCCTGGGTGCGGGCGTGGGCTACAGCGAGGGTGAGTCGGCGATGGCGGTGGGCTACCAGCGTGTGCTCAACGAGAAGGGCTCGGCCACCTTCAGCCTCAATGGCGCGTTCACCAACAGCGGTGAACGCAGCATGGGCGTCGGCGTGGGCATCGGCTGGTAAGCCATGCGGCCCCGGCGTGGTGCGCGTAATGAACCCCGCCGCGCCGGGGTCCTTGCCGAGGAGAAGGCAATGTACAGATGGGTAAGTGGAATCGTCAGCTATCGCACGTTCTATATCTGGCGGGCGCGCTTTCGCTACTACACCCGGAACCTGGACCTGTGGACGCTGATGAGCGGGCTATGCATCGCCGGTCTGCTGCTGGTGCTGTGGTACCTGTGGCAGATGCTGGGCGTGCCGCCGCCGCGCGTGCATCCTCAGGCAGCGGCGCTGCGGATCGAGGGCGTCACCAGCGAGGCGATCCATCGCATCGTGCTGGTGCGCCACGCGGGCCGCACGCCGGGTGCACCGTTCACCACGCCGGAGGAGGTAAGGGCGAGCACGTTGCGCACGATGCGGGTGCGGCAGGTGATGGACAGCGAAGTGGTGTGGCGGCTGAAAGCCGACATGCTGGCGGACATCGCCGACTACATCACCGCCACGGGTGGGTGCGTCCCGTACGACTGCCGACGGATTCGCGCTCGATTGGAGGATGTGCGCAGGGCGGGTGTTGAGAATGCGCAGATCAACACAGCACTGTTGACGATCCTGGAGGTGTCGCTGGACCAGATGCCGTCGTTGGAGGCGGTCGAGCATGAGCGGGTGAAGAGTGGGTGGTCGGATGGGTTCAACGACATCTATGACCAGATCTGGTTGCTGCGGGGCCTGCAGGTCATGCATGCACAGATGATGCGGGAGTATCCGCAGCGAGCCCCAGTACCGTGGCTGCCGCGGCTGCTCAGCGACCCGCTGCGCGATACCCGTTTCGTCTGGTAGCGGGAGCATGATGGGCGCCATCTGCCAGAGCAGGTAGCGCAGCTTTTGTAGAGTCGAGCCGCGCTCGACTGCTCTTCGGCCAGCAATCGATTGCCTGAAGCACGGTGCGGACCAACGGTCCGCACCCACCAAAGGCAGGTACCGCTGCGCTCGCCGGCCATGGGCCGGCGCTACCGTCATCCGCCGATGTACGCGCTGATCTCCGCTTCGGCCAGCACCTGCCGCAACTGCGCGACAGACGCACGTCGCATCGGCTTCTCATCCACTGGTGACAGTGGGGCCTGGCGCAGGGCGTCGTACGGCAGCACCGCTAGGTCGAAGGTCAGCTCCTCGGCACTGAACACCCACACCGGCACGTCCAGGCAGCGTTCGCGGTCCATGCGCAGGCGGCGCGTCCGCGATTCGGCGGGAATGCCGTGCTCGTCCAGGAAGCGGTGCACGGCTTCCGGGTCGTCGCTGTGCAGGTGCAGCTGCACGGGACTGTTGGCGTCGGCGGTGCCCTCCAACACTGGGCCAGCCAGGCGCGGGGAGAAGCCGTGCAGGAACTCCAGCGCACGCATGGCAGCCTCGCGGCGGCGCTGCAGTTCGCTGCCGTGCTGGGGGCCAGCGAACAGCCGCTGGTATTCGCGCAGGGCGTCTTCGATCTCGGTGTTGCGGGGCAGGGAGGCATCGTCGTGGATGCCGAGCCGGCTGGCGGCCTTCAACTTGGCCTGGTGATAGTCGCGGATGCCGCCTTCGGCCATCAGGCGGGCGGCTTCGTGGGCGAGGCGGTGACGCCGCTCGCGGGTCTGGCTGGCAGCATGCTGACGGGCGCGATGCATGCGATGACTCCCTGTTGCGACCTGGCTACAGATTAGCGCACGGATGTGACATCTGCGTGGGTATGGCGCGGAGATGCCAACCAACGGTTGGCACCCACCGATGCTTTGGCAGGTGCCGACCTTGGTCGGCACGGGGCGCCAACCAAGGTTGGCCTCTACCAGGGTCGCATCGGTGCCAACCAACGGTTGGCACCCACCCATACCTGCCTCTTAGAAGATATCGAACGCGGCGGCGTCGGCCTGCGGCGTATTGAGGTTCAGGTCGTAGTCGGTCAGGCGATCCATGTCTTCCACCTTCACCCACTCGGTCGCGCCGTTGAGCGTGGCCTGGACCATGCCGCTGGGCGGCTCGTTCTGCGCGATCGGGGTGTCCTTCAGCGCGGTGCGCATGTAGTCGATCCAGATCGGCAGGGCCGCCTTGCCACCGTACTCGCGGTAGCCCAGCGAGCGGAAGTCGTCGCGGCCCACCCACACGGTGGTCACGTACGGGCCGCCGAAGCCGGAGAACCAGGCGTCGCGGTGGTCGTTGGTGGAGCCGGTCTTGCCGCCCACGTCCTCGCGGCCGAGCACCTTGGCCTGCACGCCGGTACCGCGCTGGACGACGTCGCGCATCATCGATACCAGCTGGTAGGCGGTGCGGGCGTCGATCGCACGCGGAGCGGTGCGGGCATCGGGGTTGGCCGGCGCGGCCGGGGTTTCGGTCTTGGCTTCGGCCTTGGCCGCAGCGGCCGGGTCCACCTTCGGGGCCGGGGCGCCGAAGTTGAAGCCGTCCACCACCTGGTTCACCGGCTGGTCGCTGCTGCCGGCGCAGTCGCGGCAGGCCAGCGCCGGGTTTTCCTTGAACACCAGGTTGCCGTCGCGGTCATTGACCTGGTCGATCAGCCAGGTGTCCACGCGCGAGCCGCCGTTGGCGAACACCGCGTAGCCACGGGCCACCGACAGCGGGGTCAGCGAGGCGGTACCCAGCGACATCGACAGGTTCGGCGGCAGTTCGGATTCGGCGAAACCAAACTCGCTGATGTACTTGCGCGCGTAGTCCACGCCCATGCCATCGAGCAGGCGCACCGAGACCAGGTTGCGCGACTGCACCAGCGCCTCACGCAGGCGCATCGGGCCGCGGAAGCCGCCACCGTCGTTCTGCGGGGCCCAGGTCTTGCCGCGGCGGTCGCGGAACACGACGGGCGCGTCGAGCACGATCGAGGCCGGGTTGTAGCCCTTGTCGAAGGCCGCGGCGTAGATGAAGGGCTTGAAGCTCGAACCCGGCTGGCGACGGGCCTGGGTGGCGCGGTTGAACTTGTTGCCGGAGAAGCTGAAACCACCGACCAGCGCCTTCAGGGCGCCGTTGTGGGCATCGAGCGAGACCAGCGCGGACTGGCCGCGCGGGATCTGGTCCAGCAGCCACTCACCTTCCTTGGCACCGGCACGCACGCGCACGATGTCACCGCGCTGCACCAGCTTGCCCGGGGTCTTGTTGGTCCACTTGGCGGCACCGGCCGGCAGCACGATCTCGCTGCGGTTGGCCAGCACCACGGTGGCGCTGCCATCGGCGCCGGTGCTGGCGACGATCGCCGGCAGCAGGCCGGCCTGGCCGTACATGCCGCGCAGGTGCTCGGCCAGGGCGGCGGCGTCTTCGCCGGCACCCACCTGCACCTGCTTCTCCACGCCGTGCCAGCCGTGGCGGTGGTCGTACAGCAGCAGGCCGTCGCGCACCGACTGGTTGGCGGCGGTCTGCAGGGTGGAGTCGATGGTGGTGGTGACGTGGTAACCCTTGTTGACCACATCCCCGCCGAAGCGGGCGATCATTTCCTGGCGCACCAGCTCGGCCACGTACGGCGCGTCGACCTGCACCGGCGGCTCATGGGCGGTGGCGTGCATCGGCACGGCCTTGGCCGCGTCGGCCTCGGCCTGGCTGACGAACTTCAGGTCGGCCATGCGCTGCAGCACGTAGTTGTCGCGGCGCTGGCGGGCGCGCTCCGGATTGGAGATCGGATTGCCCGAGGACGGGAACTTGGGGATGCCGGCCAGCGAGGCCATCTCGTCCAGGTCCAGCTCGTTCAGCTTCTTGCCGTAGTAGAACTCGGCGGCGGCGGCCACGCCGTAGGCGCGGTTGCCGAAGAAACTCTTGTTCAGGTACAGCTCGAAGATCTCGTCCTTGCTCAGCTCGGACTCGATCTTCCGTGCCAGCAGGATCTCGGCCAGCTTGCGGGTGTAGCTGTACTCGGAGCTGAGGAAGAACTGGCGGGCCACCTGCTGGGTGATGGTGGAACCACCCGGCACGCGCTTGTCGTTGGTGGTGGCCAGCAGCCACACCGCACGGCCGATGCCCATGTAGTCCACGCCGCCATGCTCGTAGAAGCGGGCGTCCTCGGTGGCCAGGAAGGCCTGCTTCAGGCGCTCGGGCACGTCCTTCATGGTGATCGGGGTGCGCCGGGTCTCGCCGAACACCGCCATCAGCTTGCCGTCGGCAGCATAGACGTACATCGGCTCCTGCATTTCCACGTCGCGCAGGGTCTGCACGTCGGGAAGCTTGGAGGACACAGCGTAGTACAGACCGCCCACGGCGGCCGCGCCGATCAGCGCCAGGACCAGGACAATCAGGAAGATCCAGCGCAGCCAGCGGCGGAGTCGAGTCATCGGGTTCAGATTCCGATTGCGAATTTCGTGGTCGCAGAGTATAGATTACGCAAGGTGGCGGCTGGGGTCGGCACCGGGGAGCGCAAGGGGAACAGTCAGGGGCTGCATCGTGAATCCGTGAGGAACTTCACAGCAGGGCCGTTGCCATTTGCTAAGAATACGTTATTAATGCTCGGGCGCAGGTCTTGCGTCCAAGTGCCCGTCGGCAGGGGAGAAACCGTGGGGCTCATCCCAAAAAGTCAGTCGCCGCTTGTAGGCGTCGACATCAGTTCGACTGCGGTAAAGCTTTTGCAGCTGTCCCGCAGCGGCAATCGTTTCCGTGTGGAACATTACGCTGTGGAACCTCTTCCGCCGAATGCGGTGGTAGAGAAGAACATCGTGGAAGTGGAGGCCGTGGGTGAGGCCATCCGCCGTGCCATGAACCGTTCAGGCAGCAAGGCCAAGCTGGCCGCTGCCGCCGTCGCCGGGTCGGCGGTGATCACCAAGGTGATCCCGATGCCGGCCGAGCTCGACGAGAACGACATGGAAGCCCAGATCGAGCTGGAAGCGGTCAACTACATTCCGTACCCGATCGAGGAAGTGAACCTGGACTTCGAGGTGATCGGGGCGATCCCGAACAACCCGGAGATGGTCCAGGTGCTGCTGGCCGCGTCGCGTTCGGAGAACGTGGAACTGCGCCAGTCGGCCCTGGAACTGGGTGGTCTGCAGGCCAAGGTGATGGACGTGGAGGCCTTCGCGGTCGAGAACGCCTACGCCCTGGTCGCCAGCGAGCTGCCGGTGTCCATCGACGGCGTGGTCGCGCTGGTCGATATCGGCGCCACCATGACCACCCTCAACGTCCTGCGCGGCGGCCGCAGCCTGTACAGCCGCGAACAGGTGTTCGGTGGCAAGCAGCTGACCGACGAGATCATGCGCCGTTACGGCCTGAGCTACGAGGAGGCCGGCCTGGCCAAGCGCCAGGGCGGGCTGCCGGAAAGCTACGAGATGGAAGTGCTGGAGCCGTTCAAGGAAGCCACGGTCCAGCAGATCAGCCGCCTGCTGCAGTTCTTCTATGCAGGCAGTGAGTTCAACCGCGTTGATCACATCGTGCTGGCCGGCGGCTGCGCCGTGCTGGGCGGGCTGCCGGAAATGGTCGAGGAGCAGCTGGGCGTGCCGACCGTGGTCGCCAACCCGCTGGCACAGATGACGTTGGGCCCGAAGGTGAACGCGCATGCGCTGGCCCAGGATGCCCCCGCGCTGATGATCGCCACCGGTCTGGCGCTGAGGAGCTTCGACTGATGGCACGCATCAATCTATTGCCCTGGCGCGCCGAGCGGCGCAAGCAACGCCAGCGCGAGTTCTACGCAATGCTGGGCATGGCCGCGATCGGTGGCCTGCTGCTGTCGCTGCTGATCTGGTTCTATTACGACCGCCAGGTGAGCGGCCAGATGGACCGCAATGCCTATCTGGAAGCCGAGATCGAGAAGGTCAAGGAACAGAACAAGGAGATCGACCGCCTCGATGCGCAGAAGGACCGCCTGCTGGCCCGCAAGAAGGTGATCGAGGAACTGCAGGCCAAGCGCTCGCAGATGGTCCACCTGTTCGACGCGTTGGTGCGCACGATTCCTGACGGCGTGGTGCTGACCGCCCTGCAGCAGGAGGGGGACATGCTCACCCTCGAGGGACGCACCCAGTCCAATGCACGCGTGTCGGCTTACATGCGCAACCTGGAAACCTCCGGCTGGATGACCAACCCGGAGCTGTCGATCATCCAGGCCAGTGCCGGCGACAAGACTGCAGCCGGCCCGGTATCGGACATCAAGGCACTGCCGTACATGTTCAAGGTCACGGTGAAGCTGCCGGCGCAGAGTGAAGAGACAGGCACTGCCGGTTTGAACGCGGATGGCAGCGTGGCGGCCGCCCCGGCTGCGACGCCCGCCGTGGCGCCGCTTGCCGCCGGCCCCGATGCGGCGGCCCCGGCTGCTGCACCAGCACCGGCCCCGGCCCAACCGGCGGCGGCCCCGGCCGCAGCACCCGCCAGCGCACCGGCGCCTGCACCGGCCAAGCCGAACCAGCCCGCCGCACCGGCCCCGGCCGCCAGGCCTGAGGGCAGCCGCCTGGCGCAGCCGCCGCAGGCCTCTTACGCCCCGCTGCAGGGGGACCGCGCATGAGCCAGAAAATCGATCTGAAGAACCTGGATTTCAACGACATCGGCAACTGGCCGCAGAAGGCCAAGATCGTCTTCTGTTCGTTGCTGGCCCTGGTAATCATGTTCGTTGCATGGATGCTGCTGATCAGCGGCAAGCGCGATGAACTGGCCAGCCTGGAATCGAAGGAAAGCGATCTGCGCACCGAGTTCTCCAAGCAGCAGGAACGCGCGGTGAACCTGGGGCCGCTGAAGCAGCAGCTGGCGCAGATGGAGCAGGTGCTGCAGCAGATGCTGCGGCAGCTGCCCAGCAAGACCGAAATGCCGGACCTGATCATCGACATTTCGCAGACCGCGCTGTCCAGCGGCCTGACCAGCCAGCTGTTCGAACCGGAACAGGAGCAGGTCAAGGAGTTCTACGCCGAGAAGCCGATCAAGCTGAAGATGGTGGGCAGCTACCACCAGTTCGGTGCGTTCGTCAGTGGCGTGGCCTCGCTGCCGCGCGTGGTGATCCTGACCATGCACGACATCAACCTGAAGCCGGCGGACAAGGCTGGCGGTGGTTCGCGTGCCGGTGCGCTGGAATTGTCCGGCACGGTCAAGACCTACCGGTATCTCGACGAAACCGAGGTGCAGGAACAGCAGAAGGCTGAAGCCGGCAAGGAGGGCAGCAAGTGATCCGTTCCTTCTTTGCACGCTGCGGGATGGCCGCTGCCGTGTTGCTGCTGGCCGCCTGCGGCCGTGGCGTGACCAGCACGCCGGGCGATGCGCCGAATCTCGAGAAGTGGGTGGAAGGCGAACGTGCCCGGCCGGCGCAGCCGCTGGAACCGTTGCCTGTGATGCAGCAGTTCGAGACCTTCGAATACTCCGCGCAGGGCCTGCGTGATCCGTTCACCGATGCCTGGACCAATCCGCAGGGGAATGGCGGATTGCGGCCGGATCCGAACCGGCGCAAGGAGCCCCTGGAGGGCTTCCCGCTGGACGCACTGGACATGGTCGGTACCATCGGCACCGGCGGCGGCACCGTCGCACTGGTGATGGGACCGGACAAGGTGACCTACCGGGTGCGCCCGGGCGGTTACCTGGGGCAGAGCGACGGGCGGGTCACTGCGGTCTTCGAAGACCGTGTGGAGCTGATCGAACTGGTGCCGGATGGCGCGGGTGGCTGGCTGGAACGGCCGGCAACGCTCTCGCTTGAAGATCAATGATCGTTTACTGGGGATAGCACGATGACCTTTCACCAAGCCAAGGGGCTGCGTCCCAACCGGCGCTCTACCTTGAACCGTGTCAGCGCGTTGGGAGTCGCGCTGATGCTGGCCTGCGCTCCGGCGCTGGCCGCCGCACCGGCGGAGAAGCCGGTGGGCACCACCGTCGCACCGGCCGCGGCACCGGCCGGCCTGTCGGTGGCCAAGATCGATTTCAAGCGCGGCGATGATGGCGCGGGCCGCCTGATCGTGCAGTTTGACGGCCAGGGCGCGATCCCGGACCTGCGCACGCAGGGCAACAGCGTGGTGGTCGACGTGGGCAATGCCCGCCTGCCGGCCAACCTGCAGAAGCCGTTGAACGTCGTCGACTTCGCCACGCCGGTGCAGCGCATCGACGCCAAGCCGTCCGGCGCCGGCACCCAGCTGGTGCTGAGCACCGGCGGTGCGGTGGAGTCACTGGCCTACCAGAGCGGCAACGAATACGTGGTGGAGATCAGCGCGCGGCAGGCTCCGGCCGCCGTCGGTGCAGTGACCGCCGGCAGCGTCACCCAGGCCGCAAAGGCCGTCGGCCAGCGTGGCTTCACCGGCAAGCCGGTGACCTTCAATTTCCAGGACGTGCCAGTGCGCACCGTGCTGCAGTTGATCGCCGAAGAGTCCAACCTCAACGTGGTGGCCTCCGACTCGGTGCAGGGCAATGTGACCCTGCGCCTGGTCAACGTGCCGTGGGACCAGGCACTGGACATCGTGCTGCGTGCCAAGGGCCTGGACAAGCGACGCGATGGCAGCGTGATCTGGGTCGGCCCGCAGGCCGAGCTGGCCAAGTTCGAGCAGGAGAAGGAAGACGCGCGCATCGCCATCGAGAACCGCGAAGACCTGGTGACCGATTACGTCCAGATCAACTACCACAGCGCCACCCAGATCTTCAAAGCCCTGACCGAAGCCAAGGGCATCGGCGGTGGTGGCGGTGGTGGCGCAGGTGGCGGTGGTGGTGGGTCGTCGCAGGAGGAGAGTGGCTTCCTGTCCGGCCGTGGCCGCATCGTTGCCGACGAGCGCACCAACACGCTGATGATCAGCGACATTCCGAAGAAGATCGCGCGCATGCGTGAGCTGATCAACGTGATCGACCGCCCGGTCGACCAGGTGCTGATCGAAAGCCGCATCGTGATCGCCACCGATACGTTCGCGCGTGAGCTGGGCGCGCGGTTCGGCATCAGTGGCAGCCGCGACAACGCCTACTTCAGCGGCAATCTGGAAGCCAACGAGGCAACCCGCAAGTCGCAGGTCGAAGCCAATGCGACCAACGCCAAGGCCTACCGCGACTGGCTGGCCGGTGGCAGTACGGGCCCGGCGCCGGTGCCGGTCGGCTCGGCAATCACCCGTGGCCTGAACTGGGCCATGCCGGCGGCGTCCACCAACCCGGCAGGCTCGCTTGCGCTGTCGATCCTCAATGCCGGCTACCTGCTGGACGTCGAGCTGTCGGCCATGCAGGAGGAGTCGCGTGGTGAAGTGATCTCCAACCCGCGCGTGGTCACCACCAACCAGCGCGAGGCCCTGATCAAGCAGGGTAAGGAAATCGGCTATGTGACCATCAGCGCCGGTGCGGGCGGTGTCGCTACGCCGAACGTGCAGTTCAAGGAAGTGGTGCTGGAACTGAAGGTCACCCCGACCATCACCAACGACAACCGCGTGTTCCTCAACATGCAGGTGAAGAAGGACGAAGTGGACCGGCTGATCCAGCTGGAAGGCTATGGCACCGTGCCGTCGATCAACCGCCGCGAAGTGAACACCGCAGTGCTGGTCGAGGACGGGCAGACCGTGGTCATCGGTGGTGTGTACGAGTTCACCGACCGCAACAGCATCAGCAAGGTTCCGTTCCTGGGCGATGTACCGTTCCTGGGCAACCTGTTCAAGAAGCGTGGCCGCAGCAAGGACAAGGCCGAGCTGCTGGTGTTCGTCACCCCGAAGGTGCTGCGCGTGGCCAGGCAGAACTGAGCCAGCGAACCCGCGACACGAACAAGGGCCGCCATGTGCGGCCCTTCTTCGTTCATGCCGGACGTAGTCCGCGGATGATCCGGTAGATCCACGCCATGCGTGGAGGAGAGGCCCGTTCAGCCGTTCTTGATGCCAATCGCAGGGCACCCTGCGATGATGTGGGGAACCCGTGCCGTCCCGCGCCGGTCAAAGGCCCCCATGAACCTGCCACCGCCGATGCCCGAAACCGTCTCGCCGCCGCCCGCGCCGGCCGCCTCCCGCCTGCATGGCGCCTTCAACCAGTTGCGCGACGCGCTGTCGGCCGAAATCGTCGGCCAGGCGGCTTTGGTCGAACGCCTGTTGATCGCATTGCTGGCCGACGGGCACCTGCTGGTGGAGGGCGCCCCGGGACTGGCCAAGACCACGGCCATCCGCGCACTGGCCTCGCGCCTGGAGGCGGATTTCGCCCGCGTGCAGTTCACCCCCGACCTGCTGCCGGCCGACCTGACCGGCACCGAGATCTGGCGCCCGCAGGAAGGGCGCCTCGAATTCGTACCCGGCCCGATCTTCCACCCGATCCTGCTGGCCGATGAAATCAATCGCGCGCCAGCCAAGGTGCAGTCGGCACTGCTGGAAGCGATGGGCGAGCGCCAGGTCACCGTTGGCCGCCACACCTATGCGTTGCCGCCGCTGTTCCTGGTGATGGCCACGCAGAACCCGATCGAGCAGGAAGGTACCTTCCCGCTGCCGGAAGCGCAGCTGGACCGTTTCCTGATGCACGTACGCATCGGCTATCCGGACCAGGCCGCCGAATCGGAGATCCTGCGGCTCGCCCGCGAGCGTGCCCGTGGCGCACTGGGCGAAGCGGCACCCGCACCGGCGAAGTTGCCGATGCAGGATGTGTTCGACGCCCGCCGCGAAGTGCTGGACCTGCACATGGCGCCGGCGCTGGAGCGCTACCTGGTCGAACTTGTGCTGGCCTCGCGTGATCCGTCGCGCTATGACGCCGGCCTCGGGCGCCGCATCGCCTGGGGCGCAAGCCCGCGTGGTTCCATTGCGTTGGAACGCTGCGCCCGGGCACGCGCCTGGTTGGCCGGCCGTGACTTCGTCACCCCCGACGATGTGCGTGCGGTTGCCGCCGACGTGCTGCGCCATCGCGTGCTGCCCAGCTACGAAGCCACCGCCGAAGGCTGGGATGGCGAACGCCTGGTGCAGGAGCTGCTGGCCCGGGTGCCGGCACCCTGAGCCCGCGCATGACCGATCCATCCCTGGAAGCCGCATCCACCGTCAGTGATGGCGACGGACTGCGCCCGCACCTGCCCGAACTGGTGGCCCTGCGCCGGCTGGCACAGCGGCCGCCGCCGCCACGCCGTGGCCGTGCCGGCAACGCCGGGCAGGCGCCGTCGCCGCTGCGTGGGCGTGGCATGGAGTACGCCGAGTCACGCGAGTACGTGGCCGGTGATGATGCACGGCATATCGACTGGCGCGTGACCGCGCGGACCGGCCGTGCCCATACCAAGCTGTTCCAGGCCGAGCGCGAGCGGGTCAGCCTGATCGTGGCCGATACGTCGCCGGCGCTGTATTTCGGCACCCGCGTGCGATTCAAGTCGGTGCAGGCGGCCCGCGCGGGCGCCGTCGCCGCGTGGTCGGCGCAGCGTCGCGGTGACCGCGTGGGTGCCCTGCGCGGCAGTGACCGCGAAGCGCCGATTACACCTGCGGGTGGGCCGCGTGGTGTACTGCGCGTGCTCGACGCACTCACCCGCTGGTACGCACAGCCGCCCGCCGACGATCTCGGCCTGGAACGCGCGCTGGACCATGCCGCCCGCGTGCTGCGCCCCGGGGCGCGCATGCTGGTGCTGGCCGATCCGCAGCAGGCCGCGCGGATTCCCGTCGTGCGCTGGAGCGCGCTGGCCCAGCACCATGACCTCAGCCTGGTGCTGCTGGTCGATCCCCTCGAGCTGCAACCGCCCTCGGCGGCCCTGCAGTTCCAGACCGCGCAGCAGCGCATTGGCCTCGACCTGCGTCGCAGCGAGGTGCAGGCGCACTGGCAGGCGCACTTCGTCGAACCACTGCAGGCGCTGCGCCGCCAGCTCGGCGCACGCCGCGTTGACGTGCAGGTGTTGTCCACCGATGCGCCCAGCGACGCCTGGTTGGCACCACCGGTAACCGAGGTGCCGGCATGAGCGCCAACCTTCCGCTGCGCGATGTGCAGTTGCCGCCGGCACCGTCGTGGTGGCCGCCGGCCCCCGGCTATCTGATGGTCGGTGGCGCGGTGTTGCTGGTGATCCTGGCGCTGGCCCTGCTGTGGTGGCAGCGCCGCCGTCGTCGCCAACGCTGGTTGCAGGCGTTCGACCAGGAGCTGGCCACCACCGCCGATGCCACCGCGGAACTGGCGGCGATCGCCGGCCTGCTGCGTCGCGCCGCGCGACAGGCACAGCCCGGCAGTGAATCCCTGCGTGACGATGCCTGGTGGCAGCGCGTGGATCCGAAGGGCACGTTGCCGGATGCGCGCCGCAACCTCCTGGCCGAAGGTGCCTATCGTCCCCGCGTGGACGCCAGCGAAGTGGCGGCCGTGCGTAGCTGGGCGCGCGAGCGCTACCTGGCGATGCTGCTGGAGCGCCGCCGATGAACCTGCTGGCAAGTTACTGGCCATGGCCGGACCTGCAGCTGGCGTGGCCGCTGGCCCTGCTGGCGTTGCCGCTGCCACTGCTGATGCGCTGGTGGAAGCGTCGTGCCGATCCCGGCGCTGCGCTGCGCGTGCCCTATGCGGCGACGGAACTGGAAGCGCTGGCCGGTGGCGGCCGCGTTGATGTTTCGTGGCTGCGTACGCTGCTGTTGTGGCTGGGCTGGTGCGCGCTGTGCGTCGCACTGGCTCGCCCGCAACAGCTGGGCGAAGCGATCACGCCACCGCAGCAGGGCCGGCAGATGATGCTGGCGATGGACGTGTCCGGCAGCATGGGCGAGGGCGACATGGTGCTGGGGGGGCAGGCGGTGGATCGCCTCACCGCAGCCAAGGCCGTGCTGGCCGATTTCCTGGATCGTCGTGCCGGCGATCGCATCGGCCTGCTGATCTTCGGGGACCGTGCTTATACGCTCACGCCACTCACTGCGGACCTGGCCAGCGTGCGCGACCAGCTGCGCGACAGCGTGGTCGGCCTGGCCGGGCGCGAGACGGCCATCGGTGATGCCATCGGCCTGGCGGTGAAGCGCCTGCGCAGCCAGCCGGAAGGGCAACGTGTACTGATCCTGCTGACCGACGGCGTCAGCAATGCCGGCGTGCTGGAACCGCTGCGTGCGGCCGAAGTCGCGCAGGCTGAAGGGGTGCGCATCCACACCGTCGCGTTCGGTGGTGATGGCAGCATGCGCTTCCTCGGTATTCCGATTTCCGCTGACCAGGACCCGGTCGACGAGGCCACGTTGAAGAAGATTGCCAGCCTGACCGGTGGCCAGTTCTTCCGCGCACGCGATACCGCGCAGCTGGCCGGCATCTACGCCGAACTGGATCGTCTGGAGCCGATCGCTGCGAAGGGGCCGAGCCTGCGCCCGCGCGAGGAGCGCTATGCGTGGCCATTGGGCCTGGCCTTGCTGCTGGGGGCATTGGCATGGGTGTGGCCGGAGCGCCGTCGATGATCGCGTTGGCATCCCATCTTCCCGACTGGAATGCACTGCACTTCCTGCGCCCGGAATGGCTGTGGGCCTTGCTGGCCTTGCCGGTGATTCTCGCCGTGGCGCTGTACCGGCAGCGGCGCAGCGATGCGTGGCGGCAGGCGGTGGATGCGCACCTGTTGCCGCATCTGCTGGCGGCCGGTGCTCGCCGTCGCGTGCGGCTGCCATTGGCAGTGCTGCTGGGTTGGACGCTGGCAGCACTGGCGATGGCGGGGCCGAGCTGGCGGCAGCAGGCACAGCCGATGTTCCAGCCCAGCGCACCGCTGCTGATCGTGCTGGATCTGTCCAGCCGCATCACTGCCACCGACCTGCCACCGTCGCGCCTGCTGCAGGCAAGGGCCAAGGTCGGCGAGCTCCTGCGCGCACGCAAGGGTGGGCAGGTGGGGCTGGTGGTGTACGCCGAAGATGCCTACACCGTCGCGCCGCTGACCGATGACGGCAGCAACGTCGCGCTGTATCTGGATGCCTTGTCGCCGGATGTGATGCCGCGTGATGGCCAGCGTGCCGACCGTGGCATCGACTGGGCCACGCGGCTGATGCGGCAGATCGCTGCAGCGCAGGGACAGATCCTGCTGGTCACCGATCAAGCCGATGATGAAGCTGCATTGGCGGCCGCGCAGGCACGTGGGCTCGGCCTGCAGGTGTCGGTGCTGGGGCTCGGTACACCGGCGGGTGCGGCGTATCGTGACGACAGCGGACAGATCCGCCAGGCTGCGCTGGACGAAGGTCGCCTGCGTGCGGTGGCCACGGCAGGTGGCGGTCGCTATGCGCGCATCACCGCCGATGGCAGTGACCTGCGCGCACTGGGTGTGCTTGATGCACGCGAAGGTACTGCGGCGCAGCGGCCCGGCGAGGGCAGGCAATGGCGCGATGAAGGATTCTGGCTGCTGCCACCGGTGATGCTGCTGGCGCTGCTCGCCTTCCTCCGCCGCGCGCTGCTGGCCGCAGTGCTGGCGGTGGGCCTGCTGCCTTGGATGGGGGATGTGCAGGCGCAGGCAGCTCCAGCGCCCGCTTCGCCGCCATCGCAGGGCACGCTGTGGAAGCGGGCCGACCAGTTGCAGCACCAGCGCCTGGCTGACGGCGTGCAGGCCTATCGTGCGGGCGACTTCGCCACTGCGCGCAAGCAGTTCGAGGGCATCGACAGTGATGCGGGCTGGTACAACCTGGCCAACACGCTGGCGCGCCAGGGCAGCTACGACGAAGCCATCGCCGCCTACGACCGCGCGCTGGCGCTGCATCCCGGCATGGCCGATGCGGTCGCCAACCGTGCCGTGGTTGATGCCGCACGCAGGCGCAAGCAGTCGGGGGGGCGGGGCCAGGACCAGCAGAAACCGCAGCAGAACGGGCAGCAGAAGCAGCAGAACAATTCACAGGGCCAGCGGAACCCGCAGGGCCAGCAGCCGCAGCAGGGCCAGAAGGATCCAGGACAGGGTCAGCCACCATCTCAGCAGGGCCAGCAGGGGCAGCCCCAGGCGGGTGACGACGACGCGCAGTCGGCGCCTCAGCCCGGTGAGCGTGGCCGCGATGGACAGCAGGCGCCACCACAGGTGGAGGATGCCAAGGCGCAGGCCCAGGCTGATGAGCAGCAGCGCCAGCGCATGCAGCAGGCGATGCAGCAGGCACGTGAGGGCAAGGGCGAACAGGATGGCAAACCCGTGCCAGGCAGTGACGGCGCTACTCCGCGCCAACGCGAGGAGCAACAGGCGGTGGAGGCGTGGATGCGGCGCGTGCCGGATGATCCGGGCGCATTGCTGCGGGCCAAGTTCCAGCTGGAAAATGAACGCAGGAAGAGGGAAGGGCGATGACGCGGGCGATCAACATGCACGGGCATTGGCCCCGACAGGTACTGGCGGCGCTGCTGCTGTGGCTGCCGCTGCTGGCCTGGGCGCAGCCGCGCGCGTGGCTGGACCGCGACCGCATCGCGATGGGCGACACGGTCACGCTCAATGTCGAGAGCGACCAGGGCGCCCCTGACTTCACACCGTTGCGTACCGACTTCGACCTCAGCGGGCAGACCAGCAGCCGCCAGGTGGAGTGGAGCAACGGCAGCATGCAGCAGCGCAACCTGTATGGCGTGGCGCTGACGCCACGGCGTAGTGGTGCACTGGTGGTGCCGGGCCTGCAGGTGGGCAGCGTCCGTACCGCGCCGCTGACCCTGCAGGTGGATGCCGCTGCCGTGGCCGGCCCCGACAGCAATGCGGTGGCATTCATCGAAACCGTTGTCGATGACGAAACGCCGTACGTGCAGCAGAGCGTAGGCGTGGTGGTGAGGCTGTTCTTCGCTTCTCAGCTGGCCTCTGGCGAACTGGTGCTGGATACCCCGGCAGGTGCGTCGTTGCAGCGGGTGGGCGATGACCGCACCGATGTGCGGCAGGTCAACGGCCGCCGCTACAACGTGGTCGAGCGCCGCTTCCTGCTGATCCCCGAGCGCAGCGGTGCACTTCGGCTGGCCGGTGCGCGCTTCAGTGGGCGCAGTGCCGGTGGCTTCTTCGACGACTTCTTCGGCGGCGGCGACGGCCGCATGAATGCCACCGGCGCCGATCGCACGCTGCAGGTGCAGGCGCAACCGGCACAGGCGCCGCAGCCATGGCTTCCGCTGCAGAGCCTCCAGCTGCGCTACACCAGTGCGCCGACCAGCGCCCGTACCGGTGAGGCCGCCACTGTGGTGGTCGAGGCGATTGCCGAAGGGGCAACCCGCGCACAGTTCACCGACCTGCCGGTGCCGGATCTGGGCACCCATGCGCAGGTATTCGCCGAACCTGCGCAGTACGAAGAATCGTTCAATGGCAGCACGCCGCGGCTGAAGATCACCCGCCGCTACTCGATCGTGCCGCGCCAGCCAGGCTCGCTGGTGGTGCCGGGGCCGCGCCTGCCGTGGTGGGATGTGCGCGCAGGCAAGGCGCAGGAAGCGAAGCTGCCGGACCTGACACTGGCTGTCGCAGCCGGCAGTGGCGGTGGCAGTGCTTCACCTGCGCCGCTGCCGCCGATCGACACCGATGCTGCGCTGCCGGGTGGCGATGGCCAGGACAGCCGCATCGCCGCGACCGATCCGCGCGCCAGCGGCCTGGCCGAACGCCCGTGGCCGTGGATGGGCGCGGCCATCGGACTGGCGCTGCTGTGGCTGCTGACCCTGTTGTGGGGCTGGCAGCGAGGCCGCCGACCGCGTGCGGCGACGCCTGCAGCCGGCAAGCCCTCTGTGCCGACTGTGGCGCGCGGACGTGCCGGCCTGACCGAACTGCGCCGCACGCTGGATGGCGAAGGCTTCGATCAGGTGGAAGCGCAGCTGTGCGCGATGGCCGGGGTTGAGCGCATCGAGCAGGTCATCGCGCGGTTGGATGACCCTGGCCAGCGCCAGGTGCTGCAGGACCTGCAGCAGGCACGCTGGGGCGGGCAGGGCGACCTGGCATCGCTGCGCGCGCGTCTGCGCGAGGTCTTCCGTGACGGACCGCACTGGTCGGCGGCTACCGGCGCCGCTGACACTGGCCTGGCGCCGCTGTATCCAACGCGGCGAACCTGAACCGGCGCCGCTTGCGCGCTTTGTTAGAGTGCATTCATTTTTCGAGGAAACCCGCGCATGACAGCAGCTGCTGCCGACAAGAAGAAGTTGCCCCTGCATTGGAAGATGGGCATCGGCTTTGCGATCGGCCTGATCCTGGGACTGATCGTGCACGCCCTGGGCGGCAGCGTCGATGGTCTGCAGGCCGGTGCCAAGTGGGTAATGGACTACATCACCACCCCGGCGTCGGGCCTGTTCCTCAACCTGATCTTCATGCTGATCGTGCCGCTGATCTTCTCGGCGCTGATCATGGGCGTGTCGGAGATGGGCGACATCCGCGCCCTTGGCCGCATCGGCTGGAAGACCCTGGCGTATACCGTGCTGCTGTCCGGCATTGCCGTGGGCATCGGCCTGGTGCTGGTCAACCTGCTCAAGCCGGGTGCCGGCGTCGATCCGCAGGTCGCCGCGATGATGCTCTCGGAGAACGCCGAGCGCAGCAAGGAAATCGTTGCCGGCATCCATGGCACGCCGAAGGGCATGGACATGCTGCTGTCGATCGTGCCGAGCAACGTGCTGCAGGCCGCGTCCGACAACGGCGCGATCCTGTCGCTGATGTTCTTCGCGCTGATGTTCGGCATCGGCATGGTGCTGACCGACGATGAGAAGGTCGCGCCGCTGCGCCGCGCCATTGAAGGCGTGTTCGAAATCTCGATGACCCTGATCAACCTGGTCATCCGCCTGGCCCCATATGCGGTGGCCTGCTTCATGTTCAACCTGGCCGCGCTGTTCGGCTTCGAGCTGATCATCCGCCTCGGTGCCTACGTGGGCGTGGTGGTGCTGGCACTCGGCCTGCACATGATCGTGACCTACGGTACCGCCGTGTGGCTGTCCGGCCGTTCGCCGCTGTCGTTCTTCCGCGATACCCAGGAAGCGACGGTGATGGCGTTCTCCACCGCCTCCAGCAACGCCACCCTGCCGACCGCGCTGCGCGTGGCCGACCAGATGGGCCTGCCGCAGCGCGTGTCGCGCTTCGTGCTGACCGTGGGCGCCACCGCCAACCAGAACGGCACCGCGCTGTTCGAGGGCGTGACGGTGATCTTCCTGGCCCAGTTCTTCGGCGTGGACCTGAGCATCGGCCAGCAGGTCATGGTGATGGCGGTCTGCATCCTCGGTGGCATCGGCACCGCCGGCGTGCCGTCGGGCTCGCTGCCGGTGGTGGCGATGATCTGTGCGATGGTGGGCGTGAACCCGCTGGGCATTGGCCTGATCCTGGGCGTGAACCACTTCCTGGACATGTGCCGTACCGCGCTGAACGTGACCGGCGACCTGGCCCTGACCACCCTGGTGGCCAAGGGCGAATCGCACGACGGCCCGGCGCTGGGCCCGCAGCAGGACTGAGTCCAACGCCACTGCTGGCGACCTGATCGGGGTCGGATTCCTTTCCGCAAGGAATGGGCTCCGACCCCGCTTCACATGCGGAATCCGGGGGAGATGACGACGTTGCCGGCCAGCGGCCGGCACGACCGGGCAAGGTGAACCGACCCCCCGCCCGGCGACTATGGGACAATAGGCCGCCCGCACGTCCGCGGCCGCCTCCCGATTCCGACAGAACCATGACGCAGCCTACCCGTCGCCAGTTGGCCAACGCCATCCGCTTCCTTGCCGCCGATGCGGTTGAAACCGCAAAGTCCGGCCACCCCGGCATGCCCATGGGCATGGCCGACATCGCCGAAGTCCTCTGGAACGACTATCTCCGCCATAACCCGAGCAACCCGCACTGGTTCAACCGCGACCGTTTCGTGCTGTCCAACGGCCACGGTTCGATGCTGCAGTACGCGCTGCTGCACCTGAGCGGTTACGACCTGCCGATCGAGCAGCTGAAGCTGTTCCGCCAACTGGGCAGCCACACCGCCGGTCACCCGGAGCGCCACGAGACCCCGGGCGTGGAAACCACAACCGGCCCGCTGGGCCAGGGTTTCGCCAATGCCGTGGGCTTCGCCCTGGCCGAGAAGCTGCTGGCACAGCGCTTCAACCGCCCGGAGCTGGAAGTGGTCGACCACCGCACCTGGGTGTTCATGGGCGATGGCTGCCTGATGGAAGGCGTGTCGCATGAAGCCGCTTCGCTGGCCGGTACCTGGGGCCTGCACAAGCTGGTCTGCTTCTGGGACAACAACCACATCTCCATCGACGGCAACGTCGAGGGCTGGTTCACCGACAACACCCCGGAGCGTTTCGAGGCCTATGGCTGGAACGTGGTGCGCGATGTCGATGGCCATGACCCGGAGAGCATCAAGGCCGGCATCGAGGCCGCGCTGTCGCAGAGCGACAAGCCGACCCTGATCTGCTGCCGCACCACCATTGGCTTTGGTTCGCCGAACAAGGCGGGCAAGGAATCCAGCCACGGCGCACCGCTGGGCAAGGACGAACTGGAAGCCACCCGCAAGCAGCTGGGCTGGGAATACGGCCCGTTCGAGATCCCGCAGGCGATCTACGACGGCTGGCGCGCCAACGGCGCCGGCACGCTGCGCCAGGCCGAATGGGAACAGCTGTTCGACAAGTACGCCAGCCAGTACCCGGCTGAAGCAGCCGAACTGACCCGCCGCTCGCATGGCGAACTGCCGGCCGACTTCGTTGCCAAGGCCGATGCCTACATCGCCCAGGTGGCCGCCGAAGGCCCGACGATTGCCTCGCGCAAGGCGTCGCAGCTGGCCATCGAAGCCTATGCACCGCTGCTGCCGGAAATCGTCGGCGGCTCGGCTGACCTGGCGCACTCCAACCTGACCCTGTGGAAGGGCAGCAAATCGGTTGCCAGCGACGACGCCAACGCCAACTACGTGTACTACGGCGTGCGCGAGTTCGGCATGACCGCCATTGCCAACGGCCTGGCCCTGCACGGTGGCTTCATTCCGTTCGACGCCACCTTCCTGGTGTTCAGCGACTACGCCCGCAACGGCGTGCGCATGAGCGCGCTGATCCCGGCCCACGCCATCCACGTCTACACCCACGACTCGATCGGCCTGGGCGAAGACGGTCCGACCCACCAGCCGGTGGAGCACCTGGCCTCGCTTCGCTACATCCCGAACAACGACGTGTGGCGTCCGTGCGATGCGGTCGAGTCGGCGGTGAGCTGGAAGGCCGCGATCACCCGCCAGGACGGCCCGAGCTGCCTGGTGTTCAGCCGCCAGAACCTGCCGCACCAGCCGCGCAACGCCGAGCAGATCGCCCAGATCGAGCGCGGTGGCTACGTGCTGGCCGATGCCGACGGTACCCCGGACGTGATCCTGATCGCCACCGGTTCGGAAGTCTCGCTGGCCACCGAAGCCAAGGCCCAGCTGGACGCGGCCGGCCTCAAGACCCGCGTGGTCTCGATGCCGTCCACCGACGTGTTCCTGCGCCAGGATGCGGCCTACCGTGAATCGGTGCTGCCGAACGCCGTGCGCAAGCGCGTGGCGGTGGAAGCCGGCGTCACCGGTTTCTGGCGCCAGTTCGTCGGCCTGGACGGTGCCGTGATCGGTATCGACACCTTCGGTGCCTCGGCCCCGGCCGACCAGCTGTACAAGCACTTCGGCATCACCACCGCCCACGTGGTGGAAGCGGCCAAGTCGCTGTAAGCAGCTTCGCGACGTAATGAGAAAAGGCCGGCGCACGCCGGCCTTTTCTTTGCCGCAGGAAAAAGGGGACGGAGGGGATTAAGTCGTTTGTGCACATGCGACTTAATCCCCTCCGTCCCCTTTTCTCAGGCGGTGCGCGCCAGTGCCAGCCGCAGGAGGCGCGCGTCCAGACGTTCGGCGAAATCCTTCGGGGCCTGTAGACCCATGCGCTGCAGGTACACCGCATCGCCGTCGCCGGCCGGTTGCCGCAGAGCTGCCCAGACCGTGCGCAGCTTGTCGCCGCGGGTCTGCGTGTTGGCCTTCAGCCAACCCAGCGCCTTCACCAGTACCTGCTCGATCTCGTTGAAGTCGCTGCCCAGCGGATAGTCCGGCAGGCTGCCGTCGGTGCGGAATGGGGCCAGTGCCGCCGCCAGCGCCTGTGGCGTGTTGCGCTGCTGGCGCTCCGGGTCGGGCTGGGACGCCGCCAACAGCTTGCGCGAGGCCTGTGCCTGCTGCAGCAGGCCACCCTGGAACGGGGCCTCGGTGATCGCGGTCATCGCATGCACGCAGTCCTCGTCGGTCAGGCCGCGCAGATCGGCGATGCCGTATTCGTTGAGGTAGATGTCGCGCAGGTGGCGCGGGATGGTGGTGTGCCCGTAGTTCCAGCGCACGTTGGATTCGCGCTGGCCCTTGTCATCGCGCGCCGCGCGGAACATCAAGACGCTGCGCGCTTCCGGCAGGGCATGTGCCATCGCCACGAAGTTGTACTGGCCACCCACGCCGGACACCACACGTCCGTCGTCCAGCGCATCCGACACGGCCGCGCCCAGTGCAGTGGCCATCATGCAGGAGTTGAAGAAGCGCGCATGGCGGCGTTGCAGGCGCTCCAGCGTCTCGTTGCCGCCATACAGCTGGTTGATTTCGCTGATGCGGCGCATGCCGATCGCACGGCATTCGTCTTCCGGCAGCGTGCGCAGCCACTCGTAGAACTCCGGCGAGCCCAGGTAGAACGCGCCGTGCAGGTACTCGCCCTCGGCGGCCAGGGTGGCGTGGTCGATGGACAGCGTGCTGCCGTTCTCGATGCGCTGCATCAGCGCCAGGTCGTCGTGCACCTTGCGCTTGATCACCCCGGTCTGCACCAGCCGGCGGAAGCCTTCGTTGAGCATCTCGCTGCAGCCGTACAGGCCCACCTCGAACGGATCCAGTCCGCCGATCTCCTGCACCAGCGGGTGGCTGGCCAGCTGTGGATCCAGCGCATGCAGCACGCGGCGGTAGCGCGCGTTGTCGGTGTGGCGCAGCACCAGCGCATGGCTGAGCGCGTCGGCCAGCGTGCCGATGCCGATCTGCAGGGTGCCGCCGTCGCGCACCAGCGTGCTGGCGTACAGGCCGATGGCGTAGTCGGCATCGCCCACCGGCTGCCGCGGCAGCCCGAACAGCGCCGGGTGCGGCGGCGGCGGGGTGATCACCAGATCGAAGAACGACACATCGACCGTGGCCGAGCCGCCCATGTAAGGCAGCTGCGGATCGATCTCGGCGATCAGCAACGGGCGCGGCAGCCCGCGCGCGGTCATCGCATCCAGCGTGTCCTGGGTGATGTCGTTGTTGCACGACAGCGAAAGCCGGCGATCGTTCGGTCGCATCGCCACCTTCTGCACGATCACCTGCGGCGCGCGCTGCGCGACCGCATCGGCGGCGTGGGTGTAGTTCAGGCTGGTATAGCTGGATTGCGCCTGGCGCGAACCGAGCAGGGCGCCGGACTGCATGTAGAACTCTTCCACCTGCACATGTGCCGGCAGCGCATCGCGCGCGATCGCATCGGCATAGGCCAGGCGCGGGAAATCGTCGCCGAAATGGCGCTGCGCGAACGGCGCCATGAAGCGCGCTTCCAGGCCGTTGCCGCGCGCCTTCGGCGGGTTCAGCGACAGCGCGGTATACAGCTGCAGCGGTCGCGACGGATCGTGCTCGACGCGTGCATAAAGGGCATTGAGCAGCCGATGCGGCTTGCCCAGTGCCAGCGGTGCCCCGATCCGCAGCGGCCCGTCCACGCGCGCAAACAACCAGTCGACGGCGGCGTCCAGGTCGGTGAGGTGTTCGGTCATGCGCGGCGGTCCTGCGTGTGGGGGAGTGCTGGCATTACAGCATGTCGGGCTTGAACCGCCGTCGACGCGAGACTTCGGCGCCGGACACCATGAACTGGCCATCGCCGCGGTAATGCACCGTGCGCGGCAGTTTCGGCCGGGGCGCGACGTGGGCGCGAACGATTTCCCAGATGAACAGGTTGCTCGATTGCACCTGGCTGTCGTCGTAGAGTCGGCATTCGAAGCTCGAATGACATTGGCCGACCAGCGGCGCGCCGACCTCGCGCGCGGGCAGCGCATCGAGCTCGAAACGGGCGAACTTGTCGACCTCGCGGCCGCTGCAGTTGCCGATGTCCACCACGGTGTCGAGCAGCTCCACGCCGGGCACGTTGATCACGCATTCGCCGCTGCCACGGGCCAGCGCGTGGCTGTGGTTCGCGTCCCACAGGTAGGTGGCGACCAATGACGGCGAGAAGCCCATCACCATGTGCCAGCCCATCGTCATCAGGTTGCGCTGGCCACGCCAGGCGGTACTGACCAGCACGATCGGGCCAGGTTCGAGGAAGCGGCGGGCCTGCTCGACCGGGAAATCCTTCTTGGGCAGCGGCTTCATCCGGGGCCTGGGGCGGGAGGCATCGATGCTGGCGCAGCCAGGATGAACCTGGAGTCGAGGGGCTTGACAGGCGATTCGATTACGCGCGTAATCGGTTTATCGATTACGGACGTAAACCATGACTCCGATCAGCGAAGCCGAAGCCGTTGTGATGGAGGTGCTGTGGCAGCAGGCACCGCGTAGCGCCGATGAAGTGGTCGCCGCACTGGCCCACCGCGACTGGGCCGAACCGACCATCAAGACCCTGCTCAATCGTCTGCTGACCAAGGGCGCGATTGCTGCCGAGCGTGATGGCCGGCGCTACCTGTACCGGCCGCTGCTGCAGCGCCAGGCGTGGGTGGCGGCACAGAGCCAGGATTTCATCGGTCGTGTCTTTGAAGGGCGCGTGGCGCCGCTGGTCGCGCACTTCAGCGAGCGCGGCCAGTTGAGCGCGCAGGACATCACCGAACTGAAGAAACTGATCCAGGAGCTGGACCATGACTGAGCTGCTCAACGGAGTGTGGCAGGCCAGCCTGTGGTTGGCGGTGGGCGCGGTCCTGCTGGCGGTGATGCGGCCGCTGCTGGTGCGATTGGGGGGCGCTGGTCTGGCATACCGCAGCTGGTGGCTGCTGCCGATGCTGCTGCTGGCACTGATGCTGCCGTTGCCGCAGGTTGCGTTGTTGCAGCAGGTACCCACGCTGCCGCTGAAAGTGCTGCCGGGTGCCGTGGATGGACTGAGCGGGCAGTCGCTGCCATGGGCACCCCTGCTGCTGGCATGGGCGCTGGGCATGGGCCTCTGCCTGCTGCGCGACCTGCGTGCGCAGCGCCGTTTCGAACGGCGCATGGGTCCACTGACGCCGCGCACCGATGGCAGCTGGCAGGCCAGCGCCGACCCGGGCCTGCCAGCGCTGGTTGGCCTGTGGCGGCCGCGCATCGTGGTCGGCCCTGACTTCGACCAGCACTTCAGTGCACAGGAACAGCACCTGATCGTGCAGCACGAGCGCAGCCACCGTCGCAATGGCGACCACTGGGCCAACGGCGCGCTGTTGCTGGTGCGCGCGGTGTTCTGGTTCCACCCGCTGCTGCCCTGGGCCGCACGCCGCTTCCTGCGCGACCAGGAACTGGCCTGCGATGCCCGCACCATCGGCCCGCAGCCTGCGCTGCGCGGCCTCTACGCCAGCACGCTGCTGAAGGCGCAGCTGGTCCACCCGGTTGCGCCCGCGGTCTGCCATTGGCGCAGCCAACCCGTGTTGAAGGAGCGCATCGCCATGTTGAAGCAGTCCAAGCGGAAGGCATTGCCGTGGGTGTCGGGACAGGTACTGGTGGTCGGGGTGTGCCTGGGGATGGGAGCGGTGGCGTGGGCCAGCCAGGGCGGAGGCGCGGGAGGCGCGGCAGGGGCCGTCATGGATCGGGAGATCCAGGTCGACAAGATGCCGCCGCCGTCCTATCCGAAATCTGCGGTCGAGCAGCGCCAGGTGGGCGTGGTGAACCTGCGCGTGGAAGTGGATGCCCAAGGCCATCCCACCGACGTCCAGGTGCTCAGCGCCACCAATCCGGGGGTGTTCGATGCTGTCTCGATTGCTGCGGCGCGCAGCTGGACCTATCGGCCCGCAGTGAAGAACGGCAAGCCGGTGGCCGGTGCCGTGCGCGTCCCGATTACCTACGCCATGGATGACACCGAGGACACGAAGTGAAGCGAGCGCCGCTGCTGATGATGGCGGTGCTGCTGGCGGGATGTGCAACCCAGGATCGCCTGACCACCGCCGATACCCGCAGCGAGAATGTGGGTCACCAGCGCCTGCGACCCGATGCGGGGGGAGGGACCGGCCAGATCCAGCCCTACGCGCTGGCCGCCAGCGAAGGCTACCGCATGCCACAACTGCATACGGCACCGGACCCGGTAGTGGGCGAGCGTGATCCACGCACCTCGCTGCCGCCGACTACGGTCTGCCTGCAGGTGGTGGTGGATGCGCAGGGTAGCGTTGAGCGCAGCATCCCGCTGACCGACCGCAGCGAATGCAGTGCGGGTGAGGCACCGGAGAATGCGCCCTTGCTGCAGGCAGCGCAGGAGGCGGTTGCCATGTGGAAGTACTCGTCCGCCGCAGTCTGCGACTTCGCGGCAGGCAAAGTGCCGGCTGATCGCGGCGACTGCCGCAGTGCCGAGCGGGTCGAACCGGTGGCCGTCACCCTGCAGTACGCCTTCACCTTCGAGGTCGTGAAGGGCCGGCAGACGGTCCGCACGCAGGGAAAATGATCGCGCGTGATGCCGGGTGGCGCCGGGCCATGCCCGGCCAATACAGCGGCGTCGATCAGGCCCCGCCCTGGATGTTGGCCTTCACTGCGGGCTGCATCAGTTTCGGTTCTTCCAGCGTGGCATCGCGGGCCTGTCGCACGCTGACGAACTCCGCCTCGGCCACGCCGTCATGCACGTGGATGTTGTGCGCGCGCTGTTCGCCGATGGTGGTTTCGTTGGCGAAACTGCGTCCACCCGGGCCGTAGTCGTGGCAGACGAACACGCGCGTTGCATCGGGCAGGGCCAGCAGGCGCTGGATCGAGCGGTACAGCTGCGCGGCATCACCACCGGGGAAGTCACAGCGGGCGGTGCCGCCATCGGGCATGAACAGCGAGTCGCCGGTGAACAGCGCATCGTCGATCAGGTAGGCGATGCTGTCGCTGGTATGGCCGGGCACGGCGATCACCTGGCAGCGCAGTTCGCCCAGAGCGAAGGTTTCGCCGTCGCTGAACAGGTGATCGAAGATTTCATCTGCGGCAGGAAGCTGCAGGCCATAGCGTGGTGCAAACGTTGCCTGTACCGCGCGGATGCCTTCGCCGATGGCCAGCGTGGCCTGCGGGAAGCGCTGCTTCAGGCGGCGCCCGGCCGACACATGGTCAGCGTGGGCATGGGTTTCCAGCAGCCAGCGCAGCTGCAGGCCGTGTTGCTCGATGGCCTGCAACGCGGCATGCAGCGGCGCTTCACTGCTGGCGTCGGTATCCGGGTCGTAGTCCAGGACCGGGTCGATCAGCGCTGCCTCGCTACTGGCCGGGTCGCTGACCAGGTAGCTGAAGGTATTGCTGTCACGGTGGAAGAACGACTGCACCTGGACCGACATTGGAACCCTCCTCAGCGCGCGCCGAGCACGCGGTTCAGCAACTGCGCCAGGTTTTCACCGGCCAGCCGCAGCTGCGCTTCGGCCAGCGGCCGGTAGCGCTCGGTGTATTCGTCACCGATTTTACGCGTGGCCGGATAAACGCCAGCTTGCATGGAAATGCGGCAGCTGGCCTCGGCCCACGTCTGCGGGTCGCGCTGCGGGTTGGACTGGCGCGCCAGCTTCGGCGCGCGCTGGCTCTGCAGCAGCGGCAGGTAGCCCGCGTCGTCCAGCTTGCGGGTGTTGAGCATGCCGCTGTCCCACAGCGAGTGCAGGTTGGTACCGCGGTTGCCGAACTGCAGCTGGAAATCGTTGCCGCCCTTGTCGTGCGCGTAACCGGCGTGCATCGGCTGATGGATGTCGCCGACCAGGTGCACGACGAACTTCAGCGCCTGCAGGCGCTCGCCATCGGTCAGGCTGCGGTCGCCGAGGATGGTGCTCTGCGCCTTCAGGGCTTCGACGATGCAGTTGCCGTTCCTGCAGTGCTTCGGTGCTTCGTAATGGCAATTGTCTTCGGCGATGTTGACGTAGTGCCAGCCGGCCGAGCGACGGCCCAGGCCCGGATCCTTGGCGCGCAACTGGTCGGCCCAGGGGGCGATGCTGGCCAGCGTGGCGTCCGGTTCGGTGGCCAGCAGGCGGTCCACTTCGGCGCGGGCAGTGGGGTTGAGACGGGCGTCGGCGACTTCGGCGACAAGGCGGTGGCCTTGTGCGCCCCAGGCATGGGCGGGGGCGGAAGCGGACAGCAGGGCCGGCGCCAGGGCGGCGGCGAGGAACAGGGAATGCAGGGCTTTCATGTGCACATTCTAGCGGGGTAGGTGGATTGAAGAGCGGCGCGTTCCTGTTCCGAAGCGGGAGCGCAGCGGGAGGGGCGGCGTGTCCCGGCTCTGCTCCCCGCCTCGCCCCGGCTCCGGAACCGCTTCAGTCCCAGGCACAAAAAAGCCCCGGCAATCACCGGGGCAACATGCTGCGAGGGTCTTGCGTATGGCGGGGGAGCGGGAGCGAAGCCCCCGCGCCCAATACACCGCTTAGAACTTGAAGACGTACGAAGCGCCGTAGACCAGCGGATCGATGTTGACCGTGCCGATCTTCTCGCCGTTCAACTTCACCTTGCTGTCGATGTCGATCCAGCGCATGTCCACACGCAGGGCGCCCTTCTCGCCGATCGCGAAGTCGATGCCCGCATGCGCGGCCAGGCCCCACGAATCCTGCAGCTTCAGCTTGCTGCCGGCCAGCGCACCGGTGGTGTCTTCGCTGAAGAAGGTCGTGTAGTTCACGCCCGCGCCGACGAACGGCGAGACCTTGCCCTTGCTGTTGAAGTGGTACTGCAGGGTCACCACCGGCGGCAACTGCTTGGTGCTGCCGACGCGGCCGAGGCCATTGATGTTGATGTCGTGCTTGAACGGCAGCGCGGCCAGCACTTCGATGCCCAGGTTGTCGGCAATGAAGTACTCGCCGGTGATGGTCGGCTTGACGTCGTTGTCGACGTCGACCTTCAGCGTGTGGCCGGCCAGCCAGCCGTTGTTCGACTTCGGCGCCACCTGGTGGACGCCGGCCGAGACGGTCCAGTCGCCCTTTGACTGGGCCATGGCCGGGGCGGCGGCGAGGGACAGGGCGGCAGCCAGGCCGGCCAGGATCAGGGGGGAGGTCTTGCGCATGGGGGTGATCTCGTTGCTGGGTGGATGGCGACAGTCTCGGCCTCACGCCGTGCTAACGCTTTGATCCGGATCAAATCCTGTCCGCCGGCCCTCTGGCCCGGGCGCTGGCCCACGGTGGCCAGCCCCGGTTTGCTAGACTTGTGGGCCCTATCCATCCCGCCGCACCCGTAGCGGCCGCAGGAGCTTGAGAAATGGCAATCAAGGTTGGTATCAACGGTTTCGGTCGCATCGGGCGTAACGTCCTGCGCTCGGCGGTGCTGAACTTCGGCGACGACATCGAAATCGTGGCCATCAACGATCTGCTGGAGCCGGACTACCTGGCGTACATGCTCAAGTACGACTCCGTGCACGGCCGCTTCAAGGCCGACGTGGCGGTGCAGGGCAACGACCTGCTGGTCAACGGCAAGAAGATCCGCCTGACCCAGGAACGCGACCCGGCCAACCTGAAGTGGGATGAAGTCGGTGCCGACGTGGTGCTGGAAGCCACCGGCCTGTTCCTGACCAAGGAAACCGCGCAGAAGCACATCGATGCCGGCGCCAAGAAGGTCATCATGTCGGCGCCGTCGAAGGACGACACGCCGATGTTCGTCTACGGCGTGAACGACAAGACCTACGCCGGCCAGGCGATCATTTCCAACGCCTCGTGCACCACCAACTGCCTGGCCCCGCTGGCCAAGGTCATCAATGACAAGTGGGGCATCAAGCGCGGCCTGATGACCACCGTGCATGCGGCAACCGCCACCCAGAAGACCGTCGATGGCCCGTCCAACAAGGACTGGCGCGGTGGCCGTGGCATCCTGGAGAACATCATCCCGTCGTCCACCGGTGCGGCCAAGGCCGTCGGCGTGGTCATCCCGGAACTGAACAAGAAGCTGACCGGCATGAGCTTCCGCGTCCCGACCTCGGACGTGTCGGTGGTCGACCTGACCGTCGAACTGGAAAAGGAAGCCACCTACGCCGAGATCTGCGCGGAAGTGAAGGCACAGAGCGAAGGCCCGCTGAAGGGCATCCTGGGCTACACCGAAGACAAGGTGGTGGCCACCGATTTCCGCGGCGAAACCTGCACTTCGGTGTTCGACGCCGACGCTGGCATCGCCCTGGACGGCACCTTCGTCAAGCTGGTCACCTGGTACGACAACGAGTGGGGCTACTCGAACAAGTGCCTGGAAATGGCCAAGGTCATCGCCGCCAAGTAAGGCCGGCGAAGATCGCACACGGACCCCGGCCTGGCCGGGGTTCGTCGTTTATGGGGCCGGCCCTGTCGTAGCATGGGCCGGTCGACCGCTGCCGCTGGGGCGCGGGAACGCTATGGAAGCACGCAATGGAAGCACTGATTGCCCTGGTCGTACTGGTCCTGCTGGCCATCCCGCTGCTGCTGGTGGTGGCGCTGGTGATGATTGCCGGCCTGCGCCGCCGCGTCGCCGCGCTGGAAAGCGCCATGGCTGCCGCGCCGGTCGCCACCATGCACGCGCCTGAACGGCCTGCGGCCCCCCCTGTGGCCAGTGCCGATCCACCGTTCCTGCGGCCGGTGGCGGCTGCTGCACCGCCTCCGCCTCCGCCTCAGCCAACGCCGGTGCGCGAAGCGGTGCCTGCGGCAACGGAGGCGCCGCGCCCGATCGCACCACCGCCGGTGCCACCCGCGCCGATGCAGCCATCGTTGCCTTCCGGACCGGCGCTGCCGAACTTCATCGAGCGCGGCATTGGCGCGGTCAAGCGCTGGTTCACCGAGGGCAACGTGCCGGTGAAGATCGGCATGCTGGTGCTGCTGGCCGGTGTCGCTGCGCTGCTGAAGTACGTCAGCGACCAGGGCTGGCTGGTGCTGCCGATCGAGCTGCGCCTGGCCGGTGTCACCGTCGGTGCACTGGGCCTGCTGGCGTTCGGCTGGCACCAGCGCGAGCGCCGGCGCCTGTTTGCGCTGGCCTTGCAGGGCGGTGCCATCGGCGTGCTGCTGCTGACCATCTTCGCGGCCTTCAAGCGTTTCGAGCTGATTCCGCCGGGCTTCGCCTTCGTCAGCTCCATTGCACTGGTGGCCGCGCTGTGCGTGCTGGCGGTCGTGCAGAACTCGCGCACGCTGGCGGTGCTGGGCATCCTCGCCGGCTTCATGGCACCGCTGTGGCTGTCCACCGGCAGCGGCAACCACGTGGGGTTGTTCAGCTACTACGCCGTGCTCAACGCCGGTATCTTCGCCATTGCCTGGTTCCGACCGTGGCGCGCGCTGAACCTGCTGGGCTTCGCCTTCACCTTCGGTATCGGCACGTTCTGGGGCGTGCTGCAGTACGCGCCTGACAAGTTCAGCAGCACCGAGCCGTTCCTGCTGCTGTTCTTCGCCTTCTACCTGCTGATCCCATTGCTCTACGCACGCCGGCAGCCCGCCGGGCAGCGTGACCTGGTCGATGGCAGCCTGGTGTTCGGTACGCCGTTGGTCGCGTTCTCGTTGCAGGCGGGGATGCTGTACCAGCAGCCGATGACGCTGGCGCTGTGCGCACTGGGCCTGGCCGCGATCTACGCGGCGCTGGCGTGGGCGTTGATCAGGCGCGCGTCGTACACCGTGCTGGCGCAGTCGCACGCGGTGCTGGCGGTGGGCTTTGCCACGCTGGCGGTGCCGCTGGCCTTGTCGGCGCGGGCCACCGGCGCGGTCTTCGCGCTGGAAGGCGCCGGACTGGCCTGGTTGGGCCTGCGCCAGAAGCGCTGGCTGCCGCAGGTGTCCGGCGCGCTGCTGCAGATGGGCGCTGCGTTCGCCTTCGTGGCCGGTGGCGATCACTGGCATGAGGACCTGCGCTTCCTGATCAATCCGACTGCCATCGGGGCGCTGCTGCTGGCCCTGGCCGGCTTCGCGTCGGCCTGGAGCTACCAGCGCAGGTCGCGCCACGAGATCGCCCTGGTCTACTACCTGTGGGGCCTGCTGTGGTGGCTGGGCGGCATGGTGCATGAGATCACCCGCTTCTTCCCGTACCGCACCGAAGTGGACGCGTTGCTGGTGCTGGCCGCCGTCACTGCCTGGCTGGCCGCCGAAATGCAGCGCCGTCAGCCGGCACGCGCACTGGGCGTGACCGCGCTGGCCATGCTGGCGTTGGGCTTCCCGCTGGCGCTGATGCAGAGCGACGCGCACCATCAGCCGTTCGCCGGCTACGGTGCGCTGGCCTGGGCGGTGTTCGCGGTGATGGGCGTGCGCACGCTGCTCTGCCTGCGCCAGGGGGGCGACAGCGTGGCGCGCATCGCGCAGTTCCTGTGGTGGCTGTTGTGGCCGTCTCTGCTTTCGCTGCTGGCCCTGTGGGGCGGTGGCGAGGCCGGGCTGGCACAGGGCTGGACCACGTTGCTGGTGACGGTGCCGTGGCTGCTGATGGCGGCGCTGTCGCTGTGGCGCTGGAATGCGCTGCGCTGGCCGCTGGGTGCAGCGTTCGATCGCGTGCGCCAGCCGCTGCAGTGCGTGCTGTTCGGCCTGTTGTCGATCGGCTGGCTGTTCGGACAGCTGCTGCCGGGCGATGCTGCGCCGCTGCTCTGGCTGCCGGTATTGAATCCGGCCGAGCTCGGACAGTGGCTGAGCCTGTTGCTGCTTGCACGCTGGCTGTACAGCGATCAGGCGCCGAAGACCCTGTCGGGAATCCGCATGCCGCTGCTGTCACTGGCAACGTTCGTCGCGCTGACCAGCGTGGTGCTGCATGGCGTGCATCAGTGGGGCGGCCTGTCGTGGAGTGCGTCGATGATGCGTTCCAGCCTGGCGCAGACCAGCCTGACCGTGCTGTGGAGCGTGCTCGGCGTGATTGCCTGGGTGTGGGGATCGCGCCGTGGCCAGCGCGTGTTGTGGATGGTCGGTGCCGTGCTGATGGGCGTGGTGCTGGCCAAGCTGGTCATCGTCGATCGCCAGCATCTGGGCAACCTGCTGGGCATCGCATCGTTCATCGCCTACGGCCTGCTGTGCACGGTCGTGGGTTATCTGGCACCGGCACCGCCCAGCGCGGCGCCGTCCGTGGAGGAAAAACAATGAGGAAGTGGAGCAGGGCGCTGCTGCCGGCGATGTTCGGCATGCTGGCCGCCGTCGCGGTGCAGGCCGCCGACTACCGCACGCAGTACGCCGAGCAGTGGCCGTTGACGCTGTCCAGCGCACAGTCCGGTGCGTACAGGGTGGTTCTGGAACCGACGATCTATCGCCGTGCAGGTGCCGCAGACCTGGGTGACCTGCAGGTGTTCAACGCCGCCGGCCAATCGTTGCCATCGGCGCTGCTGGCGCCCGACCAGCCGCTGGCACAGCCGCCGGTGCAGCGTGAGCTGCCGTGGTTCGCGCTGCCGCCGCTGGCCGAAGCACAGCGCAACGATCTGCAGTTGCTGACCGAGCGCGATACCGATGGCCGTGTCCGTCGCGTCGAAGCACGCGTGAGCGGCGGTGCGGCAGCGAACGGGCAGGGTGGTTGGCTGATCGATGCCAGCGTGCTCGGCCAGCAACCGTTGGCGGCACTGGTGCTGGACTGGGCTGACAGCGGACAGCCGTTGCAGTCGCAGGTGCAGCTGGATGCCAGCGACGACCTGCAGCACTGGCGTCCGATCGGGCGTGACATCCCGCTGGTCGACCTGCAGCGTGCTGGCAAGCGCCTGCTGCAGCGCCGCCTGCAGGTGGACGGCGAGGCGCGCTATCTGCGCGTGCTGGCGCAGGGCGATGCGCGCCTGCCGACGCTGCGCAGCGTGCTGGCCGAGCTGCCGCCGGCGCCGGCCACGCTGCCGTGGGAGTGGCTGTCGCTGGAACCGACCTCGAAGGGCAAGGGTGAATACACCTTCGAACTCGACGGCCGTTTCCCGGTAGCGCGCGCGGATGTGGCCAGCACCGACAACAGCCTGGTGCAGTGGACGTTGTTCAGCCGCGATGACGAGAGTGCGGAATGGCAGCGCCGCAGTGCGCCATGGATTGCGTACCAACTGCAGCAGGGCGCGCAGGGCCAGCGCCAGCAATCAGCGGCCCAGCCGCTGGGGGGCGTGCATCGTGATCGCTACTGGAGGCTGGTGGCGAATCCGGCGGAAACTGCGACCGCGCCGACCTTGCGCTTGGGCTACCAGCCGGAAGTACTGGTATTCCTGAGCCAGGGGGCAGCGCCGTATGCATTGGCAGTGGGCAGCGCGACCGCGCGCCGCATGGAAGCGCCGATTGGTGTGTTGATCGAGGAACTGCGGCAGCGCAATGATCCGTCGTGGCAGCCGACGCTGGCGCGCCTGGAGGGCAGCCCGGAGCCGCTGGCCGGTGACGCGGCGCTGAAGCCGCAGCACGATTGGAAGGCGTGGTTGCTGTGGGCGTTGCTGGGGCTGGGTGTGTTGGTTGTTGGCGGCCTGGCGGTCAGCCTGCTTCGGCAGAAGCCGGCGCCTTCGGCGTAGGTTGCGGCGAACGGCGCAGCCCCTCGTGGGTGGGGGGGGCGTGCAAAGCAAAAGCAGCGCTTGGCCGGGCGGGGCGGGTTCGCGGGGGACGCCGCAAGTACGTCCTTGTAGGCTTGGCAGCCGCATCCATGCGGCTGACTGATCTGGCCCCCCGTCAGCGGACGCCAAGAAGCGATACTTTGATCGCACTTGGAGGTCCCTTATGTCCCGTATCACCCGCCGTAGCTACACCGATGAGTTCAAGCACCAA
>NZ_JCAFRI010000029.1:0-44437 GCF_059367915.1 Stenotrophomonas sp. YJH_SMC_19
CGCGCTCGCCCATCGTTGATCGGCAGTGCCGGCCGCTGGCCGGCAACCACGGGACACTGGGAGTGCCGGCCAGCGGCCGGCACTACCTCATCCAAGCGCGTCGGCCCACCACAGTGCGGCCGGTCCGGGCGGCGTGTCGCGGCGCCACAGCAGGTCGCTGTGGATGCGCCGCGGCCACCCGGGCAGGGTCAGTTCCACCAGTTGCCCGCGGTCGTAGCGTTGCACCAGCGCGCGGGGCAGCTCGGCCCAGCCGATGCCGTCCTCGGCCATCTCCATCACCATCAGGTAGTCGGTGGCGGTCCAGGCCAGGCCGGTGACCACGCGGGACTGATCGACTTCCGCGCTCAGGCGCACCTGCCGATGCCGCGCCAGTTGTGCGGCGGCGCGACGCCCGGCGCTGGCCAGCGGATGGTCGCGCGCCACGTACACCGACAGTTCGCTGTGGTGGGCCAGCGGCCGGGCCATCAGGCCATCTGGATAGTGTTCCTGTCGCGGCAGCAGGCCCAGTGCGGCGCGGCCGCTTCCGACCAGCTCCAGCACGTCCTCACCCTCCGCATCCAGCCATTCCAGTTCGATCTCTGGGAACGCCTCGGAGAAGCGCTGCAGGATCCGCTGTTCGGGATCGAGCTGATAGACATCGGAGAACACCACGGTCAGTCGCGCTTCGACCGGTGCGGCCAGGCGCACGCTCAACTGTTGCAGGCGCGCATCGGCAGCCAGGATCTCCTGCGCGTGCCCCAGCACCTGGCGCCCGGCCTCGGTCAGCTGCGGGTAGCGCCCGCTGCGATCGAACAGACTCACGCCCAGGTCGGTTTCCAGGTGGGCAATGGCGGTACTGACTGTCGACTGGGTCTTGCGCAGGCGTCGCGCCGCAGCCGAGAACGAGCCCAGCGCCGCGGCTTCCACGAAGGCCTGCAGGGATTCAGGGGAGTAGGGCATATATCCATCGCTCCTGTCGATGGAATCCATTTTGATTCCACCGTAAAAGGCGATGATACTGGCCGCCGTCGCCCCTGTCTGCGGGGCGTTCCGGACCCTCCACGCTCGGCGTGGATCCATTGATGAGGCGGAGTGGTCCCCGCCCTGCAAGGAGCTTCACATGTCCCGTACTGTTCCCGCCCGTGGCGCGCTGGTCGCCTGGGCCTGCCTGACCGTGGCGATCGTCGCCGAAGTGGTCGGCACGTCGTTCATGGCCCACGCCGCCCGCGATGGCGGCTGGACCGGCTATCTGGTCATGGCCGGCGCGCTGGCGCTGTCCTACTTCTTCCTGGCGCAGTCGGTGCGCCGCATCGCGGTGGGCGTGGCCTACGCGGTATGGGAAGGACTGGGCCTGACCCTGCTGACCGTGGTCGGCCTCACCGTCTTCGGTGAAAGCCTGTCGCTGCAGCAGCTGGCCGGCCTGGTGCTGGCGGTGGTCGGCATCGTCTGCGTCACTCTCGGGGAGGCGCACTGATGAATACCCTGGCCCTGTTTTTCGTGATCTGTTCGGCGCTGATCGACGTCGCCGCCAACATGATGGTGGCCAAGTCGGAGGGCTTCCGCCGCTGGCGCTGGGGCGTTGGAGCCATCGTCATGGTCTGGATTGCCTTTGCCCTGCTGGGCCAGGCCGTGCGTTACATGGACCTGGCCACCGCCTATGCGATGTGGGGGGCAATCGGCGTGATCGGTACCGCCACCTGCGGACGCCTGCTGTTCGGCAATCGCCTGCGTCCGATCGGTTGGGTCGGCATCGCATTGGTGACCGTCGCGGTACTGCTGCTGAGTACCGCGAAGTAACGCGTCGCCGTGCCAACCAGGGTTGGCATCTACCGGTGCGGAAGCGCTGTGCCAACCAAGGTTGGCACCTGCCAGAGCGTGAGCGCCGCAGGCAAGCGCCCCGGAGGACCCCTCCGGGGCGTTGCTGTTTCTGCAGCAGTTAGAACCGTGCGGTGAAGTTCAGCCGCGTGGTGCGGCCCGGGCCCGGCATCAGGCTCATCGCCAGCGTGTCCATGTAGTAGGTGTTGCGCAGGTTGCTGACCACCAGTTCCACTTCGGCCTTCGGGGTGAACTGCCAGCGCGCATAGAAGTCATAGATCGCGGTCGGCAGGTAGATGTTCTGCAGGCCGGTGGAGCCGGTGGTGTTCCAGGGCTTGTCCAGTTCATGGGTGGGGCCGCTGTTGTAGGTGCGGCGGATGCCGGTATCCAGTCGCTTATCGAACAGGCGGACGCCCAGCGTGCTGTGGATCGAGTACTTCGGCGGGTTCTGCGCGTTGACGAACGAGGTGCCGAAGCCGCCGTCCACGCAGTCCGGTGTGGTGTCCAGCTTGCTCCACTTCGCATACGGATCTTCGCGCAGGCGCTTGGCAGTGGCCGCATCGCAGGTACGCGCGCGCTGGTAATAGCTGGCCGACAGGTCCAGGTAGGCGATGCCGGCGTCATAGCCGGACTGCAGCTCGTAGCCCGACACCGTGTAGTTGTCGACATTGTCGACGTAAAAGGCCCAGTTGCTGGAATCGAAGCGACGGGTGATGGCGTTGTCGATATCGTTCTTGAACCAGGCCACCTTGAACGCCAGGCGATCACCGTCACGCCACAGGTCCTGCTTGAGCAGGCTGAAGCCGATGTCCCAGGAGCGGTTCTTTTCCGGCTTCAGGTCGGCCACCGGCGCCGAGGTGCTGTTGCCCAGCGTTGATTCGAACAGGCTGGGCATCTTCCAGCCTTGCGCGTACTTCACGTAGAAGAACATGTCCGCGTCGAGGTTGAAGCGGGCTTCGGCATACGGCGCGAAGCCGTGGCCGGAGCGGCGGATCGCCGGCTTGTAGCCCCAGGCGGTGGGAATCTGCTTGGTATGGAAGCCGTTGGCACCGCGCGGGTCACGGATGAAGCCGTCGAAATCGTAGGTCTGGCCCAGCGTGCTGTCGCCATAGGGCGTGGCGCGCAGCGAGTCATACGTGTAGTTGCCCTGTGCATCCGGGTACCACTCCTTGTACCAGCCCGGCAGCAGCTGGCCACCCTTGCTCAGGCGCGCGAAGGTGTAGCGCAGGTCGCGCGATTCACTGACGAAGGCCACGCGGTTGCGGTCGCGGGTGCGGTAGTCGATGAAGCGGCCGCCGGCCGTCAGCGACAGCCAGTCCCACGGCTGCCATTGCAACGACGCCACCACGCTGGCCTCGCGGCGCGTGCCCGATCGCAGGTAACGGTTGTTGTTGTAGTCCACCGGCAGTACCGGCGAGTTGGGTGCGGTGTCTTCATGCTGGAAGGACGCGCCATAGCGCAGCGTCCAGTCGCCCAGATCATTGCTGAAACGCGTGGTGTTGCTGCTGTCCAGGCCCCAACGCCGGGTCTTCACGTCCGACTGCAGCCCAGGGCCGTAGGTCTCGCCCAGCGTGTCGGGCATCTGGTCGTTGGGCACGTCCTTGAACAGCGGCGTGTTGGCGATATTGCTGTTGAACATGCGGCTGGTGGCCGTGGTGAACCACAGCGTGCTGTTCAGGTCCAGCCACGGGTGCGCCTCGGGGCGGTAACGATGGCGCAGCGAAGTGGCGTTGACCCGCATCTTCCCGGGCTCGAACTGGAACATGGTGTTGGCCTTGTCCACGTAGGTCACCCATTCGTTGGACTCACCCACGCGGCCGATCGCCGACGGCATGATTTCGCCGAAGCTGGAGTTGAAGAAGCGGTGGCTCAGCTCCAGGCGCTGGTCGGGGTTGGGTGCCCAGGTGAGTTTCAGCAACGCCGATTCGTTGTCGGTGTGCGTGTTCAGGACTTCATCGCCCGGGTGGTACAGCTTGGAAACGGCCTGGCTGGACATGCCGGTACCGCCGCTGGACAGGTGCTGGTCGTCGTAGCGGTCGGCGCCGCTGCTGCCGGCGAAGTAGTTGCCCTGGCGGCGCCGTGCGTAGGCTGCGACAAGCTGCCAGTCTTCGCCGCGCTGGGCGAAGGCGACGCTGCCGTTCCAGTCGCGCGGGTCGCGCAGGCTGTTGCGGTTGTCGCTGCCGCGCGCGATCTGCTTGAAGGTACGGGTGCGGTCGATGCTGTTGTCGGCCACGCCGCCACGCACGCGCAGGCCCCAGTCCTGGCCGTCGTCGAGGATGTCCTCGGCCTTCAGCGTTTCCATGTAGACCACGCCACCGATCGCGCTGGCGGCATTGGCGGCCAGGCTCGGCCCTTTCTCGATGCTGATCGCGCTGATCAGGTCCGGGTCCAGGTAGCTGCGCTGCTGCACGCCGGCATAGCCGCGGTACACGTCGATGGCCTGCTGGCCACCATCAATGATCACCGGCACCCGGTTCTGGCCCTGCAGGCCGCGGATGTTGACGTCCAGCGCGCCGCCATTGCGTACGTCTCCGGTGTGCACGCCGACTGCGCCGGCCAGTACATCGCCGATCGACTGGCCGCGGAAGCGTTCCAGCTGCTGGTGGTCCAGGTGCACGCGCGAGCCGCTGTCACGGTAGACAGCATCGGCATCGGCAAGCCCCCACGGCGAAGCACCTTCGCTGGCCTGGCCGGCCACGCGCAGGGTGCCGATCTGGCGTACGTCGGCGTCGGTGGCCGGGGCGGCCTGCAGCACCACGCCGCTGGCATCACGCTGGAACGAACGGCCGGTGCCGGTGAGCAGCTGTGCCAGCGCGGCCTCGGTGTTGAGCGAGGCCTGCACGCCACCGCTGTGCCGGCCGCGGGTCAGGCGCGCATCGGCAGCGATGGACAGGCCGGACTGCTGACCGAACGCGGTCAAGGCCTGGTCAAGCGGACCGGCCGGGATCTGCCAGCGAACGGCGGAGGCAGCATTCTGTGCGTGGGCGGCGGCCGGCAACAGGCACGGCGTGGCCAGGGCCAGGCACAGCGCGATGGCAAGCGGGCGAGGGGAAGGGCAGGGTAGTTTCATGGGGGCGGCGACATCCGCAATGGGTTCCCTTGTAGTGCCCGCCGAGCGCGCAGAAAGGGAACCGCGATTTCAACGCGGACGCACAACGGTCCACCATGGCCAGCGCTGCTCGATGCGGATCGGCAGGGCGCGCGCCAGCAGTTTCAGGGCCTGCAGGCTGTCCAGGCGCGGCAATACCGCGGTGACATTCAATGCGGACAGTGCCGGATCACAGCCCAGATAGCCCCGATGGTGACGGGCCAGTTCGTCGATCACCCGGATCAGTCGCGTGTCCTGCACCTGCAGGCGTCCGCCCTGCCAGTCGCCGCGCAGAGGATCGGCAGCGACCGTTGTGAGTCCCCCCATCGGTCCGATCTGCAGCGCACTTCCCGCAGGCACATCCAGCGCCGCGCCGAACATCGGCAGGCACCGCACCACGCCTTCGAACACGTCCAAGCGGCTGTGCTGGGCTTCGCGGCCGACCGCGAAGCGGGTGCCGATCGGCTGCAGGCGCGCGCCGGGTACATGCACGCTCAGGGGCAGGCCGACGAATGCGGGGTGGTGGCCGGTCTGCAGCAGCAGTTCGCCGCGCAGCAGATGCAGGGCGCGGTTGCCGTTGCCGATGTCGACGGTCACTTCGCTGCCGGCGTTGAGCCACAACTGGCTGCCATCGGCCAGCGTCCAATGACCGGTGCGCCCGGCAGCGGTGCGTTGCGTCTGCAGGTGGCGCTGCGCCTGCAGCCCGTGCAGGCCGAGAAGCGAGACCGCACCGATGCCGAGCGCGCCGCCGAGACTGCGAAGTGCGCGGCGGCGGCGATGGCCGGCGGCATCGAGCGCCGTTGCTGCCGCCGGTGCCGACAGCGGTGCGAACGACTGCCAGACCGCCTCGACCCGGCGCCAGGCGTCGGCGTGACCGGCGTCGGCCTGCAGCCACGCATGCCAGTGTTGCTGGTCGTCGTCGCTCCAGCCCTGTTGGCGCAGCGCGAACCACTCTGCCGCCTGCTCCAGCGCCGGGCCGGCCACTGCCGCGCTCATGCCGCCGCGTCGCCGGACAGGCGCAGGCAATGCAGCATCGCCTGCGCCATGTACTTCTTGACCATGCGCTCGGACACGCCCAGCTGTTGGCCGATCTCCGCATAGCCCAGTCCGGACAGCCGGGCCAGCAGGAAGGCACGCCGTGGCCGCTCGGCCAGGCCGGACAGCATGTCAGCGATGGCATGCAGGAGCTGCAGCGCCTGCGTGCGCTCCTCCGCAGAGGGATGCACCGGCTCCGGTTGTGCGGCCAGCGCGGTCAGATAGGCGCGCTCCAGGTCCGCGCGCTGCCAGTGATTGACCAGCAGCGCGTGCGCGATGGTGCTGAGATAGGCGCGGGGCAGGCGCAGTTCGGACGGATCGACGCGCCGGCTGAGCAGGCGCAGGAAGGTGTCCTGGGTCAGGTCGGCGGCGCAGTCGGCGTTGTGGGTGCGGCGGCGCAGCCAGCCCAGCAGCCAGCCATGGTGTTCGCGGTAGAACCCCGCCAGCGCGGTGCTGGAGGCGGCGGGCACGGCCATCGGCACGGGTCATTAATGAGAATGATTCCCATTATAGGGCGATCGGGCGGCGCACGACAAATCCTGCGCATGCCGCAGCAGGAGAGATCGCCGGATTTGCGATGCCCGGCGTGCTCGCCGACACTGCGGCTTTCCACAAGGAGTGCCCGCATGTTCAGCCACATCACCGTAGGAACGAACGACATGGATGCCGCGCGCCGCTTCTACGATGCCCTGTTCGCCGCGATGGGGGCACGTCCGGGTGTGTTCGACGAAAAGGGTCGGCTGCTGTACTTCAAGGATGGGCGGATGTTCGGCGTCACCGCGCCCATCGATGGGCAGCCTGCATGCCATGCCAACGGCGGCACCATTGGTTTCACCCTCGACAGTGCCGAGGCCGTGCGCGGTTGGCAGGATGCTGGCGTGGCCCATGGCGGTACGGCCATCGAAGACCCGGCTGGCATCCGCAGCATGGCCGGGCGCCAGCTGTTCCTGGCCTACCTGCGCGACCCGGACGGCAACAAGCTGTGCGCGGTGCATGTGGTGCATGTGATGTCGTGATTGGACAGTGCGCGCGTGGCCGCGATGCACGCGGTCCGCGCGCGGCTGCGCTCGCAGATATGCTTCGGCGCGCGCGTGATAGCACGGAATGGCGGGCCGGGCCTGTGACCACAGGCCGCAACTTCATGCTCTGTCCACTGCGGTTCAGCCAGAATTGGTCGGCTAACCCTTTGATCTACCGGAGAACGCCGCCCCATGGAAGTACTGGAGCCGCAACAATCCCCGGTGCGCACCCTTCGGCCTGTGTTCGCCTTCGCGGCGATCGTTGTCGTGGCGTTCGCGCTGTTCGTCAGCCTGTTCCCGCTTGGTGCGGGCCGCCTTCTGCTGAAGGCACAGGACTGGGCCGCACTCAATGTCGGCTGGTATTACCTGCTGGCGATGACCCTCTACCTGGTGTTCGTGGTCGGCGTGGCGCTGTCCAAGTACGGTGGCATCAAGCTCGGCGCCGACCATGACGAGCCGGAGTTCAGCTACCTTTCCTGGGCCGGCATGCTGTTCGCTGCCGGCATCAGCATCACCCTGTTCTTCTTCTGCGTTTCCGAACCGCTGACCCACTACCTGCAGCCGCCGCAGGGCGATCCGGCCGCGGGCGAGGCCGGCGCGCGCCAGGCCATGCAGCTGCTGTTCCTGCACTGGGGCCTGCACGGCTGGGGTGTGTTCGCGCTGGCGGCGATGGCCATGGCCTACTTCGCCTACCGCCACAACCTGCCGCTGGCGCTGCGTTCGGCGCTGTACCCGTTGATCGGCAAGCGCATCAATGGCCCGATCGGCTACACCGTGGACGCGCTGGGCATTGTCGCTACCGTGTTCGGCATCGGTGCCGACATGGGCTTCGGGGTGCTGCACCTGAATGCCGGCCTTGCGCACCTGTTCAACATCCCGCATTCCAACCTGGTGCAGATCATCCTGGTGGTCAGCATGATGGGCGCGGCGGTGGCCGTGGCCGTCTCCGGCGTGGAGAAGGGCGTGCGCTGGATGGCCAACATCAACATGCTGCTGGCGATCGCGCTGGTGCTGTTCATGCTGTTTGCCGGGCCGACGCAGTACCTGTTCAGCACGCTGATGCAGAACCTGGGCGACTACCTGGGCAGCGTGGTCGGCAAGAGTTTTGATGTGTACGCCTATGGCGGCCGACCGGAATGGCTGGGCGGCTGGACGGTGTTCTACTGGGCATGGTGGATCGGCTGGGCACCGTTCGTGGGCTTGTTCATCGCACGCATCTCACGGGGCCGCACCATCCGCGAATTCGTGTTCGGCGTGCTGCTGATCCCGCTGGGCTTCACCCTGGCCTGGCTGTCGATCTTCGGCAACAGCGCGCTGGACCAGGTGCTGCACCACGGCCAGCAGCAGTTGGCACAGCTGGCGGTGGATGATCCACCGACGGTGCTCTACGCGTTGTTGGATGGCTACCCGTGGAGCCGCACGGTGATCGCGGTGACGGTGCTGGTCAGCTTCATTTTCTTTGTGACCTCGGCCGACTCGGGGGCGGTGGTGTTGTCCACGCTGTCCTCGCATGGCGGTGCACCGGAGGATGATGGTCCGCGTTGGCTGCGTGTGTTCTGGGGCACGGTGATCGCCGTACTGACCGCCGGGCTGCTGCTGGCTGGGAGCATCGATGCGCTCAAATCTGCGGTGGTGCTGGCGTCGCTGCCGTTCTCGGCGGTGCTGCTGCTGATGATGTGGGGGCTGACCCGCGCCTTCAGTGACGAATCGCACCGCAAGCGCGCGCTGCAGTACCGGCCCTCGCCGCTGATCGGCGACGACCGCCACCACCAGGGCTGGCGCCAGCGCCTGAGCCAGGCCATGCATTTCCCGGTGCGCGACCAGGTCTACCGCTTCATGGACGACACGGTGAAGCCAGCGATGGAAGCGGTGGCCGAACAGCTGCGCGGGCAGGGTTGGGATGTATCCACCCGCTTCGAGGCCGGCGACATGGAGCTGACGGTCAATCACGGCGAGCAGCAGGACTTCCTGTACCGAGTGATCCTGAGCGGCTACCTGACCCCGTCGTTCGCCGCCCAGCAGCTGCGCAACCAGCGCTACTACCGCGCTGAAGTGCATCTGTTCGAAGGCAGCCAGGACTACGACCTGGTGGGCTACAGCCGCAAGCAGATCATCAACGACATCATCAGCCAGTACGAACGGCACCTGCAGTTCCTGCACCTGAGCCGGTGATGCGGTGGGTGCGGACCGTTGGTCCGCACACCCCTGCAGAGCCGAGCCCATGCTCGGCTCTGCAGGTGGCCCATCAGAACCGGTAGCGCGCCCCCAGCGAAACGAACTGCCCGCGCAGGTTGTACTGGCTGATGTCGAAACCATTGGAGCCACCGGCCGGGTCGAACGGCGGGTCCTTGTCGGTCAGGTTCAGCACCGACAGCGACAGCGTGGTGTTGGGAATCCCTTCGTACGCCACGTACAGGTCCAGCTGGTGATACGGCTTGATGCGATCACGCAGGCCGGGGTTGCTGGTCGCTGTCGCCACGCGCTGGTCATAGCCGCTCACGTACTGCAGGCTCAGCGTGCTGCTCCAGTCGCCCACTGCCCAGTTCAGCGACGTAGTGCCGCGGGTGCGCGGCAGTGCGCCGTGGCGGTTGTTGCCGGCCCCTTCATACGGTGCCTGACCGGCCACCAGCGGCTGCTTGAAGCTGAGCAGATGGGTCCAGCTGCCGGCCACGGTGAAGTTGCCCCAGCCTTCGGTGCGGAAGGTGCGGTTGGCTTCCAGGTCCAGGCCCGAGGTGGTCAGTTCGCCCTGGTTGGCATACTGGTTGGTGATGAACTGGATGCGTCCCTGTGCATCACGCTGCACGCGGCCGGGGAACAGCGTCGGGTTGTCGACGATGAACTGCGCGCTGTCCGGCTTGACCAGGTTGTCCTGCTCGATGCGGTACCAGTCCAGGCCGATGCTGGTATCGCCATCGGGCGACCACACCGCGCCCACGTTGAAGTTGCGCGAGCGTTCGGCCTTCAGGTCCGGATTGCCGGTGCGGATGTTGGTCACGCCACGGCTGCCACCGGGCTGCAACGGATCCAGCGGATCGATCACCGAGCCATAGCTGACGGTCTGGCCCGGCGCGATCTCCGGCAGCGAAGGCGCGCGGAAGCCACGCGAGAACGAACCACGCAGCAGCAAGCTGTCCAGCGGCTGCCAGCGCAGCGCCACCTTCGGCGAGAACGCGTTGCCGAAGTCGTCATAGTGGTCGCCACGACCGGCCACCTGCAGCTCCAGCGTGCGGTGCAGCGGCACGCTCAGTTCGGCGTAGGCGGCGCTGACCTGGCGCTCGCCGTTGACCACGTTGATGGCCGGGCGCAGCTCGGTGCCCGACAGCACCTGCGCACTGGTGCGCGCGTCCAGTGATTCCTTGCGGAACTCGGCACCCCAGGCGAAGCCGACCGCACCGGCCGGTAGCTCCCACAGCGAGGTCGAGGCCTTCACGTTCAACGAATGCAGCTTGTACCAGCCCGGACGCTTGGTCTGCAGGCGCAGTGCATCCAGCGCCCCCGGCGTGCTGGACGGGTTGAGGAAGTTGTAGTTGCCATCGCGCAGGATCTGCTCGAACGCGTAGCGGTTGACGAAGTTGTCGACGTATTCGCGCTGCGAGCTTTGCGAGGTCAGCGCCGCCACTTCCCAGTCCCATCGCTCGCCGCTGCCACGCACGCCGGCCAAGGCGCGGTAGAACACCTGCGTGTTGTCCTTCAGGCGCGGGCCGAGGTCGAAGAAGGTGTACTCGAACGGCAGTGGCGTGCTGCCCGGATTGTTCGGGTGGCCGACCGGCAGCACCGCCGGCACGTCGATCAGGGTGCCGGTGGCCGGGTTGTACGCGCGCAGGCCGGGGCCGACGGTCAGCGGCGCGCTGAAGATCTGGTCGGCCTTGTTGTGGCTGTACAGCACATCGGCGAACGCTTCGACGCTGTCATTGAAACGGTAGGTCGCGCTCAACGACGCCTGCAGGCGCTCGGCGCCGGGCTGCAGGGTCTTGAACGGCTGCGCGTTGAAGGCGCAGGCCTGGCCGGGCAGGGTGCTGCCGAAATCGCTGTACGGGCGCAGCTGGCTGCCATCCGGGCAGTTGGCGAACGGTTGCGGTGCGCGCGGGTTGGACAGCCAGTTGCCACCGGCGGTGGACCAACCGGCCAGGCGACCGCCGGGCTTGTCGCGGAAATCGCCGCTGCGGGTGTAGGCACGCTGGTCGGCGTCGAGGCGATCACGCTTGAGCAGGTCCAGCCCGAACAGCACGTTCCAGCCCTGCTGTTCGAGGTCACCGAAGCCAGCCAGCAGGTTGGCCTTGCGCTCGTTCAGGCCGCCATGGGTGGCGGTACCGAAGCCGCCGCCGACTTCCACGCCCTGGAAGTTCTTTCGCAGGATGATATTGATGACGCCGGCGATGGCATCGGAACCGTACACCGCCGAGGCGCCATCCTTCAGCACTTCGATGCGTTCCACTGCGCTGATCGGCAGCGCGTTGAGGTCGACGAAGGTGTCCTCGGTGTTGAGCGCGAAACCGAAGTTGGAGACGCGGTAGCCGTTGACCAGCACCAGCGTGTTCTTCGGAGATAGGCCACGCAGGCCGATCGAGGCCGAGCCGGCGGCGAAGCTGCCGGTGTACTGTTCGTCGAAGCTGTTGCCGGCATTGGCCGACAGGTTGCGCAGCACGTCGGTGAGGGTGGAGCGGCCGGTCTGCTCGATCTGTTCGCGGCTGACGATCTGCACCGGGTTCGGCCCGGCGGTATCGCTGCGCTTGATGTTGGAGCCGGTCACCAGCACGGCGCCGAGGGTGGTGCTGTCCTTGCCGGTGTCGGCGGATTCAGCGGCGCCGGCTGCGCCGGCGGTGAGGCCCAGCGCGATCGCGCCGGCAAGCAGGTTCAGGGTGGTGCGGTACATGGAAGCGACAACGCCGAACGGGGGAGGAACCGTCAGTACCGCACGCAGGCACATGCGCCTTCCAATGACGAAAGCGCATTCAGTTATACATCACAGGTTCTTAACGAAAGTCGGTGCCTCCGTTGGAGCAGACCCACTCGGTGGGTGCGGCACCGATCTTTGGTGGGTGCGGACCGTTGGTCCGCACACCCTGCAGGGTCACAGCCCTTTCCCTGTGGAAAGAAGCCTCATCCCCCCGCGCTACGCGCGAGAGTCGACTGACAGTCGACTCTACCGGGACAGCGCCATACCGGGACAGCGCCATACCGGGACAGCGCCATTACCGGGGCAGCGCCATCCGCTGAGGCATCAAGGCCGCAGCAGCACCTTGCCGTTACGGCCCGAACCGGCGCCAGCCTTCGCTGCCTGGGCGATGTCGTCCAGTGCGAAGATCTGCTCCACCGGCAGGGTCAGTTCGCCGCTCGCCGCACGCTTCAGCAGTTCGCCGACCAGCCGGCGCTTGTCCTCCACCGCCATCGCCTGGCTGACCTTGCTGCCCCAGAAACCCTTCACCGTGGCTTCCTTGTAGATCAGGCCGCCGGCGGGAATGCGCATCGGTTCGCCGCTCATCACTCCGAACGACACCAGGGTGCCGTGGTGGCCGAGCAGGTCGACCAGGTCACCGCTGGCGTCGCCGCCGATGGAATCCACCGCGGCCGCGGCCTGTGCTTCGCCAGTCGCCTCACGCACGCGATCCTTCCAGCCTTCCAGCGAGGTGTCGAATACATGATCGATGCCCAGCGCCTGCAGCTGCGCGACCGCATCAGCATTGCGCGCCAGGTTGGCCACATGCACGCCACGCGCCCGCGCCAGCATCGCCAGCGACTTGCCCACCGCGCCGTTGGCGGTGTTCTGCACGATCCACTGGCCCGGCTCGACGTGCAGGAACTCCAGCAGCATCAGCGCGCTCAGCGGCATGGCAATCAGCTGCGCGGCCATTTCGTCCGGGATCGCCTCCGGCATCGGAATCACCATGCGTGCCGGCGCAATGAACGCTTCGGCCCAGGTGCCGTGCACCGAGGCGGCGGCCACCCGCTGGCCGATCTGCAGGCCGTCGACACCGTCGCCAAGTGCATCGACCACGCCCAGCGCTTCACTACCACCGATCGCCGGCAGGGTCGGCTTGTAGCCGTACAGGCCGCGCACGGTCAGCAGATCGTGGTTGTGGATCGAGGCCAGCACGGTGCGGATGCGCACCTCGCCGGGGCCGGGCTCGGGCAGCGGCGCATCGGCAATGGCAAGGACGTCGGCCGGATCGCCGAAGGAGGGGTACTGGGCAGCGCGCATGGGCGGTGTTCCGGGGAAAGTTGATGTTGTACCGAACTGGGGACGCAGGCGCTGTCGACAAGGCGCCGCAGGTGCAACACGGCATCCTGCGACTGATCGTCGCGACATGTGTTGATTACCGCATCTTGTGTTGACGAGTTCGAATATCCCCACTATGTTGTGGCCGTCACTCCCGGTCAGCCGCCGCCGCCGGACATGCAGCAAACGTCCCGCGGCCCGCCCCTGAGGCTTGCCGTGTCGACGCGGCCGCCATCGTGCGGACGCAGGTCGCCCCCACGGCCCGGATACCGGCCGCAGGCGCAGGCAGATGCCGACGACCTACGTTCCCGTGCCCTGGCAATCCACCCGTTCGCCCCGTGCGCCGGTATCGCGTTCAGGGCCGCCATGGCATCGACCGCCAACGCGCGCGCGAGCCTGGAGTTTCACCACCATGACCGACAGTACCTTCCGCGTGGCCGATCTGGCCGGCGCTGGCGACGCCTTGCGCGCCGGTGGCGAGCGTGTGCCGACCTGGATCACCAAGGAGGCCGGCAACCGCCGCCTGCCGTTCGAGGCCGAGCGCCTGCAGCGCAGCATCGACGCCGTGCATGCCGAGTTCCCGCAGCTGGACGTGAGCGACTACCGCCGCGTCGTGCAGTCGATGGTCGAGCGCAAGCCGAGCATCAGTGCCGATGACCTGGTCGATCTGCTGATCCGCGAGGCCGAGTCGCGGGTGGACCTGGTCGCACCCGAGTGGGAACAGTTTGCCGCGCGCATCTACCTGCGCCGCCTGTACAAGCGCGCCAGCCGCAACCGCTTCTACGACGTCGGCCTGAAGTACGGCTCGTATGTGGGCCTGCAGGAAAGCCTGGCCGACCGCGGGATCTACAGCAACGACATCCTGCGCTGCTATTCGAAGGAAGAGCTGCAGCAGGCCGGCGAGATGATCGATCCGGAACGCGACCGCCTGTTCGCCTACAACGGCCTGTACCTGCTGGCCACGCGCTATCTGGCCAGCGATCGCAGCCGCGAGGTCTACGAGCTGCCGCAGGAGCGTTGGCTGACCATCGCGCTGTACCTCATGCAGGAAGAAAAACCGCGTGAGCGGCGCATGCAGCTGGTCAGCGAGGCGTATTGGGCGCTGTCCAACCTGTACATGACGGTCGCCACACCGACGTTGGCCAATGCCGGCAAGGTGGGTGGGCAACTGTCCAGTTGCTTCATCGACACGGTGGACGACAGCCTGCAGGGCATCTATGACTCCAACACCGATATCGCCCGCGTGTCCAAGCATGGCGGCGGCGTTGGCGCCTACCTGGGCTATGTGCGCAGCAGTGGCGCACCGATCCGTGGCGTGGCCAATTCCTCTGGCGGCGTGGTGCCGTGGATCAAGCAGCTCAACAACACCGCGGTGTCGGTCGATCAGCTTGGCCAGCGCAAGGGTGCGGTGGCGGTGTACCTGGACATCTGGCACCGCGACATCGAAGCGTTCATGGACCTGCGCCTCAACAACGGCGACCAGCGCCTGCGCGCGCACGATGTGTTCACCTCGGTGTGCGTGCCCGACCTGTTCATGGAGGCGGTGGAGCGCCGCGCCGACTGGTACCTGTTCGACCCGCACGAGGTGAAGCAGGCCAAGGGCTGGTACCTGCAGGACTTCTACGACGAGACGCGCGGCGCGGGCAGCTTCCGCGACCGCTACGCCGAACTGGTGGCCGACGAGCGCATCAGCCGCCGCACGGTGAAGGCCATCGATCTGTTCAAGCGGATCATGCTCAGCCAGCTGGAGACCGGCAACCCGTTCCTGTTCTACCGCGACGAGGTCAACCGCCGGAACCCGAACAAGCACGCGGGCATGATCTATTCCAGCAACCTGTGCACCGAGATCCTGCAGAACATGAGCCCGACGCGGATGATCCAGGAGATCGTCAGCGGCGACCAGATCGTCACCACACGCCGTGCCGGCGATTTCGTGGTCTGCAACCTGTCCTCGATCAACCTCGGCCGGGCGATCAGCGCACCGGATGACCTGCTGGCCACCGATGTGCTGGAGCGCCTGATCCCGATCCAGGTGCGCATGCTCGACAACGTGATCGACCTCAATGCGTTGCCGGTGCCGCAGGCCACGATCACCAATCGCAAGTATCGCGCCATCGGCCTGGGCACGTTCGGTTGGCACCACCTGCTGGCGCAGCAGGCAATCCAATGGGAATCACCGGATGCCGAGGCGTTGGCCGACCGGCTCTACGAACGCATCAATTTCCTGACCATCCAGGCCAGCGCGCAGCTGGCGAAGGAGAAGGGCAGCTACCCGATGTTCGCGGGTAGTGACTGGCACAACGGGCGTTACTTCCGTGACCGCGACTACAGTGGCGCCGCGTGGGACAGCCTGGCCCACGAAGTGGCCACGCACGGCCTGCGCAACGGCTGGCTGCTGGCGGTGGCGCCGAATATGAGCACCGCGCAGATTGCAGGCTCCACGGCCTCGATCGACCCGATCTACAGCGCGTTCTACTACGAGGAAAAGAAGGACTTCCGGCGGCCGGTGGCGGCGCCGGGCCTGTCGCTGGAAACCTGGCCGTACTACGAGAAGGGTGCCTACAAGGTCGACCAGTTCGCCAGCGTGCGCCAGAACGCGCGCCGCCAGCGCCATGTCGACCAGTCGATCAGCTTCAACCTGTACGTGCCCAGCACCATCCGCGCCAGCACGTTGCTGGAGCTGCACCTGAGCGCCTGGCGCGAGGGCCTGAAGACCACCTACTACGTGCGCTCCAACGACATCGACATCAGCGAATGCGAGTGGTGCTCCAGCTGATCAATGGTAGTGCCGGCCGCTGGCCGGCAACCCCGTGATCTTCGGTAGTGCCGGCCGCTGGCCGGCAACCCCGTGATCTTCGGTAGTGCCGGCCGCTGGCCGGCAATCCCGCGATCTTCGGTAGTGCCGGCCGCTGGCCGGCAACACGATAGAAAGAGAACGAAGGCAGAAAACCATGGCAACTCCCCTCGACCGCATCAAGATCCTCGAACCTCGCCATCCCAACCGCAGCACCGGCATCATCAACGGCCGCACCAGCGGCATCCTCAACTGGAACGACATCCCGTACCCGTCGTTCTATCGGGCCTACAAGGAGCTGTCGACCAATTTCTGGATTCCCGACGAGGTCGACATGAAGCTGGACGCCCGCCAGTACGGCGAGCTGAACGCGCGCGAAAAGAACGCCTACGACTCCATCATCGGCCTGCTCGCCACGCTCGATTCCCCGCAGACGCGCTTCATCTACAACGTGGCCGAGTACATCACCGACCCGGCCGCGCACGCCAACGCGGCGATCATCGGGCAGCAGGAAGTGATCCACAACGAGAGCTACAGCTACGTGCTGGCCTCGATCACCGACCTGCCGAACCAGAACCGCATCTTCGAGATCGCCCGTACCCACCCGACCATCATCAAGCGCAATGCGCCGATCATGGGGGCGTATGACGATTTCATGCGCGAGAAGACCGCCGAGACTCTGCTCAAGTCGTTGATCCAGTCCTCGATCCTGGAGGGCATCAATTTCTATTCCGGGTTCGCGTACTTCTACAACATGGTGCGGCAGAACCGCATGAATGGCACCGGCAAGATCATCAGCTTCATCAACCGCGACGAGCTGGCGCATACCAAATTCATCAGCGAGCTGATCCGCGCCATCATCGGCGAGAACCCGGAGCTGCAGACCAATGAGCTGACCGCCTACGTACACCAATCGTTCGAGCATGCCATCGAGCTGGAGACGCAGTGGTCGTCGGAGGTGCTGGATGGCATCGACGGCATCGACGTGGACGAGATGGTGCGCTACGTGAAGTACCGCGCCAACAAGATGGCCGGCATGCTCGGCATCGAACGCCTGTACAGCGATACCACCGACAACGTGATGCCGTGGATCAAGGCCTACGCCGACAACTTCACCGAAACCAAGACCGACTTCTTCGAGATGCGCAATGCAAGTTACAAGAAGACCAACGTCGACAACGGCTTCGACGACCTGTGAGTCCGGCGCCGCGCTGAGCATCCTGGTGGTGGTCGCCTCGTTGAGCGGCAATACCCGCGAACTTGGCCGGCAGATTGCCGAGCGCTGCCGCGCTGCCGGTCATGCGGTTCACTGGCAGGAGGCCGACGACCTGCGCCAGGCGCCGCCGCTGGCGGCCGACGAGGCCGACCTGGTGCTGCTGGGCTGCTGGACCGACAACGCCGGCCGCACGCCGTCGGAGATGAAGGCATGGGTGGCCGGCATCGCCGAACGCGGCGAGCGGCCGCGGCAGCTGGCGGTGTTCGGCACCGGCGAAACGCAGTGGGGGCAGGAGTACTACTGCGGCGCCGTGCACCGCCTGATCCGCTACTTCCGCAGCGACTATCCGCCGCTGGAAATCGAACAGATGCCGCATGGGCAACGCCATGCGGGGGCCATCGAGGCCTGGACCGACGCGGTCCTGGCCCACTATTGGAGCAACACCGATGCAGATCATCGACGCCACCACGCCTGAGCAGTTCCAGCAGCTGCTGGCCGAGCACCCGCGGGTGCTGGTGGATTTCCACAAGGACCAGTGCCCGGGGTGCCGGATGCTGGAGATGTCGTTGCACCGGGTGGCCAACAGCGCGGCGGGGCAGGGAACGACCCTGCTGCGCGTGCAGCTGGAAGTGCTGGGTGAGGCGTTCTTCAGGGAGCTGGGGCTGCGGCAGACGCCGACGCTGTCGCTGTTCCGTGACGGTGACGAACGTACGCGCCTGGCCGGATTCCAGTCGCCGCAACAGATCGAGGCCGCGATCGCGTTGCATCTGTAGCGTGGAGATGGTGGGGTCGGATCCCTTGCCAGAGGCAAGGGCTCTGACCCCGCATCGTGTAAAGGCATCCACGCATGGCGTGGATCTACTGGGTCCAACCCCTGGATCTGGCATCACCCGCCGCTGAAGGTATCCACCAGCAGCTTCACGTTCAATACCACGATCACCAGCGCGATCACCCAGGCAATCGCACCCAGCAAGCGCGGTGCGACCAACGCGCCCATCGTCATCTTGTCGGTTACGATCCGCACCAGTGGGATGATCGCGAACGGCAGCTGCATCGACAGCACCACCTGGCTCAGCACCAGCAGCTTTACCGCGCCCTGGTCGCCGAACAGCATGATCACCACCACCACCGGAATGATTGCCAGTGCGCGCGTGATCAGCCGCCGCAGCCACGGCGGCAGGCGCAGGTGCAGGAAACCTTCCATCACGATCTGGCCGGCCAGCGTGGCGGTTACTGTCGAATTCAGGCCCGACGCCAGCAGGGCCACTGCGAACAACGTCGCCGCCGCGCCCACCCCCAGCATCGGCGCCAGCAGCTGGTGGGCTTGTTCGATGTCTTCCACATCAAATCGGCCATTGGCATGGAACACCGCCGCCGCCAGGATCAGGATGCTGGCGTTGATGAACAGTGCCAGGGTCAGCGCAAGGGTGCTGTCGGTCACCGCCCAGCGCAGCGCGCTGCGACGGCCCTCATCGGTGCGCGGGTAGGCACGGGTCTGCACGATCGACGAATGCAGGTACAGGTTGTGCGGCATCACCGTGGCACCAATGATGCCGATCGCGATGTACAGCGCGTGCGGATCGGTCACTACCTGCGCGCGCGGAATGAAGCCGCCCAGCACGTCCATCACCGGCGGTGCGGCCAGCGCGATCTGCACCATGAAGCAGCCGAAGATCACCATCAGCAGCGCGATCACGAAGGCTTCCAGCGCCCGGAAGCCGCGGTTCATCAGCAGCAGCACCAGCAGCGTGTCCAGGGCGGTGATCACCGCGCCCCACAGCAGCGGCAGGTCGAACAGCAGCTTCAATGCGATCGCGGTGCCGATCACTTCGGCCAGGTCGCAGGCGATGATCGCCGCCTCGCACAGCGCCCACAGCGCCAGGTTCACCGGCTTCGGGTAACGCGCGCGGCAGGCCTGGGCCAGGTCCATGCCGGTGGCGATACCGAGCCGCGCAGACAGCGCCTGCAGGATCACCGCCATCAGGTTGGAAATGAGGATGACCGACAACAACAGGTAGCCGAAGCGCGAACCGCCGGCGAGGTCGGTGGCCCAGTTGCCCGGGTCCATGTAGCCGACCGAGATCATGTAGCCCGGGCCGAGGAAGGCCAGCAGGCGGAACCACCAGTGACCCTTGTCGGGCACCGCCACCGAGGCGTTGAGCGCACCCAGGCTGGCCGCAGTGGAGGCCGAAGGGTCGCGGGGCGCCAGGGTGTTCATGGGTCCGAATATAGCTCCTGCTATAGTCATTAGCAATGTGAAACAATCGTCTTTATCGCGTTACTGGTCCAGAATTCAGGTTCAACACCGGATCACCCCGGAAGGACAGGCGCAGGCGTGGGCAAGACCGACGATTCGACATCGCTGAAAAGCACCCCCTTGATCGAGGCCGAGCGCCAGGTCGAGAGCTTCCGGCAAGTGCGCGAGGCGCACCGGATGGAGCTGGTGGAGGACTATGTCGAGCTGATCTCGGACCTGCTGGCCGACGGCGGCGAGGCCCGCCAGGTCGACATCGCCACCCGCCTGGGCGTGGCCCAGCCCACCGTGGCGAAGATGCTGCGGCGCCTGGCCCGTGATGGCTGGGTGGTGCAGCGGCCGTACCGCGGTGTGTTCCTGACCCCGGAAGGCGAGGCGCTGGCACATGCCAGCCGCCAGCGCCACCAGACCGTGGAGCGATTCCTGCTGGCGCTGGGCGTGGACGCGGATACCGCGCGGCGCGATGCCGAGGGCATCGAGCACCATGTGAGCGAGCAGACGCTGGCCTTGTTCGAAGCGTTCGTGCGCAAGGCCGAGGGCGGGGCGCCGTAGCGGTGGCGCCGGGCCATGCCCGGCGGCATTTCGCGCGACCCTACAATCCAGGCGGGCAGCGTGCCTGTTCCTGCGCGCACGCCCGTTTCGTCCATTCCTTCAACACCGGCTGCAGGCCTTCATAGCGCCGGCCTTGCCAGCCATTGGCCAACACCGCGCCGTCGGCATCGATCAGCACCAGATTCGGCGGTGCCAGCCCAGCCAACGCCTGCAGTGCCGGCATGCGCGCGGCGCGGCGCGGGTCCAATACCGGCCACGGCATGTCCTGTGCATGCATGTAGCGGCGCAGTGCGCTCTCGCTCTCATCCAGGCTGACGTACACCACTTCGGTATCGGCGCCGGCCTCGCGCAACGCGTCGCGCACGCTGCGCAGCGTGGGTACGAAGGCATGGCACGGTGCACACCAGTCGGCGCCGAAGTACAGCGCCACCAGTTTCGGCGGCGGCGTCCACTGCATCGGTCGCAGCGAGCGCTGTTCCGGCCGCATCAGCGAGGCCGAAACCTGTGCGTGCAGGTCCGCAGCCACCGCCGGTGCGGCCAGCAGCGCGGCACAGGCCAGCAACAGCGCTCGCAGTGCTTCAGAACGCATAGCGCAGGTTGACGTACCACGAGCGCGCGAAACGCGGCCCGTAGACATAGTCGCTGTCACGCAGCGCGCCCATCTCCAGATCCTTCTGGCGCTGATCGAACACGTTCTTGACGCCTGCGGCTACCGACACTTCCTGCTGCGCCTGCGCGCCCAGATGCCGGTGCCAGCGCGCACCAAGATCGGTGACCAGGAACGAGCGCGTACGGTGCAGCTCGCCCAGCCGGTTGTTCAGCACCGCCATCGGGCCGGTGTGGCGCAGCGCGACGAAGGTTTCCCACGGCTCGGCGGGCATCCAGCTGAGCTGGGCCAGGCCGGTCCAGCGCGGGGTCTTCAGGTAGTCGCGGCTTTCGATCACGGTGTCGCCGCCATCGCCGGTGTCGTCGAAGATGCGCTGCGGTTCGCGGAAGCGTGAGCGGTACCACGAGGCACCGGCGGTCAGGCGCCACTGCGGCGACGGCTGCCAGCCGAGGTTGGTTTCCGCGCCCAGCACGTTGGAGCCGGAGGCGTTGTAGCGCAGCTGGCTCAGCTGTCCGTCATCGCCACGCTGGATCTCGCCCAGCGCGAAGGTGTCGCGGATGCGTGCATAGGAGGCAGTGGCATCCCAGCTCCACACCGGATTGGCCGGGTCCGAGCGCCAGTCGAAGCCGAACAGGGTGGTCAACGCGCGCTCTTCCTTCAGGCCATCGGTGTTGCGCACGCGCACCTGTTCGCCACCCAGCGTGTCGACATGCACGTCCTCGACGAAGATCTCGGGAGCACGGAAGCCGGTGGCGATGCCGGCACGCCACTTCAGGTTGGGCGTGGCCTGCCAGGCCAGCGCGATGCGCGGCGAGAACACCGCGCTGTCCAGTTCCGAGCTCTTGTCCACGCGTGCACCCAACACCAGGTCGACGTTGTCGCGCAGGCTCCACTCGTCCTGGATGAAGGCGCCCAGGTTGTGGAAGGTCGCATCCTCCAGTACCGCAAGACGCTGGCCGTCACCGGTGCGGTTGTCGTCGCGCAGCGCCTCGTGCTTGTACTGCACGCCGAAGGCCAGCGCGTGCGCACCCAACCGCCAGTTCAACTGGCTGTCGATGTAGTGCAGCGGGTTGTGGGTGCGGCCGTACTGGCGCCACGAACGCGAGGCCGCGCTGCCGGCCACGTTCGGGTCCAGCTGCGACGGGTCATAGCCCGGCGCGGACGGATCGGTGACTACGTCGCCCAGACCGCCATAGAAGCTGTCGCGGTCAATGTCGGCGAAGGCGTAGGCCAGGCGGAAATCGACGTCGGCATTGATTTCCTGGTCCCACGACACGCTGCCGCGGCGGTATTTCGTATCCAGCGATTCGGCGATGTTGGCCAGGTATTCCGGCTGGTCCAGGCGGTTGCCGCCACGCCGGGTTTCATCGGTCACCTGCAGGTCCAGGCGCAGCCGCGTTCCCGGCGTCGGTGCGTACCAGGCCTGCAGCCCGCCGACCTTGAGGTTCTTGCGGGTGATTTCGGTGTAGCCGTCACCGTTGTAGTCGATGCCGCTGTTCCAGTTGCGCTGGGCAATCACCGACAGGCCGGCGTCTGCTTCCTTGGCCACCAGGTCCAGCCGCACGTCGGCGTTCTTCTGCGGCGTGCCTTTCAGGACATCCACGCCGGCCTGCACATGGCCACCGCTGCGCGCCGGCAGCGGCGGAATCAGGTTGATCACACCGGCAACCGCACCCGGGCCGTACAGCGCCGAGCCACCGCCCTTGACCACTTCGATGCGGTCGACGAACCCGGCCGGGATCTGTTCCAGGCCGTACACGCTGCCCAGCGTGGACAGCAGCGGGATGCCATCGAACAGCAGCTGGTTGTAGGCACCGGGCAGGCCCAGCAGCTGTACTTCGCTGGTGTTGCAGTTCTGGCAGTTGCTTTCCACGCGCAGGCCGTTGATCAGCTCGGCGGCACGGGAGAAGTCGGTGGCCGCGCGCAACGCGATGTCTTCCTTGCGCAGCACTTCGGTGCGGATCGGGACATCGGACAGCAGGCGTTCGCTGCGGGTGGCGGTGCTGACTTTCACCTGCACGCGGTCCAGCTCGGTCGGCTTCGGTGTGGCGGCCAGTGCGGGCAGCGGCAGGGTCAGGGCGATGGCGGCGGCCAGGGGCAGCCGATGGAAGAGGGGTGTGGCAACGGGCATGAAGGCGTCGTCCTTGGGAGAGGAAAGGCGGCGAGGGCGACCTGGCTGACGCATATGAAAGCAGAGGGTTATAAATATAGCAACGGCTATATAAATAAGTCCGTGCAATCACGAAGCCGAAAGCGGGATCAGAACATCGCGGACGACGATGTTAGAACATTACAAATAAGCGCCAGAACCCTGCCGGATGTCATTCCCGGCAGGGTGCGAGGGGAGTTGAGGAACGCCGCCCCGGGCCTGGGCCCGGGGCGGCGTTGGCCTTACCAGGCGGCGCGCAGACCCACCTGGGCTCCATGGTTGCGGTAGCCGCTGTCGCCGCGCTGCACACGCAGGTCACCCCATGCGCTCCAACGCTGGCCCAGCTGCAGCTGGGCACCGGCCTGCACTTCGTAGCGGTTCTCCGGCGTCTTCGCGCTCAACGACTCGCTGTTGAAGCGCATGGCCTCATCGCGCTGGCCACGCAGCCAGTTCGCTGCCAGGAACGGCTGCACGCGGTTGCCCTGCAGCGTGCTCTGGCCAAACAGGCGCAGGCCGAGGCGGCTGTTGAGGCCGCCGCCGCGACCGTCTTCGACCGTGGTGCCATTGTTTTCAACCAGACTGTCGCCGTCGTAGTCGGTCCAGGTCAGCTGCGCCTGCGGCTGAAGGTACAGCGTGCTGGCCTCAGTGCTGCGGATGGCCCAGGCATAACCGGCTTCCAACGATGCACTGCGGGTCCTGGAGTCGTAGGTCTCACGGGCGATGCCTTCGCCCTGCACCTCGTTGTCGAAGCGCGCCGCCTGCAGCCAGCCGTCCACATACAGGCCGGCACTGCTCTGTGCATCCTGAACCCAGCCCAGGTAGACACCGGCCGACTTGCCCTTGACCTTGCCGCGGGTGCCATAACCGCTCAGCGTCGACACCGCCTGTGTGGTCGCCTCGCCGGTGCCGAGCATGACGCCGACCTGGCCACGGCCATCGCCCCAGCGCCAGACATCGCTGCCCAGCTGCAGGGTGTTGATGTGGGTACGGGCATCGACCTGGCCGGCCACGTTGGCTTGCAGCTGGTCACGCCCGGCGCGCACCCAGGTGCCGGTGCGGGCGCGGTCGAAACCGGGCTCGCCGCGGTCATGGCGGCGCAGCTGGAACATCTGCACGGCCGCGGCCTGGTTGGCCAGGTACGCGCCCGGCTCCGGACGCAGCACGGGGACCGGATCGACCGGATCGGTGGGATCAACCGGGTCCACGGGGTCGACCGGATCCACCGGCGTGCACTCCGGCAGCGACGGATTGATATCGCACGGATTGCCGGTGTAGACCGAGGTCAGGTACCAGTTGCCGTTGGCGGCGCCCGGCGAGCCTTTGTGCAGGAAGTACTCGTGCATGCCGCCGATGGCACGGCCCTGCAGAGTGAACTTGCCATTGCTGGCACCGTCCACCTGCACCAGCGGAATACCGTTGACGGTCTGTGCGCCAGCACCGGCAATGTTGTTGACGGTGACCTGGGTGGTGCCACTGGTGTCGCCGGTCACGTGCATGCGGGAGCTTGCTGCGTCGTCGCCGGCCAGCACGGTGTTGAAGTGCAGGGTGCCGCCATTGCCGGTGTAGTTGCCGTTGACGGTCAGCTGCGGATAGGCCGCGGTACCCGCTGCACCGAGGAAGATGTTGCTGCCTGCACCCAGGGTGAGGTTGCCGGTGTTGCTGTCGCCGGACAGCGTCCAGCGACCGCCCTGGTCGACGATGACGTCGGCCGGGCCGAGGATGCGGCCGGTGAGGTCGAGGCCGTCGAGCAGGCTGATCTTTGCGGTGGCGGTATCGGCAATGGTGATGTCGCCCTTGAGTATGGAGGTGCGCGCGGTGAAGTCGAGCAGGGCGTTGTCACGCGCTTCGATCATTACGCCGTTGCCGCCGGTAAGCGTGGCGCCGTTCTGAGCGATGATGCGGACGGTCTCGTCACTGCTACCGCGGGTGACGAGGATCGCGCTCCCCGCAGCTCCGGCGACCGAGGAACCATCGATTGTCAGTCCCCATTCGCTGAAGTTCTCCGCAAATCTTGTATCGCCGTTGTAGCTGACGGAGATGCCGTTGGTATCCCCTTTGACGGACGTCCCTGCGTTGAGATTGACCGTGGCGCCGGTGACGAGAATTCGGCTGTTGAACAGGGTGGCTTCGCTATCGAGGCGACCACCCGCCGATGCGGCGAAAGAGATGCCCCCTGTTCCGGCGACGGTGCTTCGAATCAATGACACATGAGAGCGTGGAAGCGCAGAAGCACCCACAGTCGTGGACAGCGTGATACGGCCGTCAATATTCGAGTCCTGGATGACGGCGTTGCTGTTGACCAGGCTGTTTATGCCTCCGCCGGTGACCGTGGCGTTCTGCAGCGCGATGGAAGCAGGGGCGCTGCCCGCGTAGCGACCGGTGATCGTGGAAGTTCTGGCGTTCTGGACGATCAGCGTTCCACCATTGGCGGAGAAGGCCTCACCTTCCAGCGTGCTGCCAGGCGTGACAGTTACTGTCTGCCCCGGGTTGACGGTTGCTGCGCCGGTTGCGCCTGCGGCACTGAAGAGCAATGAGGCGACTACGGCCAGGCCAAGTCGTGAGCGCACCGGGGGAGTGGAAGCAAGCATCGGCGTGAACTGCATCATGCGCATGAGTGTTTCTCCTTGAAGCTCATCGGGGTGGGACCTGCATCCGCAGGGCCGGAGGCGGCACTGTGCGGATCGGGTCTTGCCTGGGCCATGCAATTAATCTGAAACGACTGCAGCGGCACGTGCCGGGTTCAAACCCTGTTCAATAACTCACCAAACTGAATGGAGTGCGCGGTCTGAATAATTCAGCGTGCGTGAGATCTCAGTGAATGGCGCGTGCAGGATGTCCAACCTGCGCACTCGCGACACAGTTCTGTGATGGCGTCCACGGTTCACCGGCACGGCGGTGCCGTGTGGGGGGGGGCTGGAGTCGGGGTGTGCGGGGGCAGGGCCCATTCCTGCGGAAAGGGATCCGGCCAGGGGGAGCTTGATCAGCCGCGGCGGAAAGCGGCGGGGGTGCGGGCGCCGACGATGATCATGCGGATCATCGTAGAGATCTGCTCGACCAGTTCCGGATCCTTCTCCGGCGGCAGGTCCATGGCGGTGGCGCCCATCGCGAACACCAGCCGGGTGATGGCCTTGGCCACCAGTTCCGGGGCATGCAGTACGGCGCCATCCAGTGCGGCCAGGCGCACCAGGTCGTGCTGCAGCTCTTCTTCGAAGTAGTGCAGCTCGCGTTCGACCGCGTGCTTGAAGTCGTCCGAGCCGACCGCGCCTTCGCGCAGCAGCACGTGCAGCAGCTTGTCGTCGGCGCGCAGCTGCTCCATGAAGGTCTCCACGGAAACGCGCACCACGCTGGTGGCGGTGGAGGTGGCGCGCTGGCGGGCCTCGCCGATGATGGTGCGCAGCGAGCGGCCGGCGGCGTCGATCAGCGCCACGGCCAGTTCATCCATGTCGCGGAACTGACGGTAGAAGCTGTTCGGCGAGATGCCGGCCTCACGTGCCACTTCGCGCAGGCTGAGCGTCGACAGGCTGCGGTGCGGCCCGATCAGTTTCAGGGCGGCGGCCAGCAGATCCTCGCGGCTCACCGTACGGCGGGCCGGGCTGTTGGCATCTTCGGGCGTCGACAAGGCGGTGGCGGCGGCCATGGGGGTTCCGGTGGGGCGAGGCTGAATCATACCCAATCCGGTTCAATATACACATGTATACACAGGTGTATGTGCGCCCGTATAGTTCGCTCATGAGCGCTGTCGTCCGTCCGTCCCTGTTCTCTCCGTACCGCTGGGTCTCGCCGTCGCTGTTCGATTTCTGGGCGGGCCAGCTCAATCCCCTGTGGACCCTGCGCGAGCCGGTGGCCCGCCTGGTCCGGCGTGAGCCGGCCGGCGAGGGCGCGGCGACGCTGGTCCTGCGCACCAACCGTCACTGGGCCGGCATGCGCGCTGGCCAGCACGTCACCCTCGGCGTCGAGATTGAAGGACGCCTGTGGCAGCGCAGCTACAGCCCCACCGCACTGGGTCGGCGCGAGCTGGCGATCACCGTCAAGGCGATCGACGGCGGCCGGGTGAGCCAGCATCTGGTCAACCACGCGCAGCCGGGCGAACTGTTCCGCCTCGATGCCGCCTTCGGCGAGTTCCATATGCCGGCCGCGGCGCCGGTGCTGCTGCTGGCGGCTGGCAGTGGCATCACGCCGATGCGCAGCCTGCTACGCGAGTCCTGCCAGCGCCCGCTGGAAGCGCCGGTGGACCTGTTCTACTGGGAGCGCACCGCCGCCCATCTGCAGTTCCGTGATGAACTGCAGGCGCTGGCCGCGGCCCATCCGAACCTGCGCGTGCACCTGCTGACCACCCGCGAGGGTGAGGCGCCGGCGGCGCGAATCGATACCCATGATCTGCAGGTGGCCGGCGATGACACGCCGCTGGCGCAGCGCCATGTGCTGGCCTGCGGCCCGGACGGCTTCGTTGCTGCCGCGCGTGAGCGCCTGGCGCACCAGGTGGCTGGCTTCCAGGCCGAAGCCTTCACCCCGCCGGCGCCGCTGCGCGATGCCATCAGCGAAGGCGAGGTGTCGCTGACGCTTGCGCGCAGTGGTCGCCAGCTGAGCGTGCCGCGCGGCCGCTCGCTGCTGGAAAGCCTGGAAGCCCATGGCATCAAGCCCAAGCATGGTTGCCGCATGGGCATCTGCAATACCTGCACCTGTGATCGCGTCAGTGGCGCCACCCGCCATCTGCGCACCGGCGACCTGCAGTCCGAATCGGCACAGCCGGTGCGGATCTGCGTGAGCGCACCGACCACCGACCTGACTTTGGATCTCTGAGGACGCCTGCCATGACCCGCGCTACCGACCGTGCCCTGAGTACTGCCGAGATGCATGCCTTCGGTGAGGAACTGGACGCGATCCGCGACCGTGTGATCGGCAGCCTCGGCGCCTCCGATACCCGCTACATCCGCCGCGTTGCCGCCGCCGTGCGTTGGTTCGGCGTGGGCGGCCGTGGCCTGCTGTTCCTGGCGGCGTTCTCGCCACTGTTCTGGATGCCGCTGCTGTGGCCGGCCGCGATCACCGGCACGCTGCTGCTGGCGCTGTCGAAGATCCTGGAGAACATGGAGCTGGGCCACAACGTCATGCATGGCCAGTTCGACTGGACCGGCGACCCCAAGCTCAACGGCAACACCTACGAGTGGGACATCGTTGCCACCGCCGACAACTGGCGCAAGACCCACAATTTCCGCCACCACACCTACACCAACGTGCGTGGCATGGACGATGACATCGGCTACGGCCTGCTGCGCATCTTCCCGGAACAGCGCTGGAAGCCGTTCTACCTGCTGCAGCCGATCATCGCACCGATCTTCGCGCTGCTGTTCCAGTGGGGCGTGGCCGCGCAGGACCTGCGCCTGGGCCGTTGGCTGAAGGGCCGCATCAGCGGCCGTGCGATGTGGATGCAGACCCGCCCGGTGGCGCGGAAAATGGCCCGCCAGGTGCTGAAGGACTACGTGTTCTTCCCGCTGCTGGCCGGCCCGTTCTTCCTCACCGTGATGCTGGGCAACATGGTGGCCAACGGCCTGCGCAACATCTGGACCTACGTGATCATCTTCTGCGGCCACTTCACCGCCGAATCGGAAACCTTCCCGAAGGAATGCCTGCGCAATGAATCGCGCGGCCACTGGTACCTGCGCCAGCTGCGCGGCTCGTCCAACATCAGTGGCGGCTTCCTGATCAACGTGCTGTCGGGCAACCTCAGCCACCAGATCGAGCACCACTTCTACCCGGACCTGCCGGCCAACCGCTATGCGGCCATCGCCAAGGAAGTGAAGGACATCTGCCGCCGTTACGGCCAGCACTACAACAACGGCTCGTTGCCGCGCCAGTTCGGCCAGGTGGTCTGGCGCATCCTGCGTCACGCGTTCCCGAGCAAGCCGCGCCGCCTGCCGATGTCGGACATCATGTCCGCACCGGCATCGGCCAACGCGGGCTGATCGACTCAGCCCGCTTTCGCCAGGTCCGCCTGCTCGCGGTCCAGGCGTCGCAGGAACACCTGCATTTCCTTGCGCGCCTGCTGGTCGCCCTTGCTGCCGGCCACGCTCAGGCCGCGTTGCCATGCTTCGCGCGCCGCCTGCGGCTGGCCACTGGCCAGCCAGGCTTTGCCCAGGAGCTTCCAGGCCGCCGAGTACTGCGGATCAAGCACCACGCAACGGCCCAGATGGGTCGCCGCGCGCACCGGGTTGCCGGCATCCAGCCAGCCCTTGCCCAGGCCGAAGCGCAGCAGCGCGCCGTCCTTGCCGGCGGCGAGCATGCATTCCAGAGCCTCGATGTTCATCAGCGCACCTCCACCAGCAGCTCGGCCGGGCCGGGCTGGAAGCGGCCGCGATGGAACAGCAGCGGCGCGCCGCCGTTCTCGTGCACGTCGATGATGCGGCCGGCCAGCAGCAGGTGATCGCCCACCGGCCACTGTGCGTGGCGGGTACAGGTGAGATGGGCGACCGCACCGGCGATGCGCGGTGGGGCGTCCTCGTCGTCATCCAGCAATGCCAGGCCATCGAAGCGGTTGCGCACCTGCGGATCGGCAAAGCGCCGGGCCAGCGCTTCCTGGTCGGCCGCCAGCACGCTGATCGCAAAGCGGGTGGCGCGCTGGAAGGTGGACAGGCTCTGCGCGTGCAACGCCAGATTCCACAGCACCAGCGGCGGCTGCAATGACACCGGCACGAACGAATTGATGGTCAGGCCGATGGGCTTGCCCTGCGCATCGCGCGCGCAGACGATGGCCACGCCGGTAGGAAAGTGGCCGAGCAGCCGCCGCAGTGCACGCGGCGGCATCTCGACCGACGGCACCGGGGCCGGGGCGGGGAAGACCCCCGCCCACGGCCCGGCGTACGGCAGTGTCTCGCCGCTCATGAGGCCCTGGCCTGGCGGTAGCGCCGGCCGACCTCGGCCCAGTTGATGATGTTGAAGAACGCACCGATGTAGTCCGGGCGACGGTTCTGGTAGTGCAGGTAGTAGGCGTGTTCCCAGACATCCAGTGCGAGGATCGGGGTGTTGCCCGACAGGCCCACGGCTGCACCCATCAACGGGCTGTCCTGGTTGGCGCTGCTTTCCACCTGCAGGCGGCCATCGCGATCGCTGGTCAGCCAGGCCCAGCCGCTGCCGAAGCGGGTCTGCGCCGCCTTGGTGAAGGCGTCCTTGAAGGCATCGAAGCCGCCAAGATCGCGGTCGATGGCGGCGGCCAGCTCACCATCGGGTGCACCACCGTGGGGGCTGAGCACGGTCCAGAACAGGCTGTGGTTGGCGTGGCCACCGCCGTTGTTGCGGACCGCGCCACGCTGGGCCTCGGGCACGGCATCCAGGTTGGCGATCAGCGCCTCGACCGGCTGCTCGGCGATGCCGGCCTGCTCGATGGCGGCGTTGAGGTTGTTGACGTAGGTCTGGTGGTGCTTGCTGTGGTGGATCTCCATCGTGCGCGCATCGAAATGCGGCTCAAGGGCGTCGTAGGCGTAGGGGAGCGGGGGAAGCGAGTACGACATCGAAGCAATCTCCGTGGGGAAGGCCAGAGGGCTGGCCGTGGGGAGATCGTTATCGCACCTCAACATTGGTTGAGGTCAAGGGGCGGGATTGAAATGCGTGCGCGTTCATCGCTTTGATTCTTCCTGGTAGGCAGGGGCTGATGGGTCAGCGCAGGACACGCCGTGAACCCATCCATGGGGGCTCGATGGCGCCATCCATGGCGCCAACGGTCCTGCGCTGACCCATCAGCCCCTGCAGGACAGCTCCCTGCGCTTGCGCGGAGACGGAGTCAAAGGCAGGAGCAGGAGCGGCATGGTAGTGCCGGCGGCTGGCCGGCATGCGGGCAAGGTCGGGTTGCCGGCCAGCGGCCGACACTACCAGAACCCGCTTTTCGAACCTCACCGGCGCGCTGATGTGTTGCCCGCGCTCGCAGGAAACCGTCCGATGGCGGGGGAAGGGGCTGGCCGGGACCGTTGGCGCCATGGATGGCGCCATCGAGCCCCCATGGATGGGTTTACGGCGTGTCCCGGCCAGCCCCTTCCCCCGCCATAACCGATATCAACAAAAGCGCCGGCAGGCGAACCAGCCGCCAGCGCTTTCATCAACTCAACTCAACCAGTCCTTGCACGCACCATCAACCTGTTCGCCGCACGCCTGCTGCATCCGCTGCTGCAGCCGCGCCAGCGTCTCCGCACCCTGGTGCTTGCCGCTCCACGCCTTCAACTGCCCGGCCAGGCGCTCGAAGCGCTGGCGGGTGCGCTGGTGGTAGCCCGACGGCTGCGCTTCCAGTTCGGCGATCAGTGAGGCGGTGGCCTGCTCGATGCGCGGTGCGTCGTCCGGTGCCAGCTTCAGCAACCCTTCCACGTACAGCACGCCCCACTGCACGCGGGTGGCCGGGCCCTGTGCACCGTCGTAGGCGCGCTTCAACCACTCCAGTGCACCGGCGGTATCGCCGCGCTGCTCGGCCAGTTCGGCCAGCTCGGGCATGTAGTAATACGGCTGTTCGCTGCGCTTCAGCTCGGCCAGCAACAGCGCCTCGGCACCGGCGTCGTCGCCAACCTCGCGCAGCGCATGGACCGCGCTGCTGATCGTGGCCTGGCGCGCATGCGCATCGGTGGCGGCGGCATCGGCAGAGGCCACGCGCTGCTTGACCCGATCAACCAGGGCCGCGGGCAGTGCACCCTTCGGCTGCTGCTGGCGGGCCAGCGATACTTCGGTCAGCGCACGCGACAACGCGTCGTCGGCGCGATCACCGCGCTCGGCATCTGCGCGCTCCAGTGCGACCAGCAGCTGCTGTCCCAGCGTGTTGCTGGTGGCCGGCCCGGCACTGGCCTGCTTGACCAGTTGCACGCCCGCATAGCCCAGCAGCTCCCGGTTGCGGCGCACTTCCGCCGGTTGCGCCAGCACCGCCTGCAGCAGCTCGCGTACTTCGGTGGGTGAGGCATCGGGCTTTTCGGCCGTTGCCAAGGCAAGCAGAGCGAAGCGGCGCTGCAGGGCGGCATCCGGTGCCGCCTTGGACAACTGGCGCAGTACGACCTGGCTCTTGCGCTCGCCGGCGAGGCGGTTGGCGTCCACTTCCCAGCCGTAGTCGCCCAGCACCTGCCAGTCTTCGGCGGCCAGGCGGTCCGGCGTTGCCAACGCGGTGGCCAAGGTGGCGGCGACGGCACTGCGGCGGCCTGCGGCAACGGTCAGTGCACGGGTCAGTTCGGCGGCGTCGTTGCCGCCGGCCACGCGGGTGATTTCGTTGCGCTGTGGGTCCAGCACGATCAGGGTCGGATAGCCGCGTACGCCGAAGCGCTCGCCCCAGGCCTGCGCACCTTCCTCGTCGCCATCCAGATAGACGGGCACGAATTTGCTGGTCAGCGCGATGAAGGCCGGGTCCTTGAACAGGCCGGCCTTGAGCTGGTTGCACGGCGGGCACCAGACCGCGCCCCAGTACAGCAGCACCGGCTTGCCGCTGTCGGCGGCTTCGGCGAAGGCATCGTCCACATCGCCCTGGCGCCAGGCGATGGCGGACGCCGGCGCGGGTGCCTCAGCGGAGTTGGCGGTGGAAACCGGGGCCGGGGTGCAGGCGCTCAGCGCCGAAGCCAGCAGCAACACGGAAAGCGCGACGCGCATCGGCAGCATCTCGAAGGGCAGGGTGACAGGCCATTGTAGGAACCGCCGGGGAGCCCGCTGATTCAGTTTGCTCATGACGGGCGTGCTGCAGGGCATGACGCCCACCGGGCATTGCCGGGCAACGCCGGGCGGATGCCTTCAGGCCGCTGCCCGCACCATCTGCTGATACACCAACCCATTGAACTCGCCGACGTCACCGTCCAGCGCAAAGCCATAGCGCAGGTAGGTCGGTACTGCATTGAGCGAGGCGCGCACGGTCAGGACCGGCTCGCGCACCTGTGGAAGCACCGCCTCGAACAAAGCATGGCCGATGCCCTGGCCCTGGCAGGCGGGATCGACGAACAGCATCGCAAGATGCCGACCCTCCTTCAGTTCGATCACGCCGATGACACGGCCGTCCTGCTCGGCCACCAGGATGTGGTTGTCACCGTGCAGGCGCGCGCCGAACGCTTCGGCAGCGGCGACACTGCCGAAGGTGGCGATGCCGGCCGCGCTGAGCGAAGGCGCGACCGCCGCAGTGAACGCGGCCAGGCACACCGCGCTGATCGCAGGCAGGTCATCGACGTGGGCAGGGCGGATCGTCGGCATGCAGTGTTCTTCCGGTAGTGGGCGGCGCGTCATCGTTGCCGCAGGCCTGCACGCTAAGCTGGCGGCATGAGTGATTTCAATCCTGCTTACGCTGCCTTGTTTCCGCAACAGGGCCTGAGCCTGGGCTTGATGACGCCTGTCGCCGCGCATGGACTGGCCGATCCGAATGAGGCGCGGCGCATTGCGCGACTGGCCGATGATCTGGGCTTTGCCGCATTGTGGACGCGTGATGTACCACTGATGGTGCCGCAGGGTCCGGACGCGACAGCAAGCGCGCTGGATGACCCGTTTCTGTGGCTGGGCATGCTGGCTGCCGCGACCGGACGCATCGTGGTCGGCAGCGCGGCCATCGTGCTGCCATTGCGGCAGCCGCTGCAGGTGGCGAAGTCGGCCTTGAGCCTGGACCGGATCAGCGGCGGGCGCTTCGTGCTGGGCCTGGGTTCGGGTGACCGACCGGAAGAGTTCGCCGCATTCGGCGAGGATCTGGAGGGCAGGGCGGCGACGTTCCGTGAGCGCTGGACCTTGTTGCGGGCGGCGCTGTCACCGGAGGCCGATGAGCGGACGGCCGTACTGCAGGCGACGGGTGGCTTCGACGTGCTGCCGGCGTCGGCAACCCGCATCCCGATGCTGGTGGTGGGTACCGCGCGGCAGAGCCTGCAGTGGGTCGCGCGCGAGGCCGAAGGCTGGGCCACCTATCACCGCGAGGAGGCCGCGCAGGAAGGACGCATCGGCCTGTGGCAGCAGGCGCTGGTGCAGCGTGGTGGGCCAGCCAAGCCGTTCGTGCAGTCGATGCTGCTGGACCTGCAGGCCGATCCGCAGGCGCCAGCCGAGCCGCTGCCGCTGGGCCTGAAGGTCGGCCGCGATGGCCTGCGTGACTACCTGCTGCGCGTGCATGCGCAGGGCGTGGCGCACGTGATGTTCAACCTGGTCGACAACGGGCGGCCGATGGACGCGGTGCTGCGTGAGATCGGGGAGCACGTTCTGCCACACGCGCTCCGGTAGCTGTCCACCTCGGTGGGCTCCAGCGGTCGCGCACGGCTCGACTCTACATGGGGTTCGCATCTGCGTATCATTCGCATTTGATACCCCCATGCCGGAGCCCCACGTGACCCAACATTCCCCCATGCACCCGACCGGACGTCTGTTCGCCGCGGTCGCTTTCATCGAGGCCGTGACCTGGGCCGGCCTGCTCATCGGCATGTGGATGAAGTACGGCCCGATGGCCAACGTGGCGCTGGTGAAGCTGTTCGGGCCGCTGCACGGCGTGGCCTTCCTGGTCTATGTGGCAGTCACCCTGTTCGCGGCGGTGCGCCTGCGCTGGCCGTGGTGGGCCAGTGCGCTGGCGCTGCTGGCAGCCATCCCGCCGCTGGTGACGCTGCCGCTGGAGTGGTGGTTCAAGCGCCGTGGCCTGCTCGGCCTGCATGCAATGCGCTGAACCCACTGTTGCGCGCCCATTCAAGAGAATGGGTATCAAATGCAAATACGAGCCGTTATCATTTAAGGGTGGCGTCCGGTCCTGAGCAGGGCCGGTGCCGGGCGGGGTGCGCAGGCGTGCCCGGCCATCCTTTCCTGTTACGGCTGGTGTTCCATGCACGCACGTCCCGTCGTTCCCGGCTTGCCGGCGCTGGTGTTGGCTGCCCTGATCGGCACCATGGCGATGATGTCCTTCGTCGCCGTGATCGGCCCGGTGGTCCGCATGCTCGGCTTGTCCGAGTGGCATGCCGGCCTGTCGGTCACCGCCGCAGGCGTGTTGTGGATGCTGGCCGCGCGCCCCTGGGGCCAGCTCAGCGACCACATTGGGCGCAAGCGCGTGCTGATCCTGGCGATGAGTGCCTATACGGCGGTCTACATCGCACTGGCGGTGTTCATCGACGTCGCCCTGCAGGCGGTGCCGCCGGTACTGGTGTCGGTGCTGGTGCTGGTCGGCGCGCGCGGCTTGATCGGGCTGTTCTACGCGGCCGTGCCGCCCACGGCCGCTGCGCTGATTGCCGACAAGGCACCGACCGGGCAGCGCGCCAGTTTCCTCGCCCGGCTGGGCAGTGCCAACGCGCTGGGCATGGTACTGGGTCCGGCCGCTGCCGGCTGGCTGGCCTATACCAATCTTTCGCTGGCGCTGTACGTGGCCGCGTTGCTGCCGTTGCTGGCACTGGCATTGCTGGCCTGGCGGCTGCCGGCTACACCACCGGTGGTGGGCGCGTCCGCACAGCGCCGCACGCCGATGAGCCGTCTCGACGCGCGCCTGCGCCTGCCGCAGCTGGCAGCGTTCATCGCGATGGTCTCGGTGACCATCGCGCAGGTCACGGTCGGCTTCTTCGCGATTGATCGCCTGGGCCTGGATGCGGCGGCCGGTGCACGCATGGCCGGCATCGCACTTACCGCCGTTGGTGTCGGCCTGATCCTGGCGCAGGCGCTGGTGATGAAGCTGGAGGTGCATCCACACCGCTGGATCGTCCTTGGCGCGCTGATTTCCGGAATTGGCTTTGCTTCGGTGGCGGGCGTGCAGCAGGGCTGGCAGTTGCCGGCGGCGTACGCGTTGGCCGCGTTTGGCATGGGCTTCGTATTCCCCTCGTTCCAGGCGCTGGCCGCCGATGCGGTGGAGGCGCACGAGCAGGGCGCCGCCGCCGGCACCGTCGCTGCCGCGCAGGGGCTGGGCATGGTGGCCGGGCCGATGCTCGGCACGCTGTTGTATCGCGGCGGGCCGAGCCTGCCTTACCTGCTGGTCGGTGCGCTGCTGCTGTTGCTGTGCGCGCTGGCTGCAGCGCATCGGACGAAGGAGACCCCATGAACGATTCCCTGATGCAGGGCGCGTGGCCGGAGGCTGCGCCAGCGTCACTGGACAGCACCGACGACGCGTCGCTGTTCCTGCTGCAGCATGCCGGCCAGCACGTGCATGCACGCGGCTGCCGCGCCACGCTGCCGGCCGGTGCACTGGCGACATTGGCAGAACGCGTCTCGGCGTTCTTTGCCCGGCAGCGTGGCGGCCCGGGCCTGCTGGTTGGCGCAGTGCCGTTCGAACCGCGTGCGGACGATGCGCTATTCCAGCCCGAGCGCCTGCTGCCGGCACTGGCACTGCAGCCGCAGGCCGCACCGCCGCTGGACGGTTCCCTGAAGGCCGAGCCTGCGCCGCAGGACTATGCGTCAGCGGTTGCAGCGGCGGTGCAGGTACTGCGCGCGCCCGAACTGAACCTCCAGAAGGTGGTGCTGGCGCGCAGCCTGCTGGCACGCACCCGCCAGGCGCTGTCTCCGGACGTGCTGCTGGCACGCTTGGGCGCAGATCCGTCGGTGGCGACCTACGCGGTGCCGTTGCCGGTGGAGCTGGGCCAGGCACCGGCCTGGCTGGTGGGGGCGACGCCGGAACTGCTGCTGCGCAAGCGCGGCGCCGAGCTGTTGTCGCATCCGCTGGCCGGTTCCGCGCGGCGCAGCGCCGATGCCGCCGAGGACGAGCGTGCGGCGCAGGCGCTGCTGGCCTCGGCCAAGGACCACGACGAGCACCGCCACGTGGTCGAAGCCATCGTCGAGGGCCTGGCACCGTACTGCAGCCACATCGATGCGCAGCCGCGCCCGGTGCTGCATGCCACCGCCAGCATGTGGCACCTGGGCACCCGCATCCACGCCACCCTGAAGGATCCGCAGGCGTCTGCCGCCGAACTGCTGGCGCAGCTGCACCCCACGCCGGCAGTCTGCGGTACGCCACGGTTGGCGGCGCTGCAGCGCATCCGCGAGCTGGAACCGGTGCCGCGCGGCTTCTACGCCGGTGCCGTGGGCTGGTTGCACGCGCAGGGTGACGGCGACTGGTACGTGGCGATCCGCTGCGCGCGCCTGCAGGGCACGCAGCTGCGCCTGTATGCCGGTGCCGGCATCGTCGCCGAGTCACACCCCGAGGCCGAGGTGGCCGAAACCGCAGCGAAGTTCGCTGCCCTGTTGAACGCGCTGGGTGTCCATGAATCCGCGCCCGCCATCGAGCCTGCCGCATGAGTACCTCCACTGACTCTTCCCGCCTGCCACTGCAGCAGGTGTGGCCCGACACGCTGGTGGCGCGCTATCGCGAAGCCGGTCACTGGCGTGGCGAGACCTTCCCGGGTTTCCTGCGCGAGCGTGCAGAACGCTACGCCGATGACATCGCGGTAGTCGCCGGCGACGTACGCCTGAGCTATGCGCAGCTGTGGCATGAGGCAGGCCGCATCGGTGCGGGCCTGCTGGCGCTCGGCCTGCAGCCTGGCGAACGGGTGCTGGTGCAGCTGGGCAATACCGCCGGGTTCATCACCACGGTCTGCGGCCTGTTCCGCGCCGGCCTGGTGCCGGTGTATGCGTTGCCGGCGCACCGCATCACCGAGCTGGTCCACTTCGCCAGCAAGGCGGAAGCCAGTGCCTACATCACCACCGCACTGCACGATGGCTTCGATCATCGCGCGTTGGCAAGGGCGCTGCAGGCCGAAGTGCCGGCGGTTCGCCATGTGGTGATCGACGGCGATGCGGCGGAGTTCATCGCGCTGGAGGCACTGCAGGGCGATCGCAGCCAGCTGCCGTCCGATCCGGACCCGCAGTCGGTGGCGTTCCTGCAGATATCCGGAGGCAGCACCGGGCTGTCCAAGCTGATTCCGCGTACCCACGACGACTACATCTACTCGTTCCGCGCCAGCAATGACCTCTGCGGCATCGACCGCGACAGCGTCTATCTGGTCGCGCTGCCGGCCGCGCACAATTTCCCGATGAGTTCGCCGGGCTTCTTCGGCGCACTGTATGCCGGCGCCCGCGTGGTGCTCAGTCCCGGCCCCGGTCCGGATGCGGCCTTCCCGCTGATCGCCCGCGAGCAGGTGACCTGCTGCGGGCTGGTGCCGCCGCTGGCGTTGCTGTGGGCACAGGCCGCCGCCACCAGCAAGCATGATCTGTCCAGCCTGCAGGTACTGCAGGTAGGCGGCGCCAAACTGGTGCCGGAAGCCGCACGACGGGTGATCGATGGCCTTGGCTGCACGCTGCAGCAGGTGTTCGGCATGGCCGAAGGCCTGGTCAACTACACACGGCTGGATGACCCGGAGGAACTGATCGTGGCCTGCCAGGGCAGGCCGATCAGTCCGGATGATGAAGTGCGCGTGGTCGATGATCACGACCAGCCGGTGGCCGAAGGCGAGGTAGGGCATCTGCTCACCCGTGGGCCGTACACCATCCGCGGCTACCACAACGACGCGGTCGCCAATGCGCGCTCGTTCACCGATGACGGCTTCTATCGTACCGGTGACCGTGTGCAGCAGCTGCCCGGAGGCTACCTGGTGGTGCAGGGCCGCGCCGGTGACCACATCAACCGTGCCGGCGAGAAGATCTCCGCCGAAGAGATCGAAGATCACCTGCTGGCCCACCCCGGTGTGTTCGATGCGGCCGTGGTCTCCATTCCCGACGAGTACCTGGGCGAGCGCAGCTGTGCCTTCGTGATTCCGCAGGGCGAACCGTTCAAGGCGCCGGCGCTGAAGTCCTGGATGCGCGGGCGCGGCCTGGCGGCGTTCAAGGTGCCCGACCAGGTCGTGTTGGTCGACAGTTTCGATACCACCGCGGTCGGCAAGATCAGCCGCCGCGAACTGCGCGCGCAGTTGCGTGCGCGTCATCTGCAACAGACAGGAGGAACGCGCTGATGGCGCTGCCCCGTATCACCGATTACCCCTTGCCGACCGCCGCCGAACTGCCGCAGGCACGCGGCCCGTGGCGCCCGCAGCGCGATCGTGTCGCCTTGCTGGTGCACGACATGCAGCGCTACTTCCTGGCCGCATTCGACGCCGGCAATGCACCGCTGCGGCCGGCCGTGGACAACATCGCACGCCTGCTGGCGCATTGCCGCGCGCGCGGTATTCCGGTGTTCTACACCGCCCAGCATGGCGACCAGGATCGCCGTGACCGTGGCCTGCAGGCCGACCTGTGGGGACCGGGCATGCGCCGCAGCGCCGACCATGAACCGATCATCGACGCGCTGGCACCGCAGCCGGGCGAGCACGTGCTGGTGAAGCACCGTTACAGCGCGTTCCAGCGCAGCAACCTGGAGACGCTGATGCGGGTGCGTGGCCGCGACCAGTTGCTGGTGACCGGCGTGTACGCCCATATCGGCTGCACCGCGACCGTGGTCGAAGCGTTCCAGCGTGATATCGAGGCCTTCATCGCCGCCGATGCCGTGGCGGACTTCTCGCGCGCCGATCACGATCAGGCGCTGCATTGGATCGCACGCACCTGTGGCGTGCCGATGACCACCGACCAGTTGCTGGAGGTGCTGTGATGGCTGCCACCGCTGAGATGCTGGATCTGGAGCGGATGCGTGCCGACGTGGCGCGCGTTCTGGAATGTACGCCGGCCGAGATCGGTGACGACGACAACCTGATCGACCTGGACCTGGACTCGATGCGCATGCTCGGCCTGGTCCTGGCCTGGGGCAACACCGGCCTGCCGATTGAGTTCTCGCAGTTGGCCGAGCACACCACGCTGCGCCAATGGTGGAACGTGGTGCAGACGCTGCAGGCCGCGCAGAACGCATGAACGCCGCTGCGCTGGCCACGCCGGTGGCATTGACCGAGGCCCAGACCGGACTGTGGTTTGCACAGCGGCTGGCGCCGGACAATCCGTCATTCAATACCGCGCACGCGGTGTGGATCGATGGCCCGCTGGACGTGACCGCGTTCGTTGCAGCGGCAGACCAGGCTGCGTTCGAAGCCCAGGCCTTTGCGCTGCGCTTTGCCGAAGGGGCCGATGGCCAGCCGCTGCAGTGGTACGACCCGGCACACGTGCCGCTGCTTTCGGTGCGTGATGTTTCCGCCGAAGCGGATGCTGCCGCTGCGGCACGCAGCCTGATGCACGCCGACCGGCTGAGCCCGGTCGACCCCGCCCGCGACCGGATCAGCCAACAGATGCTGCTTGAGCTGGGCGGGCAGCGCTGGGTCTGGTACCTGCGGGTGCATCATCTGGCGGCTGATGGCTATGGCATGGCGCTGTTCACCGATCGCGTGTGCGCGTTGTACGCCGGCCGCATGGGTGAGCCACTGCCGGGGCTGGCGGGCGTGCTGGCCGATGATGCCGCTTATCGTGCCGATCCGCGCCGCGCGCTGGCCGGGCAGTGGTGGCGTGAGCACATGCAGGGCGCACCGGCAGGCGTGGGCCTGGCCGGCACGCTCGCGGCCAGTGACGACGCGCTGCGCTGGGTGCAGCCGCTCGATGCGGCCTTCCGTGAGCAGCTGCTGCAGGCCTCGGTGCGTTGGCTGCAGCCCTGGCCGGATGTGCTGGCCGCGTTGTCGGCCGAGTACCTGCGGCGGATGAGCGCGGCCGATGAAGTGGTGCTGGGCGTGCCCTACATGGGGCGGCTCGGCAACGCGTCGGCGCGGGTGCCGGCGATGGTGATGAATGTGTTGCCGCTGCGCGTGGCGGCCGGCGAGGGCAGCGTGGAGGCCTTCACCCGCGGCCTGGGCCTGCAGCTCAGCCAGGGTCGCAAGCACGGCCGTTACCGCGGTGAGCAGCTGCGCCGGGACCTGGGCCTGGTCGGCGCGCAGCAGCGCCTGCACGGTTCGTTGGTGAACGTGCAGCCGTTCTACAGGCCGCTGGCGCTGGCCGACGTGCAGGCGACGCTGGAGGTGCTGTGCACCGGGCCGGTGGATGACCTGACGCTGGGCTTCCGTGGCGATGGCCAGGCGCTGCTGGATCTGGAAATCGAGGCCAATCCCGCGCTGTACAGTCGCGAGGATGTCGAGGCGCACGCGGCGCGGCTGCTGCATTTCGTATCGGCGGCGCTGCAGGCTGACGATATCGCAGCCGTGCCCCTGGCGACGCCCAAGGAGGCGCAGCAGGTGCTGCAGGAATTCAATGCCACCGCGCACGCGCTGCCGGAGACGACCCTGGTCGAGCTGCTGCAGCAGGGCATGGATCGGGACCCACACGCGCCTGCGCTGGTGTTCGGCGACGCTGCTTTGGATTACGCAACGCTGGAAGCGCGCAGTTTCGCGCTGGCTGCACAGCTGCGGGCGATGGATGTCGGCCCGGGCAGCGTGGTGGCGGTGGCATTGCCGCGCTCGCTGGAGCTGGTGATCGCTCTGGTCGCGGTGCTGCGCGCAGGCGCGGCCTACCTTCCGCTGGACCTGGCCCATCCCGATGAGCGGCTGGCACGTATTTTCGCGTCGGCACAGCCGGTGTGCGTACTGGCTGCGGCCGAGGATTCGGCGCGCATGGCCGGCGTGCCGGTGCTCGCGCCGGAGCAGTGGACGGCGCTGAGCTTCGCCGCGCCATGGGCCGATCCGGCGCCCAGCGATGCGGCGTATGTGATCTATACCTCCGGTTCGACCGGCGAGCCGAAGGGCGTGGTCATCGAACATCGTGCCATCGTCAACCGCCTGCTGTGGATGCGCGAGCACTACAGCATCCGTGCCGACGACCGCGTGCTGCAGAAGACCCCGGCCACCTTCGATGTCTCGGTCTGGGAGTTCTTCCTGCCGCTGCTGTGTGGGGCCACCCTGATGGTCGCCGGGCCGGACGCGCATCGCGATCCCACCGAACTGGCGCGCTTGATCCGTGGGCATGGGATCACCACGGCGCATTTCGTGCCGTCGATGCTCGATGCCTTCCTCGCTGCGCCGGCTTCGGCAGGGCTGCAGCTGCGCCGGGTGTTCACCAGCGGTGAGGCGCTGGACGCCTCATTGCGCGACCGTTTCCACACGCACGTGCACGCAGAGCTGCACAACCTGTACGGCCCGACCGAGGCGGCGGTGGATGTCAGCTACTGGCCGGCGTCGGCGCAGGATCGCTCGCGGCCGGTGCCGATCGGATTCCCGGTCTGGAATACCCGCCTGTACGTGCTGGACGCCCGGATGCAGCCGGTGCCGGTCGGTGTGGCCGGTGACCTGTACCTGGGCGGGGTGCAGCTGGCACGCGGCTATCTCGGTCGCGACGATCTGACTGCCGAACGCTTCATCGCGAATCCGTTCCGGGCGGGCGAGCGCATCTACCGCACCGGCGACGTAGCCCGTTGGCGCCGCGATGGTGCGGTCGAGTATCTCGGCCGCAGTGACCATCAGGTAAAACTACGCGGCCTGCGTATCGAGCTGGGCGAGATCGAGGCGGCACTGCGCGAGCTGCCTGGCATGGAGCGGGTGGAAGTGCTGCTGCGCCAGGATGCTCCCGGCGATGCGCGTCTGGTGGCCTATGTTCCAGCGGCGCATGCCGACGCCGTGACGCTGCGCAGCCACCTCGCCACGCGTGTGCCGGACTACATGGTGCCCTCGGCCTTCGTTGGTGTGGACCACTGGCCGGTGACCGCCAACGGCAAGCTCGATCGCAACGCGTTGCCGAAGCCACCGCAACTTGAAGTTGCCGGCTTGGCGCCGCGCACGCCGCTGGAACAGGAGCTGGCGTTGATGTTCGCACAGGCGCTTGGGCGTGAGGCGCCGGTGGCAGTGGATGCAGATTTCTTCAGTCTCGGCGGTGATTCGTTGTCGGCGGTGCACCTGCTGCTGGCGATCGAGCAGCGCTGGCGCTGCGATCTGGGTCTGGGTGCCTTGTTTGCCCAGCCCACCGTGGCCGCGCTGGCAGTTCGCATTGCCGAGCCGCCCGCGCTGGCCGATCACGCACTGGGGCCAGTGATCGCGCTGGCCGCGACCGACGCTGCCGGGCCCACGCCGCTGTTCGTGCTGCACCCGGCCGGGGGGATCGCCTGGAACTACCGCACCCTGGCCCGGGCACTGCAGCCGGCACGCCCGGTGTATGGCCTGCAGTCGCCGGCCCTGGACGCGCGGCTGCCGCTGCCAAGCAGCATCGAGGCGATGGCCAACGACTACGTACAGCGCGTGGTCGCATTGCAGCCGAAGGGGCCGGTGCATCTGCTGGGCTGGTCGGTGGGTGGCATCCTCGCCCAGGCGATGGCGGTGCGCCTCCACGAGATCGGGCGCGAGGTTGGCGAGCTGGTGCTTCTGGACGCCTATCCCAGCGAGTGCTGGCGGGCCGAGCCGGAACCCGATGCCATCGCTGCATTGCGGGCACTGCTGGCGATTGCTGGTCATGACCCGGATGCGCATCCGGAACTGGACAGCCGTGAACGCATTCTGGCGTTCCTGCGGCGTGGTGGCAGTGCACTCGGCAGCCTGCCGGATGTGGTGCTCGACGGCGTGGTGCGCGCGGTGACCGGCACCAATCGATTGATCCGCGAACACATCCACCAACGGTTCGATGGCACGCTGGTGCACGTCCGCGCGGGCCGGGATCACCAGGCGCGACCACAGCTGCAGTCGGCGTTGTGGCGGACCCACGCGCGCAAGGTGCAGGCCTTGGAACTGCCGTTCCTGCACGCCGAGCTGACCGGCCGCGATGCGGTGGCGCAGCTGGCGCCGTGGTTGTCGGCGCGGTTGCGCCAATGGGACGAGCAACAGGAGATCGCAACATGCAGTTGACCGGTTTTGAAGGCCGCGTGGCGTTGGTGACCGGTGCCGCCGGCGGCATCGGCGAGGCACTGGTACGGCTGTTGGCCGAGGCCGGCTGCACGGTGGTGGCGACCGATCGTGAGGCGCCACACGTGGCCGATACGCGGGTCAGGTCGTTCGCACTCGACGTGACCGACAGCGCAGCGGTGGACGCCCTGGTGGATCGTGTGGAAGCCGGCATCGGGCCCATTGGCCTTGCCTCCAACGTGGCGGGTGTTCTGCATGTGGGAGCTGTTGCGGAGACCACCGATACCGATTGGCGCCGGGTGTTCGCGGTCAACGCCGATGGCGTGTTCCACGTTGGGCGTGCGCTGGCGCGGGTGATGTCACCGCGTGGCCAGGGCGCGATCGTCACCGTCAGCTCGAATGCGGCCGGTGTGCCGCGGCATGGCATGGCGGCGTATGCCGCGTCCAAGGCCGCCGCCACCATGTTCACCCGCTGCCTCGGGCTGGAGCTGGCGCCGCTGGGCATCCGCTGCAACATCGTCGCCCCGGGGTCCACGTTGACCCCGATGCAGACCGGCATGTGGCAGGACGAGCGCGGTGCCGAGCGGGTAATCGCCGGCAGCCTGGAGTCCTACAAGGCCGGCATTCCACTGCGCAAGCTGGCCACCCCCGAGGACATTGCGCACTCAGTGATGTTCCTGCTCTCGGAACAGGCCGGGCACGTGGCGATGAGCGACCTGTACGTGGACGGCGGCGCCACCCTGCGCGCCTGAGCCCCGACCGCCGCCTGCCGGCAGTGGTAGTGCCGGCCGCTGGCCGGCAACCCACAGCTCCGGTAGTGCCGGCCGCTGGCCGGCAATCCATAGCCCCGGTAGTGCCGGCTGCTGGCCGGCAATCCATGGCCCCGGTAGTGCCGGCCGCTGGCCGGCAACCCACAGCTCCGGTAGTGCCGGCCGCTGGCCGGCAATCCATAGTCCCGGTAGTGCCGGCCGCTGGCCGGCAACCCTGGCCCCGGTAGTGCCGGCCGCTGGCCGGCAATCCATAGCCCCGGTAGTGCCGGCCGCTGGCCGGCAATCCATAGCCCCGGTAGTGCCGGCCGCTGGCCGGCAATCCATAGCCCCGGTAGTGCCGGCCGCTGGCCGGCAATC
>NZ_JCAFRI010000030.1:0-43541 GCF_059367915.1 Stenotrophomonas sp. YJH_SMC_19
CAGGAGCGCATCAAACTGAAACTGAAAGGTCTGAGCCCGGTAGAGTACCGGGAGCGGGCCCAATCGGCCGCCTGACCCCGTCCAAGTCTCGGGGGTCACTTCACCTTGGGGGCTTGGCCGCGGCATCCATGCCGCGGACACTCCCGCAACCGGACCCACCCCGCCTTCGACAGTTTCCGCGATCTGTCGGAACGGCGTACTGCTCTGGTAGGTGTCGACCTTGGTCGACACGGTAGATCCACGCCATGCGTGGATGCTCTTCGATCAATTGTCGAAATGTTCGAACTCGATGGAGATTCATCCACGCATGGCGTGGATCCATCAGATCGCGGAAATCTGTCAGAGGTGGGGCGGTGTCGGAGTGCGGGGTGTCAGCCGCATGGATGCGGCTGCCAAGCCTACATGGACGTACTTGCGGCGTCCCCGCACTCCGACACCGCCCCGCCATCCCAAGGAATACCAGCTTTTGCCGTGGCCGTTGAGGTTGCCGGCCAGCGGCCGGCACTACCAGGGTGCAGGGCACAGCCCTGCCGAAAAACACACATAAAAAAACAGCAGGCCGAGGCCTGCTGTTTCGGTGTAATGGTGCGCCCGGAGAGATTCGAACTCCCGACCGCCTGGTTCGTAGCCAGGTACTCTATCCAACTGAGCTACGGGCGCCAATTACATGAACTTGTTGTGCTGACTGTGTATGGTGCGCCCGGAGAGATTCGAACTCCCGACCGCCTGGTTCGTAGCCAGGTACTCTATCCAACTGAGCTACGGGCGCGCGGTACACAATCAAATTTTACTGCATTTCCAGCGGCGGATGCTGGAAACCTGTCGAGTGGTGCGCCCGGAGAGATTCGAACTCCCGACCGCCTGGTTCGTAGCCAGGTACTCTATCCAACTGAGCTACGGGCGCCCTGCGACAGGAGCGGAATTATGCGGATGTCGGCGCGTACCGTCAACAGTTTTGTGAAAATTTTCATCCAACTGAATGAAAAAGCTGTCAGCCACAGCATCAGGGGCCTTCAGCCACGCGAAATGATCGGCGCGCGTGCCCAGTTCCTGCGTGGACAGCACGCGCAGCTGCGCGTCCACATTCGGCAGCTTCGCCAGCAGCGTCTGCATCGATCCGGTGGGGGCCAACCAGTCGTGCTCCATCAGCACCGCCTGTGCGCTGCCATGCACACGCGCCATCTGCGCATCGAGGTCTTCGTCCATGCCGACGGCGGCGTAATGGTTGTTCAGGCCGACGCGTGCCCAGTCGGCAATCAGTCCGCGCGCTTCGGTGCCACCAAAGCCGAGGCGACGGCCATGCAGCACGCCCTGGCGCTGTGCGATCCACGGCAGGAAGCGGTAGACCAGCGGCAGCAGCCAGCCACGCGGTGGTGGGAATCCGCGCCAGAACGGTGAGCCGCTGGCGGCCAGCCACAGCCGGTTGAAGTGCTGCGGGTTGCGGCCGGCATGCACGCAGGCCAGCTGCCCGCCCAGGCTATGGCCGCCGATGATCCAGGGCAGGGCGTCGCCTTCGTCATCCGCTGCGGCCAGGACGGCCTGGCTGGTCGGCAGATCCTGTTCGAGTACCTCGCGATAGCCCCAGTCCTGCGTGCGCGATGGGCGCAGCGAACTGCTGCCGTTGCCGCGCCACTCGTGCAGGTAGACCGCCACGCCCTTCGCCGCCAGCGCCAAAGCCAGTGGCAGGTAGTGGCGCGCGGCCACGCCCAGTGCCGGCAGCCACAGCAGGCGTGCGATGGGCTGTGCGGGCACGCAGGCGATCACCTCGAAGCGATGGCCGTCGTCGCACTGCACGGCAAGGACGCTCGGCGTCGGGCTCATGCGTGGGGTGCCGCGCCGAAGTGGTCGAGCACCAGCACCTCGCTGCGGCCGGGGGCATAGCCCTGCTGCAGGCCGCGTGCAACGTAGTCGATACCGGCTTCGCAGGCGTTGGCCAGGCTCAGGCCATTGCACAGCTGCGCGGCGATGGCCGAGGCCAGCGTGCAGCCGGTGCCATGTGCGTCCAGCGGCAGGCGCGCGTGGATGAATTCTTCGCTGCTGACGCCGTCGAAGTAGCGATCGATCACGCGATTGCCCTCATGCAGGTGGCCACCCTTGAGCAGCACTGCGCCGGCACCGAGGTCGAGCAGGGCCGAGGCGGCCTGTTCTGCGTCTTCGCCGTTGCTGATCTTCCGGCCGACCAGCAGTTCTGCTTCCGGCGTATTGGGGGTGATCAGCGTGGCCAGCGGGATCAGGCGCTCACGCATGGCCTGCAATGCGCTGTCTTCCAGCAGGCGTGCCCCACTGGTGGCGACCATCACCGGGTCCAGTACCACGTGTGGCGGGCGGTGCTTTTCGAGTGCATCAGCGACGGCATGGATCACTTCGGCGTTGGCCAGCATCCCCAGCTTCACCGCGTGGATGTCGAAGTCGTCGAAGCAGGCATCCAGCTGCGCGCGCAGGAACTCGATGGGTGGCACGTGCACGGCGATGACGCCGCGGGTGTTCTGCGCGGTCAGTGCAGCAATCGCGGAAAGGCCATGCACGCGGTGTGCGGCGAAGGCCTTGAGGTCAGCCTGGATGCCGGCGCCACCGCCGGAGTCGGAGCCGGCGATGGTGAGGGCGGAAACGGGAGTGGTCGGGCTCATCGGTTGATTGTGCCGTGGTCCCGCAGGGGAAGGTAGATCCACGCCATGCGTGGATGTCCTTGATTCAATACCGCCAACGCGCCCATTGCTGGTACAGCACATAACCCAGCCCGGTCAGGCCAGTCAGCAGGGCGGGGGCGAGCAGGGCGTCGTACTGCCAGCGCATGAACAGCCAGGCGCCGAGGACGCCGCCGGCGAGGAAGCCGCTGATGATCAGGCCGCTGAGGGTCAGCCGCCGTACCTGCAGCGGCAGCCCACGCAGCAGGTGGCCGAGGCCGATGCCGAGGTCGGTGAACATGCCGCTGAGGTGGGTGGTGCGCACCACTGCGCCACTGAAGGTGGTGGCCATCGCGTTCTGCAGGCCGCAGGCCATGGCGGCGGCCAGCGCGCCCCAGATCTGGTGTTGTTCAAAGAGCGGAATGGCCACCAGCAGCAGCGCCGATTCCAGCGCCAGTGCCACGCCATAGCGCCGGCCCAGCTGCAGGGCGCTGTCCTGGATCAGCAGGCCGCTGAGCATCGCGCCCAGCGAGAACGCGATCAGCAGCCCCCACAGGTGCCCGACGGCGCGCCAATCCCCCTGCGCCAGCGCCATGCCCAACTGGCTGGTACTGCCGGTCATGTGGCTGACCGCCTGGTGCTCGAAACCGAGGAAGCCGACCACGTTGACCATGCCGGCCACGCACGAGAGCGCGACCGCGCCGATCCAGACCCAGGTGGGCAGGCGTATTCCCATCGGCGGGGCCCCTCAGGGCCCGCCGAAGCCGCCGTTGAACTGCAGCTCGCTGAAGGTGTTGCTGGCCGGGTCGAACACCGCGCCCCAGAACTGCGCGCCGCCATCGCAGACGCGGATCGCTTCGCGGGCCGGATTGATGCCGCTGTCGTCGGGCAGGTGGAAGGCGTTGATGTAGATCAGCCGCTTGCCGGTGCTTTCGATGCCGACGTACTGGCGGTCGAAGTCCAGCACCTTCGGCACCTGCGCTTCCAGCGACGACAGCTTCGCCTCCAGCTGGTCGATCTGCTGCCGGCTGGGCGCCCAGTACCCCGACACCCGCCCGGCCTCGCGGCCGGGGCTGGTGCGCGAGCAGGTGTCGAGCACCTGCGCGGCGATGATCGGGCGGGTGACCACCCAGGACTGTCCGGTGCGCTCGGCGGTCGGCACGCTGGTCGGGCCGCGAATGGTGGTGCAGGCGCCCAGGGTGGCTGCGAGGGTGATCGCAGCCGTGGGCAGCAGCAGGCGGGTGCAGCGGTTCACAACACCTCCGAAGCGTAATCGGCCAGGCGCGAGCGTTCGCCTCGGCGCAGGGTGATGTGCGCACTATGCGGCCAGTTCTTGAAACGATCCACCGCGTAGGTCAGGCCCGAGGTGGTCTCGGTCAGGTACGGGGTGTCGATCTGCTCGACGTTGCCCAGGCAGACGATCTTGGTGCCGGGGCCGGCACGGGTGATCAGCGTCTTCATCTGCTTCGGGGTGAGGTTCTGCGCCTCGTCCAGGATCAGGTAGCGCGACAGGAAGGTACGGCCGCGCATGAAGTTCATCGAGCGGATCTTGATGCGGCTGGCCAGCAGGTCGTTGGTGGCCTGGCGACCCCAGGTGCCGCCTTCCTGGTTGTGCGTGAGCACTTCCAGGTTGTCGGTCAGCGCGCCCATCCACGGCGTCATCTTCTCCTCCTCGGTACCCGGCAGGAAGCCGATGTCCTCGCCGACGCTGACCGTGGCGCGGGTCATGATGATCTCGCGGTAGCGCTGCTGGTCCATCGTCTGCGCCAGGCCGGCGGCCAGCGCCAGCAGGGTCTTGCCGGTACCGGCGGTGCCCAGCAGGGTGACGAAGTCGATCTCCGGATCCATCAGTGCGTTGAGCGCGAAGTTCTGCTCGCGGTTGCGCGCACTGATACCCCAGACGGCGTGGCTGCCGTGGCGGAAATCATCGACCAGCGACAGCACTACCTTGCCGTCGCCGACCACGCGGCTGACGCGCAGTTCGACTTCGTCTTCGCCGGGCAGGTAGACGTACTGGTTCGGGTACCACTCCTCGCCGTCCTGCGCCTGGATTTCGTAATGGCTGCGGCCCTTGTCGCTCCAGCTGCGCAGGTCGTCACCGTGGCGCTTCCAGAAGTCTTCCGGCAGCTCGGTGGCGCCGGTGTAGAGCAGGCTGAAATCGTCCAGCGCGCGGTCGTTTTCGTAGTCCTCGGACACGATGCCGGCGATGGCGGCCTTGATCCGCAGGTTGATGTCCTTGGAAACGAACACCACCGGCAGGTCCGGCGTTTCTTCCTTCAGCGCCAGGATCGCGCCAAGGATGGCATTGTCGGGAATGACCTTTCCAAAGCTCTTGCCCGCGTCGAAGTGGCTGGTCTGGAAGCGCAGCTTGCCGGCGCTCTGCTTGCCGCGCAGCTGCAGGCCGTTGGGGCGCTGCAGCGGAATGCCGTCGGCCAGGTTGTCCAGGCCGGATTCCTGCACCAGTTCGTTGAGGAAGCGGCTCACCTGGCGGGCGTTGCGGCTCGCTTCGGAGGTGCCCTTCTTGCCGTTGTCCAGCTCCTCGATCACCTGCATGGGCAGGTAGATGTCGTGCTCCTCGAATTTGAACAGCGCGGTCGGATCGTGCATCAGCACGTTGGTATCCAGCACGTAGATGCGCTTGCCTCGGGTCATCGTCGATTCCTGGTTACGGACAGGGAAAAACCACCACGGCCTGCTGCGGGGCAGGGTGATGGCAGACACAGTAGGCAGTGGGACTCACTTGGACTGGGAGGCCTTCAGTTCGGCGAGAACGGCATCGGCATGGCCGGCAACCTTGACCTTGCGCCAGGACTGCACGATGCGGCTGTCGGGGGAAATCAGGAAGGTGCTGCGTTCGATGCCACGTACCTGCTTGCCGTACATGTTCTTCATCTTGATCACGTCGAAGGCGCTGCACAGCGCTTCGTCGCCATCGCTGACCAGCGGGAAGTTGAAGCCCTGCCTGGCACAGAAGTTGTCGTGCGACTTCACCGAGTCGCGAGAGACGCCGAGTACGACCGCGCCGGCCTTCTTGAACTTCGGCAGCAGGGCGTTGAAGTCGATGCCTTCGGTGGTGCAGCCGGGAGTGCTGTCCTTGGGGTAGAAGTACAGCACCAGCCACTGGCCGGCATAGTCGCCGAGAGTGGCCTGGTCGCCACCGGACAGCGCCAGCGGCAGGGAGAGGGTGGTGCTGTCCAGGGTATCGCCGTTGTTCATGAGGTCCTTCTGTCGAGCCTGGGTTGTTTCTACGACAATTGCATGAAACGCCACGCGCCCGTGAGAGGCGCGCGAAAAATCCGCACTCCCAATCAGAATTTCATCGGGTCCATGATCGCGTCCAGGTTCAGGTGGTCGCAGAACTCAAGGAAATCGTCGCGCAGCGCGGCGATGTGCATGTTGGCCGGCACGCCGATGGTGACCTGAGCACTGAACATTTCCGCACCGGTCTGCATGGCGCGGTAGCGCGTGCTCTGCAGGTTCTCGATGGTGATGCCCTGGCGGTCGAAGAAATCGGCCAGCTGGAACAGGATGCCCGGCTTGTCGGCGGCGATCACTTCGACAATGTACGGCAGCAGGTTGGACTGCGCCTGCTTGGCCGCGGTGCGGTACCAGACCAGCTTCAGGCCTTCCTCGCGCTCCAGCCGGGTCAGCATCGCCTCCAGCTTGGCCACCGAGTCCCAGGAGCCGGTGGCCAGGGCGGTGACCGAGACATCGCGGCCGACCGTGGCCAGGCGTGCGTCCACCAGATTGCAGCCGCTGTCGGCGATGCGGCGGGTGACGGACAGCAGGGGGGACTCCGGATGCGTCGTATAGGCGTTGATCAGGAGGTGGTTTTCGCTCGGCGCGGGGCGCGGGGTGGTGTCGGTCAAGGCGATTCCGGGTAATGCATGCGTTAGTCTGAATGCCCGCCAGAGGCGGGGATCCACCGGTGTCCAGCATACTTGCCCGTGCTTTCGCGCCGCAAGTAACATTCAGGTCGCCCCCGGCCTTTCGTGGCGGGCGTTTTCCCTTTCCAGCCAAGAGCAGCACGTCCTTGTCCCTTTCCGGCCTCATCACCGCGCTGGCGACCCCGTTCCGGGCCGACGGCGCCCTCGATCCCGACGGTTGGCAGCGCCTGCTGCACCTGCAACTGGAAGGTGGCGTCCATGGCGTTGTCGTTGCCGGCTCGACCGGCGAAGCGGCAACCCTCACCGATGCCGAGTACGACCTGCTGCTGGCCAGCGCGGTCGAACGCATTGGCGGCCGCATCCCGGTCATGGCCGGCACCGGCCTGTCCGGTACCGCCAAAACCATCGAACAGACCCGTCGTGCGGCCGCGCTTGGCGCCAGCCATGCACTGGTGGTCACCCCGCCCTACGTGAGGCCGACCCAGGCCGGCCTGATTGTCCATTATCGTGCGGTCGCCGACCAGGGCGGGTTGCCGGTCGTGCTGTACAACGTGCCCGGCCGTACCGGTTGCGACATGCAGCCGGAGACCGTGGCCGAACTGGCCAGCCACCCCAACATCGTCGGCATCAAGGAGGCGGTGGGCGACACCGGCCGGGTGCAGGCGCTGCTCGCACTGCGCAGCCCGCAGTTCGCCGTGCTCAGCGGCGACGACGGTACGGCCGCGCGTTCGATCCGGGCCGGTATCGACGGCCTGATCTCGGTCGGCTCCAACGTGCTGCCCGGCGCCTACCGCCGCATGTGCGAGCTGGCCGCCGCCCATGACCACGAAGCCACCGAGTCCTGGGATGCGCGCCTGCAGCCGTTCCATGATTTCTGCGGTGTTGAACCGAACCCGATTCCGGTCAAGGCGCTGCTGCGCCGTATCGGCATCGGCCATGACCTGCGCCTGCCGCTGCTGCCGCTGTCGGCGCCGCACCACGCGGCCGCCGACCATCTTGCCGGCGACATCGCCGCCCTTGAAGCCCTTTCCAGCCACTGACCTTTCGTCTTGGTCTGACCCAGGAGATTCACATGCGTCAATCCGTTTCCACTGTCCGCGTGCTGTCCTACGCCCTGCTTGCGGTGGCCGTTGCCGCCGGCACCACCGGCTGCTTCAAGCGTGGCGTCAAGGGCGACTATGCCCTGGCCCCGGAAATGCGTCCGCTGGAAGTGCCGCCGGACCTCAACCTGCCGGCCACCACCGGTGACAACAAGGTGCCGGCGCTGGTGTCGGCCACCAAGCCGGCAGCACCGGCGGCCGCGGCTCCGGCCGTTGGCAATACCGGTTTCACCATTGCTGGTGGCAAGGATGAAGCCTTCGCCAAGGTCGGTACCGCGCTGGAAGGCGTGGAGGGCGTGACCATCGCCAGCCGCGCCCAGTTGCTCGGCTCGTATGACGTGGCCTACGAAGGCAGCAACTTCCTGGTCCGCGTGGTCGCCGTCGATGCCGGCGCCTACATCTCCGCGGTCGACCCGCGTGGCCTGCCGGCCACCGCCGAAGCGCCGGTGAAGCTGATCGCCGCGCTGAAGGCGAAGCTGGCCCAGTAAGGGCTGCCTCTGGTAGAGACTGACCTTGGTCGGTGCTTCTGTGCCAACCAAGGTTGGCACCTACCGGATCGCAAGGTTGGCATGCCGTATCGCGAGGTTGGCATACCGGTTCTGCGGTTGGCGTTCACCGGAAAACAGAAAAGGGCGCCCGTGGGCGCCCTTTTCGTTGCCGCCGTGGGCGCTTCTCAGCGCTCCAGCAGCTTCAGCTTGTCCGGCTTGCCATCCCATTCGCCGGCGTCGGCGGGCGGGTCCTTGCGCACGGTCAGCACCGGCCACTCCTTCGCCAGCTCGGCGTTGAGGGCGACGAAGCCTTCCTGGCCGGCGGGGACATCGTCCTCCGGGAAGATCGCATTGACCGGGCACTCCGGCTCGCAGAGGGTGCAGTCGATGCACTCATCCGGGTCGATCACCAGGAAGTTCGGGCCTTCGTGGAAGCAATCCACGGGGCACACTTCCACGCAATCGGTGTGTTTGCACTTGATGCAGTTTTCGGTGACGACAAAGGGCATGGGCTGGGGGTGGATCGATTCCTGAACCCGCCAATTCTAGAACAGGTTGGCCCCCGCTGTCGGCGCGGGGCGGAAATCGGGCGTCTGGCAGGCGCGGCCGTGGCAGTCATTGGCGGCAGGGCGGGGCCTGTGCGACGCTGCGGGTCAGCCGGCTGCGTCGGGTGGCCGGCCCCCTTCCCAGCAGGATCGTCAATGTCGCCAGCCAAGCCCAGCATCGCACCCCATGGCGGTGAGAACACTGCATTCATCGTCCTGATCAGCTGCGTGGCCACGCTCGGTGGATTCCTGTTCGGCTTCGACAGTGGTGTCATCAATGGCACGGTCGATGGCCTGCGCCAGGCCTTCAACTCCAGCGAGGCGGCGCTCGGTTTCGAAGTCGCCTCGATGCTGCTGGGCTGCGCGATCGGTGCGTTCCTGGCCGGCTGGCTGGGCGACCGCCTGGGACGCCGCGGCGTCCTGATCGTGTCGGCGCTGATGTTCCTGGTTTCGGCGCTGGGCGCCGGCGCAGCCCACGCCTCGTGGCTGTTCATCGTGGCCCGCGTGCTGGGCGGCTTTGCAGTAGGGGCGGCCAGCGTGATGTCGCCGGCCTACATCGCCGAGGTGGCCTCGGCGCGCTATCGCGGGCGCCTGGCCACAGTGCAGCAGATGGCGATCATCTGCGGCCTGTTCGCGGCGTTCCTCAGCAACTACCTGCTGGCCCGCGCCGCCGGGGCGTCGACCGAGCCGTTGTGGCTGGGTCATGAGGCCTGGCGCTGGATGTTCTGGATGCAGGCGCTGCCGTCGGGGCTGTTCCTGCTGTTGTTGCTGGTGATTCCGGAAAGCCCGCGCTTCCTGGTCCTGAAGGGGCGCCAGCAGCAGGCGAGGGCGGTGCTCGCGCGGCTGTACGGCGAGGCCGCAGCGGCGGCCAAGCAGGCCGAGATCGAAACCAGCCTGGCCCAGGACCAGCACAAGCCGCGCTTCGGCGACCTGCGCAACAAGGCCACCGGCAAGCTGCGGCCGATCCTGTGGGTGGGTATTGGCCTGGCCATGTTCCAGCAGCTGGTCGGCATCAACGTGGTGTTCTACTACGGCGCAGTGCTGTGGCAGGCGGTCGGCTTTTCGGAAAGCGACGCGCTGTTGATCAACGTGCTGTCCGGTGGGCTGAGCATCGGTGCCTGCCTGCTGACGGTGCTGTTGATCGACCGCATCGGGCGCAAGCCGCTGCTGTGGATCGGCTCGGTCGGCATGTCGGTGGCGCTGGTGCTGATGGTGGTCGCGTTCGCCAGTGGCAGCCTGGCCGACGGTCGACTGCAGTTGTCCGACGGCATGGGCCGGCTGGCGCTGGTCGCGGCCAACGTCTACGTGGTGTTCTTCAACATGTCCTGGGGCCCGGTGATGTGGGTGATGCTGGGCGAGATGTTCCCCAACCAGATCCGCGGCCCGGCGTTGGCTGTTGCCGGTGCGGCGCAGTGGACGTCGAATTTCGCGATCACCGTGACCTTCCCGATGCTGCTGGCCGGCATCGGCCTGGCCGGCGCCTATGGCATCTACGCGGTCGCGGCGATCCTCTCGATCGTCTTCGTGGTCCGCTACGTACGCGAGACCAAGGGCAAGGAGCTGGAGCAGATGGAAGGCTGACGGCGACTGGCTTCGGTTGCGTTCCGTTGGCGCCTGCTTGTCCAGAGTGTGAGAGGGCGGCCTGCCCCTCCTGACAGTTCATGGTGCGTGCGGATGCGGCGAAGCGCTGGTCGGTTGTTGCCGCAGCTCGCGGGAAACCGTCCAGAGCCGGTGGGGTCACCCAGGGCAGGACCGTTGGCGCCATGGATGGCGCCATCGAGCCCCCATGGATGGGTTTACGGCGTGTCCTGCCCTGGGTGACCCCACCGGCTCAAGCCGATTGCAGGCCCGGAAAACAGAAAAGCCCGCACAAGGCGGGCTTTTTCGGTTCCTGCTGCAGCGACTGGCGCTCCCTAGGGGACTCGAACCCCTGTTTTAGCCTTGAGAGGGCCACGTCCTAACCACTAGACGAAGGGAGCGTAACTGTGTCGCTGCCGAGGCAGGAGCGCTAGTATATGCACCTCGATGCCATTGGGCAATCCCGAAACTTCAACCGGAAGCGCCAACATCATTTCCTCTGCTACATCACCGTTCAGCCTGCGCGTCATCCCGCGCGACCAGCACACGATCTCCCGCAAGGACATCAGCCCGAACGCCCTGCGCGTGCTTTATCGCCTGCGCGATGCCGGCTTCGGCGCCTACCTTGTCGGCGGCGCGGTGCGCGACCTGCTGGTCAATGGCCAACCCAAGGATTTCGACGTGGCCACCGACGCCACGCCCGAACAGGTCAAGCAGCTGTTCCGCAACTGCCGCCTGATCGGCCGCCGTTTCCGCCTCGCCCACGTTGTGTTCGGCCGCGAGATCATCGAAGTCGCCACCTTCCGCGCCAACAGCGATGACGGTAGTGGCGACCGCGAGATGGAAAACGGCATGCTTGTGCGCGACAACGTGTACGGCACCATCGAAGACGACGCCGTCCGCCGCGACTTCACCTGCAACGCCCTGTACTACGCCATCGAGGACTTCTCGGTGCGTGACTACACCGGTGGCTTCGAAGACGTGCAGGCGCGCCTGATGAAGCTCATCGGCGACCCGGTACAGCGCTACCAGGAAGACCCGGTGCGCATGCTGCGCGCCGTGCGCCTGGCGGCCAAGCTCGGCTTCCAGATCGAAGAGGGCACCGCCGCGCCGATCCCGCAGCTGGCTGGCCTGCTCAACGAAGCCGCGCCGGCACGCCTGTTCGAGGAAGTGCTGAAGCTGTTCCTGTCCGGGCACGGCGTGGCCAGCTTCGAAGGCCTGGAGCGCTACGGTCTGCTCGACGTGCTGTTCCCGGAAAGCGCCAGGGCGTTGAAGTCCAACCGCACCGGCGCGCTGCGCCGCATGCTGGTAGAGGGCCTGGCCAATACCGATGCCCGCGTGGCCAACGACGAGCCGGTCTCGCCGGCGTTCCTGTTCGCGCTGCTGCTGTGGCCGGCGTTCTGCCGCGCCCAGGCGACCCTGCTCAAGCAGGGCGTGGCGCCGGAAGAGGCGCAGCGTCGTGCCGCCGACCGCGTCACCGTGCAGCAGCTGAGCACCATCGCGCTGCCGCGCCGCTTCTCGCTGCCGATGCAGGAAATCTGGCTGCTGCAGTCGCGTTTCAGCTCGCGCCAGCGCAAGCGCGTGTTCCGCACGCTCACCCATCCGCGCTTCCGCGCCGCGTTCGACTTCCTCAGCCTGCGCCAGGTGGCCTCGGCCGAGCACGCTGCCGATGTTGAATTCTGGCGCGAGGCACAGGCCCAGTCGGGCCGCGAGCTGGAATCTTCGCTGGACGCGATGCACAGCGAAGAGGGCGATGACGAGAACGGAGCACCGCGCAAGCGTCGCCGTCGTCGCCGCCGCCCGGGGGCCTCGGCCGGTGCAGCTGGCGAATAAGCAATGACGCCAGCGTGGATCGGCCTCGGCGCCAACCTCGGCGATGCGGCCACGACTGTCGGCGCGGCGATCACTGCGCTGGACGGCCTGCCTGGGACCCGCGTGCTGCAGGCCTCGCGCCTGTACGCAACGCCGGCCTGGGGCAATGAAGACCAGCCACCGTTCGTCAACGCGGTGGCCGCGGTCGAAACGTCACTGGCAGCCGATGAACTGCTGCAGGCGATGCTGGCGCTGGAGCAGGGCTTTGGCCGCGTGCGTGATGCGGCGGTGCACTGGGGGCCGCGCGCGCTGGACCTGGACCTGCTGCTGTATGGCGCGCAGGTGCTCGACCAGCCCGGCCTGCAGGTGCCGCACCCCTACATGCACGAGCGTGCCTTCGTGCTGGTGCCGCTGGCCGAAATCGCGCCGGATCTGGCCATCCCCGGGCATGGCCGCGTGCGGGATGCAGTGATGCGGGTGGATGCCTGCGGGATCGCGCCGATAGGGTGATAATGCCCGGGTTATCTCCCCCGGTTATCAGCACATGAGCACCCACGCAGACAGCAAGCCCTGGACCGTTCCCGCCCTGGCCGAGGCCAAGCGCAATGGCCAGAAGCTGGTCATGTTGACCGCCTACGACGCTGGCTTCGCCCGCACTTTCGACGCAAATGGCGTTGACCTGATCCTGATTGGCGATTCGCTGGGCATGGTCGTGCAGGGCCATGATTCGACCCTGCCGGTGACCGTGGCCGACATGGTCTACCACACCCGCGCCGTGGCCCGTGTGCTGCAGCGCGCGCTGCTGGTGGCCGACCTGCCGTTCGGTGCCGATGCCACTCCGGAGCGCGCGCTGGATGCTTCGCTGCAGCTGCTGCAGGCCGGTGCCGAGATGGTCAAGATCGAAGGTGCCGGCTTCAAGGTCGACATCATCCGCTACCTGGTTGAGCGTGAGATTCCGGTCTGTGCGCATCTGGGCCTGACACCGCAGTCGGTGCTGCGCCTGGGCGGCTTCAAGATCCAGGGCCGCGGCGATGCCGCGCGCCAGCTGGTGGAAGATGCCAGGGCCGTGGCCGCTGCCGGCGCCAGCATCATGGTGCTTGAGTGCGTGCCGACCCCGGTTGCCGCCGAGGTGACCGCTGCGGTGGAGGTGCCGACCATCGGCATCGGTGCCGGCCCGCAGTGCGACGGCCAGGTGCTGGTGCTGCACGATTTCCTCGGCCTGGACAGTGGCCATCGCCGCCCCAAGTTCGTCAAGGATTTCCTTGCCGAAGGCGGTTCGGTGGCCGGTGCCACCCGCGCCTACGCCGACGCCGTGCGCGACGGCAGCTTCCCCGACGAACAGCACGCTTACGCCTCATGATCCAGACCTTCAACGAGCTCGGCGCATTGCGCGAGCAGATCGCCCAGTGGAAGCGCGAGGGCCTCCGCGTGGCGCTGGTGCCGACCATGGGCAACCTTCACGGTGGCCATCATTCGCTGGTGACCCTGGCCCGCCAGTACGCCGACAAGGTCGTGGCAAGCATCTTCGTCAACCCGACCCAGTTCGGGCCGAACGAGGATTTCAGCCGCTATCCGCGTACGCCCGAGGCCGATGTGGCCGGGCTTGAGCAGGTCGGCTGCGATGCGGTGTGGCTGCCCAGCGTCGAGGCCATGTACCCGCTGGGCGTGGACAAGACCACGCAGATGCACGCGCCCGGCGTGAGCGAGGTGCTGGAAGGTGCCAGCCGCCCGGGCCACTTCGATGGCGTCTGCACGGTGGTGGCGCGCCTGTTCCTGCAGGTGCAGCCGGACGTGGCCGTGTTCGGCCGCAAGGACTACCAGCAGCTGGCGGTGATCCGGCAGATGGTGGCTGAGCTGTCGTTCCCGATCCAGATCGTCGGCGCGGACATCGTGCGCGACGAGGATGGCCTGGCCAAGAGTTCGCGCAACCAGTACCTGAGCGCCGAACAGCGCCCGGTCGCGACCACCATCCACCGCACCCTGCTGGGCATGCGCGAAGGCTACGTGGCCGGGCAGGCGCGTGATCGCATCGAGGCCGACGCCACGGCGGCATTGCAGGCGGCCGGTTTCCAGGTCGACTATGCGGTGCTGCGCACCCCGGAGCTGGCCGAGCCGACGTTCGATGGCGGTGGCCGCGTAGCGCTGATCGCCGCGCGCCTGGGCTCCACCCGTCTGATCGACAACCTGGAGTTCTGAGCCGCATGCGGCCCGGGGGCGCCCACAATGGGCGCCTCGCACCTTCCCATGGACGGGAGAACGGCAATGAAGACACCCTCCACTGACGCTGGTCGGCTTGCGCAGGCGTTGATCCTGGCCGTGCTGGCTGCCGGCATGCTGCCGGCGCAACTGTTTGGCGGCCTGTTGTTCGCGCTCGAATTCAGGCGCACGCCGATGCCCGCGCTCACCGGCGGTGGACTGATGTTCGGGCTGGGCGTCTGCGTCGCCATCGCGGTGTTCCTGCCGATGGCGTTGCTCCTGCGGTCTCGGTGGCCCCTGCGCCGGACCCGCTTCGTGCTTGCAGGGTCTGCTCTGGGCGCGCTGGCCATGGCCATCCATGAGTGGCCGGGCGCGATCCATGGGCCGCTGCTGCAGCGCCTGCGCTATGTCGATACATTCGATGTGATCAGCTATGGGCTGACGGTGTTGGCTGCAGGGGGCCTGGGCCTGGCCTCCGGGCTGGCCTTCCATACGGTGTTCAGGCTGTCACTGCAGGGCGGTGCCGTCCATGCCACGCCGCCGCCGCCGGGCGAGGGCGCCTGAACGGCCTTCAGCGTCCTGCCGCAGGCCCCTGACGACGGCCAAGCGGGTGCTAGAATCCGCTCTTTCCTTTGCCGTTGCAGCGCCCCCATGCACCTGTCCCTGCTCAAGACCAAGATCCACCGCGCCACCGTCACCCATTCCGAGCTGAACTACGAAGGCTCGATCGCCATCGATGACAACCTGCTGGCTGCCACCGGCATCCGCGAGTTCGAGCAGGTGCACATCTGGGACGTGACCAACGGTGCGCGCTTCTCGACCTATGCCATCCGCGCCGAAGCCGGCAGTGGCGTTGTCTCGCTCAACGGTGGCGCCGCGCGCCACGTGCAGGTCGGTGACATCATCATCATTGCCGCGTTCGCCAGCATGACCGAGCAGGAAGCCGACAGCTTCAAGCCGAAGCTGGTGTACGTTGATGGCAAGAACCAGATCACCCACACCAACGACACGATCCCGACCCAGGCCGCATGACAACGAACAACGGATTCGACTCGCTGCATTCCCACGCCCAGCGCCTGAAGGGCGCAAGCATCCCCGGCCTGCTCGCCGCCGAACCCGGCCGCGTGCAGGACCTGGCGCTGCGGGTCGGTCCGTTGTACGTCAACTTCGCCCGGCAGAAATACGATGCCGCGGCGTTGCAGGCATTGCTGGCGCTGGCTGCCGACCGTGATGTCGGTGGTGCCATCACCCGCCTGTTCCGTGGCGAGCAGGTCAACCTGACCGAGGGTCGCGCCGCGCTGCACACCGCACTGCGCGGCGACGTGGTCGATGCGCCGGTGGCGGCCGAGGCCTATGCCACCGCGCGCGAGATCCGCCAGCGCATGGGCGTGCTGGTGCGCGCGCTGGAAGACAGTGGCGTGACCGATGTAGTCAGTGTCGGCATCGGTGGTTCCGACCTTGGCCCGCGCCTGGTCGCCGACGCGCTGCGTCCGGTCAGCGGTGCGCGCCTGCGCGTGCATTTCGTATCGAACGTGGACGGCGCGGCCATGCAGCGTACGCTGGCCACGCTGGATCCGGCCAAGACCGCCGGCATCCTGATCTCCAAGACCTTCGGCACCCAGGAAACCCTGCTCAACGGCCAGATCCTGCACGACTGGCTGGGGGGCAGCGATCGCCTGTACGCGGTCAGTGCCAATCCGGAACGTGCCGCCAAGGCCTTTGCCATCGCCGCCGATCGTGTGCTGCCGATGTGGGATTGGGTCGGCGGCCGCTATTCGCTGTGGTCTGCGGTCGGTTTCCCGATCGCGCTGGCGATCGGCTTCGAGCGCTTTGAACAGCTGCTGGAAGGTGCTGCGCAGATGGATGCGCATGCGCTGGATGCACCGCTGGAGCGCAACCTGCCGGTGCTGCACGGCCTGACCGACATCTGGAACCGCAACCTGCTGGGCCATGCCACGCATGCGGTGATGACCTACGACCAGCGCCTGGCGCTGTTGCCGGCCTACCTGCAGCAGCTGGTGATGGAAAGCCTGGGCAAGCGTGTGCAGCGTGATGGCCAGCCGGTCACCACCGATACCGTGCCGGTGTGGTGGGGAGGCGCGGGCACCGATGTGCAGCACAGCTTCTTCCAGGCACTGCACCAGGGCACCAGCATCGTTCCGGCCGACTTCATCGGCTGCGTGCACAACGACGATCCCTACACGATCAATCATCAGGCCCTGCTGGCCAATCTGCTGGCGCAGACCGAAGCACTGGCCAATGGCCAGGGCAGCGACGACCCGCACCGTGATTACCCGGGCGGCCGCCCGAGCACGCTGATCCTGCTCGACGCGCTGACCCCGCAGGCGCTGGGTGCGCTGATCGCCATGTACGAACACGCCGTGTACGTGCAGTCGGTGATCTGGAACATCAACGCCTTCGACCAGTTCGGTGTCGAACTGGGCAAGCAGCTGGCCAGCGGCCTGCTGCCGGCGCTTCAGGGCGAGGATGTGGCCGTTGCCGACCCGATGACCCGCGAGATCCTTGCGCAGCTGAAGGGCTGAGGCTCTGGTAGTGCCGGCCGCTGGCCGGCAACCTCATGAACGATCGAAGCATCACCTGGATGCCGGCCAGCGGCCGGCACTACCGGAGCGGACGGGTTGGCGGCCAGCGGCCGGCACTACCATGAAGGGCGTGGTGCCTCAGCGGCTCGGGTCGCGTTCCGGGCTGGGCCGCTTGGCCAGCTTGCGCTGCAGCGAGCGCCGGTGCATGCCGAGCAGGCGCGCGGCTGCCGACACATTGCCGCCGGTCTCGTGCATCGCCTGCTGGATGTGTTCCCACTGCAGGCGGCTGATCGGTGTCATCGCGTCGGGCACTTCCATTTCGCCATCGTCGGCCGGGCCGTCATCCTCCTCGCCCAAAGCGCGAAGGATCATCGGTACCGTGGCTGGCTTGGGCAGGTAATCGTCCGCACCGAGCTTGATCGCTTCCACCGCAGTGGCGATGCTGGCGTAGCCGGTCACCAGCAGGATGCGCATGTCCGCGCGCAGCGCACGCAGCGGCTGGATCAGCGCCAGGCCGGAATCGCTGCCCAGCTTCAGGTCGATCAGGGCGAACGCGGGTGGGTGCTGGCGGGCCAGTGCCAGCGCACTGGCGGCATCCTGCGCGGTCTGCGTTTCAAGTCCCTTGCGGGCCAGGCTGCGCTGCAGGGTGCGCAGGTACAGTTCGTCGTCGTCGACCAGCAGGCCGAGGGTTGAGGCGCTCATGGGGTTTCCTCGCGTGGGGCCAGCGGCAGGCGGAAGCCGACGCGGCTGCCGGCCCCCTGGGCCGGGCGCATCCACATCTCGCCGTCGAGGCGTTCGATCGTGGCATGGGACAGGGCCAGGCCGACCCCCATGCCTTCACTCTTGCTGCTGCCGAACAGCTTGCCCGGCAGCACCGCGGCGCGCGCGTTGAAGCCGTGGCCGTAGTCGCGTACTTCGCCGATCAGATCGTCGCCTTCGATGCGCAGGTCCAGGTCCACGCGCGGCCGGCCGGCCTGTTCGCCGGCATCGGCGGCATTGTTGAGCAGGACCATCAGCAGGTGGCCCACGCCCGGGTCGAGCGGCAGCCGCAGCGGCGCATCGTCGTTGCGGTGCAGGTCGATGGTCGGTCGCACCAGGCGCCATTGCTCCAGCACCTGCTGCGCGCTGGAATGGCTGCGTCCGGGCGCATCGGCCGAGGCCGGTGCGGCCAGCGCCAGCACGCGCTCACGGCACTGCACCAGCAGCTCGCGCAGGGTTTCCATGTCCTCGCGCACTTCCGGCTCTTCACTGCGTTCGGCCACGTCGTCGGCGAGCAGGGTCATGGTTGCCAGCGGCGTGTTCAGTTCATGCGCCACCGAGGCGGCATGGGTGGCCAGGGCGACGATGCCCTCGTTGCGGGCGAAGCGCTCGCGCAGCGCCGACAGTTCCAGTTCGCGCTGGCGCAGCGCCAGCGCCAGCCGGGTGGAGAAGGTCAGCACCACCGCAGCGGAGATCAGGAAGTTGGCGACCACGCCCCAGCGGTTGAGGTCCTGCGCGCGGAAATAGCCGTCCGGCAGGGGCTGGCCGAAGATGCCGCTGGCGGCGTAGCCGAGCAGGCAGGCCAGCGCGACCGCCAGCGCCCAGCGCAGGGGCAGGGCGAACGCGGCCAGTGCGATCAGGATCAGGAACAGCGAGCTGAACGGATTGGCCATGCCACCGCTCCAGCCCACCATCCAGGTCAGGATGATCACGTCCACCAGGATGTGGCCGAATGCGGTCAGCGGCGCGGTGTCGGCCGCTTCCGGGCGCAGCTGGGTGTAGATGTTGAACAGGGCAAGCACCGCCACACCCGCCCACAGCGGCAGCTGCGGCAACGGCAGCCCCAGCACCCAGGTGGCGACCAGGATGGTGGCGGCCTGGCCGCCTACTGCAAGCCAGCGCAGGCTGCACAGGGTTCGGAGAAACGGGGCGTCGGGACCGGTCATTCACGCTCATCGTATGCGTTCGCGCGTGACCGTGCCTGCGACAATCGGCCGCAGCCGTGCCGCCGGCTGAATGCGAGTCACCCCGAATGCAGGGCCGGGCGGTAGAATGCGCCCATGCACGACGCCGTCACCCGCCCGACTCCGCCCTCCGATGCCACTGCCTGGCCGCGCCGCCAGACCCATGCCGTCCAGATCGGCGGAGTCACCGTGGGCGGAGGCAAGCCGGTGGTGGTGCAGTCGATGACCAACACCGACACCTCCGACGTCGCCTCCAGCGTGAAGCAGGTGGCCGAGTTGTGGCGTGCCGGTTCGGAGATGGTGCGGCTGACCGTCAATACCGTGGAAGCCGCTGCGGCGATCCCGCGCATTGTCGACAAGCTGGCGATGATGGGCATCGACGTGCCGCTGATCGGCGATTTCCACTACAACGGCCACCAGCTGCTGACCGCCGAACCGGCATGTGCCGAAGCACTGGCCAAGTACCGCATCAACCCGGGCAACGTCGGCTTCGGCAAGAAGAAGGATCTGCAGTTCGCCCAGCTGATCGAATTCGCCATCCGTTACAACAAGCCGGTGCGCATCGGCGCCAACTGGGGCTCGCTGGACCAGGCCCTGGCGGCGAAGCTGATGGACGAGAACAACCTGCGCGAACAGCCCTGGGACGCCGGCCGCGTGCTGCGCGAGGCGCTGATCCGCTCGGCGCTGGATTCGGCCGAGCAGGCGGTGGAGCTGGGCCTGCCGCGCGATCGCATCGTGCTGTCGGCCAAGGTCAGTGGCGTGCAGGAGCTGATCGCGGTGTACCGCGACCTGGCGCAGCGCTCCGACTTCGCCCTGCACCTGGGCCTGACCGAGGCCGGTATCGGCAGCAAGGGCATCGTGGCATCGTCCGCGGCGCTGGGCGTGCTGCTGCAGGAAGGCATCGGTGACACCATCCGCATCTCGCTGACCCCGGAGCCGGGCCAGTCGCGCACGCAGGAAGTGATCGTCGCCCAGGAACTGCTGCAGACCACCGGCCAGCGTGCCTTCACGCCGCTGGTCACGGCCTGCCCGGGCTGCGGCCGCACCACTTCCGAGTTCTTCCAGGAGCTGGCCAAGGTGGTGCAGAACCACGTGCGCGAGAAGATGCCGCTGTGGAAGATCCACCACCCGGGGGCGGAGAACATGACCCTGGCGGTGATGGGCTGCATCGTCAACGGGCCGGGCGAATCGCGTCACGCCAACATCGGCATCTCGCTGCCGGGCACGGGTGAGACGCCTGCGGCGCCGGTGTTCGTCGATGGTGAGAAGAAGGTGACCCTGCGTGGCGACAACATCGCCCAGGAGTTCGTCGCCCTGATCGACGATTACGTCGAACACACGTATGTCCGAAGCGCCGGATAAGCCTGCGATCCTCGCCGCACCGGAGTCCGCCTCCGGCTTCCGCCACTGGATGGCGCGCAACGCCTGGCGCCTGGTCCTGTTGTTCGGTGGCGTGCTGCTGCCGTTGGCAGGCTTTGTTGCCCTGGCGGATGAAGTGCACGAGTTTGAATCGTTCCATTTCGACGCGCCCCTGCTGTGGCAGATGCATGGCCTGCATTCGCCCTGGCTGGACCGCTTCTTCGTGCTCATCTCGAAACTGGGCTACGAGTGGTTCCTGATCCCGGCCGACGTGCTGATCATCGGCGTGCTGCTGGGCTACCGGCGCTGGCGCGAGGCGACCTTCGTCGCGGTCAGCTTCGTAGGGTCGGCGCTGCTGAACATGGGCAGCAAGCAGTTCTTCCAGCGGCAGCGCCCCAGCCTGTGGGAATCGATCGCGCCGGAATCGACGTTCAGCTTCCCCAGCGGGCATGCGATGGGTTCGATGACCCTTGCCGTGACCTTGGTACTGCTCGCCTGGAACACCCGTTGGCGCTGGCCGGTACTGATGCTGGCACCCGCGTTCAGCCTGCTGGTAAGCGTGTCGCGGGTCTATCTGGGGGTGCATTACCCCTCCGACATCCTGGCCGGATGGTGTGCCGCGCTGGTTTGGGTGGTAGGGTGCTATCTGGTCATGTTCAGTCGCCGGCACCCTTGGCGACGTCACGGCCCGCCGCCAGCGAAGGCCAGCGAAGCACCAACACAGGGGGTTTGACGTGGATGGCCCTTGAGGGACGTCTACGTGATAGATCAGTTGTTTCGTTGCAGCAGGTTCTGCAAGACAGGGGGCAAGCACAACGCGCGGTACTGTGATGCGCAAGGCAGATCGCCGACGCCGCATTCCGGACGCGCTTGCAGGGTATCGGCACCCTGCCTAGCTTGACCTGCAATGGCCGCATTCGAAGAGGTACATGAATGACGATTCGAGTCTACCTGGTGGATGACCACGCGCTGGTCCGCACCGGTATGAAGATGATTCTGTCGGGGGAAACCGACATCGAGCTGGTGGGCGAAGCCGAGACCGGCGAAGACGCGCTGCGTGAAGTCCGCCAGCTGCTGCCGGATGTGGTGCTGTGCGACCTGCACCTGCCGGGCGTGAGCGGCATGGAAGTGACCGAGCGCATCGTCCGCAGCCACCGCAATACCCGCGTGGTGATCGTGTCGGTACTGGAAGACGGCCCGCTACCCAAGCGCCTGCTCGAAGCCGGTGCGGCCGGTTACATCGGCAAGGGCTGCGATGCGCAGGAACTGCTGCGTGCGGTGCGTGATGTGGCGGCCGGTCGTCGCTACCTGGGCACCAGCATCGCGCAGAATCTGGCGCTGTCGACAGTGGAAGGCAATGGTTCGCCGTTCGACAACCTGTCGCCGCGCGAGCTTGAGGTGGCGCTGTTGCTGACCCAGGGCCTGCGCCAGGAAGACATCGCGCGGCGCCTGAGCCTGAGTGCGAAGACGGTGAACACGCACAAGGCGCGGTTGTTCGAGAAGATGGGGATCCACGACAACATCGCGCTGGCGCGGATGGCCAGCCAGTACGGGTTGGTGGATCCGGCACGGCCGCTGTAAGGGGTTCGGCCAACGGCTGAGCCCCTCGCGGTGTGCGGCCGGATTCGTGGGGTTGGCCCTGCGGAGGGATTGCGCAGGGGACGCCGTGAATCCATCCCTGGAGGCTCGGGCGCGCCATCCATGGCGCTTACGCCCCTGCGCAATCCCTCCGCAGGGCCACGGACGGTTTCCGTGCGCCGCCACCGCGGAATGAAGAAGGAAGAGCAGGAGCGGGTCGCGCGCTTTCCGCACTCGTCGCCCGGGGTCGGATCCCTTTCCCGGTGGGAAAGGGCTCTGACCCCTGATGATGCCGGAGCCGAGCATGGGCTCGGCTCTGCACCTTTGTCGGGCTCAGTGGCCGCGTACGCGCTGGATGATCTTGGCGGCGTCTGCGGCGCTGGCGCGCACCTTGTCCCATTCGCCGTTGGCGATCCAGTTGCCCGGCACCATCCACGAACCACCGATGCAGACCACGTTCTTCTGCTCGAGGTATTCGGCGGCGGTGTTCTCGGTGATGCCGCCGGTCGGGCACAGCTTCAGGTCCGCCACCGGGCCGGCCAGTCCCTTGATCATTGCCAGGCCACCCACAGCCGTGGCCGGGAACAGCTTGCACACGCGGAAGCCGCGGGCGTAGAGCGACAGCAGCTCGGTCGGGGTGGCCGCACCCGGCACCACCGGCAGCGGTGCAGCGGCCAGTGCATCAGCCAGTGCCGGCGGCGTACCCGGAGTCACCAGGAAGTCCGCACCCGCATCGATCGACTGCTGCATCTGCTCCACGGTCAGCACCGTACCGGCACCCACCACCACGTCCGGCAGCTCGCGCTTGAGCATCGCCAATGCTTCCATCGCCACTGGCGTACGCAGGGTCAGCTCGATCGCCGGCAAGCCACCTTCCAGCAGCGCCGCACTGACCGCCCGCGCCTGGTCCAGCGTATGAATCGTCACCACCGGCAGGATGCCCGCCGCACGCAACAGCTCCGCCGCCTTCACCTGATGTTGTTCGATACCCATGCTTTTGCCCTTGCCTTTTGCTCTTCTTGATTCAGTGGCCGCAGCGCAAATGACGCGCCGGGAATTGTCCAAGGGCAGTAGAGCGCCCTGGCCGGGACCGTGAGCGGCATGGATGCCGCGACCGAGCCCCCATGGATGGGTTTACGGCGTGTCCCGGCCACGGCGCTCTACTGCCCAGGCCGGGAAGCCTGCCGCGGCTTTTCGCTTCAGGCGTCTTTTGCCTCATGCGGCGCCGCCGCCGCTGCGGCATCGTGCCCCAGCTCATATTCCGCGTCGTACTCCCACGGCCCGCCATCAGCCGCCGCCGGCCCGCACGAAATCGAAATCGCGCCCTGATCAGCCGGACCCACCACGCGACGGTTGATCGCGAACAGGTTGCGGCCCAGGTCATGCGCAGCCGGCGCGGTGTTCGGCGCCAGCGGACGTGCCGCCCATTCGGCCGCGTCCACCAGCACTTCCAGCGTGCCAGCCTCGCCATCCAGGCGGATCATGTCGCCCTCGCGGACCTTGGCCAGCGGACCGCCGCGTGCCGCTTCCGGCGTCACGTGGATCGCCGCCGGAATCTTGCCCGAGGCGCCGGACAGGCGACCGTCGGTGACCAGCGCCACGCGCCGGCCCTGGTTCTGCAGCAGGCCCAGCAGCGGCGCCAGCGAATGCAGTTCCGGCATGCCGTTCGCACGCGGGCCCTGGTAACGCACCACCGCCACGAAGTCCTGCGGCAGCAGGCCACCGGCGTGCAGCTTGTTCAGCACCTGCGGTGCATCGACCACCACGGCCGGCGCTTCGATCGTGCGGTACTGCGGCTTCACCGCCGACAGCTTGATCAGCGACTTGCCGAGGTTGCCGCGCAGCAGGCGCAGGCCACCCTGGTGCTCGAACGGATTGTCGACGCCACGCACCACCTCGTCATCGGCGCTGCGTTCCAGGCCCGGCAGATAGACCAGCTGGCCATCGCGCAGCTGCGGTTCGCGTGCGTAGTCGGCCATGCCGCCGCGCGCCACGCTGACCAGATCGCCGTGCATCAGGCCCGCCTTGATCAGCTCGCCGAACACGAACGCCGGGCCGCCAGCGGCCGCGAAGCGGTTCACGTCGGCCTCGCCGTTCGGATAGACGCGGGCCAGCAGCGGAATCAGCTGCGACAGTTCGTCGAAATCGTCCCAGGTCAGCACGATACCGGCGGCACGCGCCACTGCGATCCAGTGGATGGTGTGGTTGGTCGAACCGCCGGTGGCCATCAGCGCGATGACCGCGTTGATGATCGCGCGCTCGTCGATGATCCGGCCCAGCGGACGGAAGTCGTCGCCCAGTGCGGTGATGTCCAGTGCACGTTCGGTCGCTTCGCGGGTCAGCGCGTCGCGCAGCGGCGTGCCCGGATTGACGAACGACGCGCCCGGCAGCTGCACGCCCATCGCTTCCAGCAGCACCTGGTTGGAATTGGCGGTGCCGTAGAAGGTGCAGGTGCCGGCGCCGTGGTACGAGGCGGACTCGGCTTCCAGCAGCTCTTCGCGGGTGGCTTCGCCGGCGGCATAGCGCTCGCGCACTTCCGCCTTCTGCTTGTTGGGGATGCCCGGGGTCATCGGGCCGGCCGGCACGAACACCGCCGGCAGGTGGCCGAAGGCCAGCGCACCGATCAGCAGGCCGGGCACGATCTTGTCGCACACGCCGAGGTAGACGGTGCTGTCGAACATGTCATGGCTGAGCCCGATCGCGGTCGCCTGCGCGATCACATCGCGCGAGAACAGCGACAGTTCCATGCCGCCGCGGCCCTGGGTGACGCCGTCGCACATCGCCGGCACGCCGCCGGCCACCTGTGCCGTAGCACCGAGCTCGCGGGCGATCTCGCGGATCTGCTCGGGATAGGTCTCGAACGGCTGGTGCGCCGAGAGCATGTCGTTGTAGGCGGTGATGATGCCCAGGTTCGGCGTCACGCCGCCGCGCAGGCGACTCTTGTCGGTGCCGCCACAGGCGGCGAATCCGTGGGCGAGGTTGCCGCAGCTCAGGCGGCTGCGGAACGGGCCTTCGCGCAGGGAGGCGTCGATCGCGGCCAGGTAGGCGGCACGCGAGGCGGCGCTGCGGCGGATGACGCGCTCAGTGATGGCTTGCAGTTGCGGATGGAGGCTCATTGGCTACCGGCGTTCAAGGTGGCGAGAGGCAAGCGGCGGCAGGGCGCCGCCGCCGACATCAATCAGCCCAGTGGACGCGCAGGCGCGCGCCTTCCAGGTTGATCGCGTTGAGGATCGGGTACTGCTGGGCGTCGTTGCTGTCCAACGCCTGGCGCAGCACCTGCAGCTTCTGCTTGCCGCGCAGCAGTAGCAGGCGCTGGCGGCATTGGCGCAGCCCATGCGGGGTCAGCGTGATGCGCAGCGGCCACTGGTTCGCGCCCGGGCAGCCGGTGGCATCCAGCGCGGCATAGGGCAGGGCGCTTTCCAGTGCGCGGGCCAGGTCCTTCGAGCCCGGGAATAGCGAGGCGGTGTGGCCATCGTTGCCCATCCCCAGTGCCACCAGGCTCGGCGGCTGGCTGTGCTGGGCCTGCAGGTTGGCGGTGTAGACGCATTCCTGCAGCGGCTTGCCGATGCGCACCAGCGGATCGAAATGCGCACCTTCGGCACGCTTGAGCAGGTGCTCGCGCACCAGCCATGCGTTGCTGTCGCGATCCTGCGGCGACAGCCAGCGCTCGTCGGCCAGGCTCACTTCAACCCGGTCCCAGTGCACGTCCAGTTCGGCCAGCGCCTGGTAGACCGGTGCCGGCGTGGTGCCGCCGGACAACAGGATGCGGGCGCGGCCCACTTCATTGATGTCGTGGTTGAGGCTCTGCGCCATCTCGGCGGCTACCGCTTCGATCCAGCCGTCGGCATCGCCATGGTGGATGAACTCGACGCGGTCGTCGTGGAAGGTGGGGCTCATGCGGCAACTCCAGGTGCGTCACGTTCGGCATCGGCGGCATAGGCGGCGGCGCCCAGCAGTCCGGCATGGGGATGCATCACGGCCAGCGACGGCACCCGCGCCATGATCGAAGAGAACCGGCCCTTGTGTTCGAAGCGCTGGCGGAACCCGGAGTGCTGCAGCGAATCGAGCATCTTCGGGGTCAGTCCACCGGTGAGGAACACGCCGTCCCAGGCGCCCTGGGTCAGTACCAGGTCGCCGGCAATGGCGCCGAACACGGCGCAGAACACATCGACGGTGCGCATTGCCTGCGGATCGCCATGCAGGGCGCGGGCGGTCACGTCCACCGGCTGCAGCTGGCCCGGGTCGATACCGGCCATCTCGCACACCGCGCGATGGATGTTGACCAGGCCGGGGCCACAGATCAGGCGCTCATTGGAGACGCGGCCGAACTGCTCGGACAGGATCTCCAGGATGCGGATCTCCTCCGGCGTTCCCGGCGGGAAGCTGACATGGCCGCCTTCGGTTTCCAGCGGGTAGCAGCGGCCGTGGCGCAGGATCAGGCCCCCGACGCCGAGCCCGGTGCCGGGCCCGATCACCGCATAGTTGCGTGGCTGGCCCGGCTTGCCCGGCACCCAGGCGGCGCCACCGACCTGGACCACGTCCTCGGGTTGCAGCAGCGAGATCGCCATTGCCTGTGCGGCGAAGTCGTTGATCAGGTGCAGCTCGTCGAAACCGAGCATCGCCGCGGTGCGGCTGCGCGAGATCACCCACGGATGATTGGTGATGCGTGCCTCGTCACCGTCTACGCGACCGGCCACCGCGAACACGCCGCGGCTGGCGGCAGCGCCGATCTGCTCAAGGTGATGGCGGGCGGCATCGCCAAGCGACGGGAACTCCGCCACTGCGTACTCGCGGATGCTCTCCTTCAGCAATGGCGCGTCCAGCGAGGTGTCGGCCAGGGCGAAGCGGGCGTTGGTGCCACCGATGTCGGCGACCAGCACCGGCTGCGAGTTGGCACTCATGCCGACGCCTCGCTGTCCGGTGCGTCCACGCCCTGCGGCAGGAACTCCGTTGCGTTGCTCGGGCCCCATTGGCCGGCGGGATAGGGTTCCAGCGGCAGCTTGGCCTCCTTCCAGGCGTCGGCCACGCTGTCGATCCACGCCCAGGCGGCGCGCACTTCGTCGTCACGCACGAACAAGGTGTGGTTGCCGTTGAACGCATCCAGGAACAGGCGTTCGTACGCGATGCGGCGATGCAGGCCGGTCGGCACCGACAGTTCCAGTTCCAGCGGATGCAGTTCCAGCGCACCCCATTCCGGGCCGGCCAGACTGCTCATCAGGCCCAGTTCGATGTTCTCCTGCGGCTGCAGCTGGAACACCAGGCGGTTCGGTGCGGCCTGGGCGCGCTGCGGGCGCTCGAACAGCCAGTGGGTGACCGGCTTCAGCGTGACCACCACGCGGGTGGTGCGCTCGGGCAGGCGCTTGCCGGTGACCAGGTGGAACGGCACGCCGCTCCAGCGCCAGTTGTCGATGTGCGCGGTGACGCCGGCGAAGGTTTCCACGTCGCTGCCTTCCGGCGGCTGGTAGGCCTGCGCCGGCTGGCCGTTGATGGTGCCGGCGGTATAGCGGCCGCGGATGCTGTCACGCGCGGCGTGCCTGGCATCGAGCGGACGCAGCGCGCGCAGCACCTTGACCTTCTCGTCGCGGATGCGATCGGCTTCCAGCGAGGCCGGCGGCTCCATCGCCACCATGCACAGCAGCTGCAGGATGTGGCTCTGCACCATGTCGCGCAGCGCGCCGGAGCGGGCGTAGTAGGCGTCGCGGCCATCCACGCCTTCGCTCTCGGCCACCAGGATGTGCACCGATTCGATGTAGTTGCGGTTCCATACCGCTTCCAGCAGCGTATTGCCGAAGCGCAGGGCGATCAGGTTCTGCACCGCCGCCTTGCCCAGGTAGTGGTCGAGACGGAACACACGGTCCTCGTCGATCCACTGGCCGATGGTGCTGATGATTTCCTCGGCGCTCTCGCTGTCGCTGCCGATCGGCTTCTCCAGCATCAGGCGTGCCGGCGCGGCGAGGGCGCCACCCTTGGCCAGGCCTTCGCAGGTGGAGATGTACAGGCCCGGCGGAATGGCCAGGTAGCTGACGCACTTGCGATGCACCAGATCGGAGACGGCGGCGGCGACAGAGTCGACGTCGCGCAGGTCGACCGAACGGTAGTCGATGCGGCGCAGCAGGCCGTTGATGTCGTCCTGCGAGGCCATCGGCATGGCCTGCTGCAGGCGCGGGCGCAGGATGTCATGGAAGGCTTCGGTGTCATGCCCGGACAACGCCAGTGCGCGGATGCGGAAGTCCTCCGGCAGCAGGCCGTCGCCAAGCAGGCGAAGCAGCGAAGGGAACAGGTAGCGCTGGGCCAGATCACCTGTGGCACCGAACAGGAAGAGGGTGTCGTGCATCGCTCGAGTTTCAGATCCGGGTGACATCGTTGTCAATCGCTTCATGGCTGGGTTCGGGGGACATCCGCGCAACTGCCTGTCCGAGGTTCGTTGGGGGCGTTCTCCGGGGCACCGGAAGACCGTTCCATTCGAAACCACTACCCCGGCGGAACCTTCGTTCAACCGCCGACGCAGATCGGTGCGCACCGATCATCGGATAGTGCCACGTGAAAACGTTTACATGGCAGAATGGGCAACTGTATTCGATTGCAGTGCTCGCCGTCATGCGGCAAGCGCGCAATCATCACTGCCATCGGGAGGGCCGAGGCAGTCCCAAAAGACAGCCCGGCTTCGGGCGGACCGGATAGGTGATATGGCAAAAGTGCAGTTGCAGGGTGTGCGCAAGGTCTATGACAACGGCCAGGTCGCGGTGAAGGACGCCACCTTCGAGGTCGCCGATGGCGAGCTGATGGTGCTGGTCGGTCCCTCCGGCTGTGGCAAGTCGACCCTGCTGCGGATGGTGGCTGGCCTGGAAGAGATCAGCGGCGGCACGCTGACCATCGGTGATCGCGTGGTCAACGATGTGGCGCCGAAGGATCGCGACATCGCGATGGTGTTCCAGAGCTACGCGCTGTACCCGCACATGACGGTGGCCGAGAACCTGGCCTTCGGCCTGAAGCTGCGCGGCCATGACAAGGCCACCATCGACAAGCGCATCGCCGAGGCGGCGCAGACGCTGGGCCTGACCGAGATGATGGACAAGCTGCCCAAGGCGATGTCCGGCGGCCAGCGCCAGCGTGTTGCGCTGGGCCGGGCGCTGGTGCGCGAGCCGGCGGTGTTCCTGCTTGACGAGCCGCTGTCCAATCTGGATGCCAAGCTGCGCCACAGCGTGCGTACCGAAATCGCGCAGCTGCACCGCAAGCTGGGCACCACCATGATCTACGTGACGCACGATCAGGTCGAGGCGATGACCCTGGGCCAGCGCATCGTGGTGCTGAAGGATGGCATCATCCAGCAGATCGATACGCCGATGGCGCTGTACGACCGTCCGGCCAATCTGTTCGTGGCCGGCTTCCTCGGCAGCCCGGCGATGAACGTGCTGCGCGGCACGCTGCAGGGCGATGCCGGCGGCGTGACCGTGGTCGACGGCGACTGGCGTGCACCGCTGGGCCAGGCCACGATCGATCCGGCGTGGCTGCAGAAGCCGATCGCGGTGGGCGTGCGTCCGGAGCACCTGCAGCCGGCCAGCGCCGATGATGCGCATGCGTTCACCGCGCGCATCGAAGGCATCGAGCCGGTCGGCAACGAGATCTTCGTGAATCTGAGCAGTGGCCAGCACGCGCTGACCATGCGCGTGGCGCCGCAGGCGCTGCCGGCGGTGGGCGAGCAGATCCGCGTGGCGATCCACCCGCAGGGCCTGCATTTCTTCAGCGCGGAAACCGGCGAGCGCCTGTAACGGGTAAGGCCGGCCGCTGGCCGGCTACCTCATTCATGCGTGGTTGCCGGCCAGCGGCCGGCACTACCATTCCTCCGCCGAAGGCGTGGATGAGAGCCCAACAGATTCAGCGTGCCAATCCATCCAGCAACGGCACGCGCTGCGCGATGGCATCACCCACCTGCAGGTCAGCATCACCCGCCTCCAGTGGCAGCACCGCCAGTGCCAGGTCGCCGGCCACGCAGGCGATCGTGCCCAGCGCCGCGCCGTCCTGCTGCACGCCATCGCCGGCCTGCGCCGGTGCCGCGGTATGCATCAGCTGCACCGCGCGCTTGGCCTTGCCGAGGAAGTGGGTGCGGGCGACGATTTCCTGGCCGGGATAGCAGCCCTTCTTCACGCTGTAGCCGTTCAGACGGTCCAGGCCCAGCTGCTGCGGGGTCCACACCTCGCGCTGGCCTTCTTCCAGCCGCGGCAGCCCGTAGCGCAGGTCGGCCTGGCGCCAGGCCAGGGCGAAAGCGGCCTCATCGGTTTCGCTGCCGGCCGCAAAGGCATCGGCGGCGCCGATGCGCAGGGTGCGCGGCAGGGCATCGCTGCCCAGGTCCAGTTCCCAGCCATCACCTGCGGCCTGCGCAATCGCGGCGCCGCTGGCGGCCTCGGGCGCAGTGAATGCCCCGGCCGCCGCCAGATCATCGCGCACCAGCACCTTCACCTTGCGGCGGAACACGAAGCGCTGCAGTTGCGACGCAATCGCATCGGCATCGCCATCCGCCAGCACCAGCATCAGGTGGTCGTCGGCCAACCGCAGCAGCTGGAACACCGCCAGGGTGCGGCCCTTGGCGCTCAACCAGGCACTCCACTGCCAGTGCAGCAGGGGCAGGGCGGTGACATCGCTGCTGAACTGGGCGTGGGCAAAGACAGCCGCATCCGGGCCCTGCAGGCTCAGCAGCTGGTGGCCGGGCAGGCGCGGATATCCGACGAAAGCAGGGGGCAGGTTGTCAGGCACGTGAACGAGGTCTAAAATTTGTGCGTTGCGAGACCGAACATGATAGGCCAAACAACCCCCACTCCCGACGACGAATCTGAAGCCCCGCTGGTCCCCGCGGCACCCGTGCCCGTGGAACAGGAAAAAGCAGAAGAATTCGGCGGCCGCGGCGGACTTGATCCGGTGCGGTATGGCGATTGGGAGAAAAACGGACGCTGCATCGATTTCTGATCAGCATTGAGCCAACGCGGCCGCGTGCCGCCCAGCCGAGACAACGAGCCCAGCGAATGGCGACCAGACAACGCCCACTTTCCCCGCACCTTCAGGTGTATCGCTGGCAGATTCAGATGGCCACCTCGATCCTGCATCGAGCCACTGGCGTCTTTCTGTCTGTTGGTGCCCTCATCATCGCTGCCGGCCTGCTGGCCCTGATGATGGGGCCCGAGTCCTGGAACTGCTTCACCGGCCATGCCGGGGCCTGGTATGGCCGCGTGTTCCTGTTCGCGTGGACATGGTCGTTCGCCTATCACCTGTGCAATGGCATCCGCCATGTGGTGCAGGACTTCGCCATCGGCTTCAGCATCCCCGCCTTCATCCGCAGCAGCTGGCTGTCGGTCACCGGCAGCCTGGTGATCACCCTGCTGGTGTGGGCCTATGTGATGTTCGGAGGTGCCGCGTGAGCAAGTTCCGTACCCCGTTGAAGAACGTGCGTGGCCTTGGCTCGGCCAAGACCGGCACCGAGCACTTCGTGCATCAGCGCCTGACCGCCGCCGCGCTGGTGGTGCTGGGTATCTGGTTCCTGGTCTTCGTGCTGGGCCTGCTGGGCTCGGACTACGCGACCGCCGCCGCCGCCGTGGCCAAGCCGTGGAACGCAGTGCCGCTGATCGGCCTGCTGATCGCCATGTTCTGGCACGCGCAGCTCGGCATGCAGGTCGTGCTGGAAGACTACATCCACGAATCGCTGCTGGCCCTGGTGCTGCAGACCGCGGTGAAGTTCGTCGCCGTGCTCGGCATGATCGTCAGTGTGTTTGCGGTGGGCCGCATCGCCCTCGGCGTTGCCTGAGCCCAGGCACCAACACAGGAATCCAGATTAGATGTCCGCTTACAAGATCACCGAACACAAGTACGACATGGTCGTGGTCGGCGCCGGCGGCGCCGGCCTGCGCGCCACGTTCGGCCTGGCCGCCAAGGGCCTGCAGACCGTGTGCCTGACCAAGGTCTTCCCGACCCGTTCGCACACCGTTGCCGCCCAGGGCGGTATCTCGGCCGCACTCGCCAACATGGGCGAAGACGACTGGCGCTACCACTTCTTCGACACCATCAAGGGGTCGGACTGGCTGGGCGACCAGGACGCCATCGAGTACATGTGCCGTGAGGCCATCCCGGCCATCATCGAGCTCGAACACTACGGCGTGCCGTTCTCGCGCACCGCCGAAGGCAAGATCTACCAGCGTCCGTTCGGTGGCATGACCACCAAGTACGGCGAAGGCCCGGCGGCGCAGCGTACCTGCGCGGCGGCCGACCGTACCGGCCACGCGATGCTGCACACCCTGTACCAGCAGTCGCTGAAGCACGATGCGCGCTTCATGATCGAGTACTTCGCGCTCGACCTGATCTTCGACGACGAAGGCGCCTGCCGCGGCGTGCTGGCCCTGGACATGTCCGACGGCACCCTGCACCTGTTCCGCGCCCAGGGCGTGGTACTGGCCACCGGCGGCTACGGCCGTGCCTACTTCAGCGCCACCTCGGCGCACACCTGCACCGGCGACGGTGGCGGCCTGGCCATGCGTGCCGGCATCGCCATGCAGGACATGGAGTTCGTGCAGTTCCACCCGACCGGCATCTACGGCGCCGGCTGCCTGATCACCGAGGGTGTCCGCGGTGAAGGTGGCATCCTGCGCAACAGCAGCGGCGAGCGCTTCATGGAGCGCTACGCGCCGCACTACAAGGACCTGGCCTCGCGCGACGTGGTCAGCCGTTCGATGACCATCGAGATCCGCGAAGGCCGCGGTGTCGGCGAGCACAAGGACCACATCCTGCTCGACCTGACCCACCTCGGCCCGGGCGTGATCGACGACAAGCTGCCGGGCATCGCCGAAAGCGCCCGCATCTTTGCCGGCGTCGACGTGCACAAGCAGCCGATCCCGGTCATCCCGACCGTGCACTACAACATGGGCGGCATCCCGACCAACTACCACGGCGAAGTGGTGCAGAAGGTCGGCGACAACGACAATGCCGTGGTGCCGGGCCTGTACGCCATCGGTGAAGCGGCCTGCGTGTCCGTGCACGGCGCGAACCGACTGGGCTCGAACTCGCTGCTGGACCTGGTGGTGTTCGGTCGTGCGGTGGCCAACCGCTGCGCCGAGACCATCAAGCCGGGCGCATCGCACAAGCCGCTGCCGGCCGATGCCTGCGACAAGGCGCTGGGCCTGCTGGACAAGCTGCGCCACGCCAACGGCGATACCCCGACCTCGGTCATCCGCGATCGCATGCAGCGCACCATGCAGGCCGACGCGGCCGTCTTCCGCACCAGCCAGACGCTGAAGGAAGGCTGCGAGAAGATGGACAAGATCTTCGACTCGTTCCAGGACGTGAAGGTCTCCGACCGTTCGCTGGTGTGGAACTCGGACCTGATCGAGACCTACGAGCTGAACAACCTGCTGCTCAACGCGGTGGCGACGATCAACTCGGCCGAACAGCGCAAGGAAAGCCGTGGTGCGCATGCGCACGAGGACTATCCGGACCGCGACGACGTCAACTGGCAGAAGCACACCCTGGTCAGCGTCGACGAGAAGGGCAAGTGCAGCTTCGACTACCGTCCGGTGCACATGTACACGTTGACCGACGACGTGTCCGTGGTGCCGCCGAAGCCGCGCGTGTACTGATCCGACCCCGCCTACCATGCAATCCGCGCCCAAGGGCGCGGGCCGCCTGAGCCAACGAGAGCAGCCATGGCCGAGTTTTCACTCCCCAAGAATTCCAAGATCACGAAGGGCAAGCACTTCCCCGTCAAGAACGGCGGCAAGAACGTGCGCACCTTCAAGATCTACCGCTGGAGTCCGGACGACGACAGCAACCCGCGCACCGATACCTATGAAGTCGATCTGGACGCCTGTGGCCCGATGGTCCTGGACGCCCTGATCAAGATCAAGAACGAGATCGACCCGACCCTGACCTTCCGCCGCTCGTGCCGCGAAGGCATCTGTGGTTCGTGCGCGATGAACATCGACGGCACCAACACCCTGGCCTGCACCCGAGCCATCTCGGACTGCGGCAAGAAGGAAGTGCCGATCTACCCGCTGCCGCACATGAACGTGGTGAAGGATCTGGTTCCGGACCTGACCCACTTCTACGCGCAGTACGCCTCGATCAAGCCGTGGATCCGCACCCAGACCCCGGCACCGCCGGACCGTGAGCGCCTGCAGTCGCCGGAAGACCGCAAGAAGCTGGACGGCCTGTACGAGTGCATCCTGTGCGCCTGCTGCTCGACCAGCTGCCCGAGCTACTGGTGGAACGGCGAGCGTTACCTGGGCCCGGCGATCCTGCTGCAGGCCTACCGCTGGATCATCGACTCGCGCGATGAGGACACCGGTGCGCGCCTGGACGATCTGGAAGATCCGTTCAAGCTGTACCGCTGCCACACCATCATGAACTGCGCCCGGACCTGCCCGAAGGGCCTGAACCCGGCGCTGGCGATCGCCGAGATCAAGAAACTGATGATGGAACGCCGCGCCTGATCGGCTCTGGCCGTACCCGGTAGAGCCACGCCATGCGTGGCTGTGCCACCCCAGTAGAGCCACGCCATGCGTGGCTTTGCTGTATCTGGAGAAACACGATGGAAGAAGACGTTCTGCTGAAGAAGCTGCGCTGGCGCTGCCGCCGCGGCATGCGTGAGCTGGACCAGCTGTTCGGCCGTTATCTCGACCACGAATGGAGCACTGCGCCGACCGAGGAGCGCGAGGTTTTCCTGTTCCTGCTCGACTGCGAGGACGATAAGTTGTGGCGCTGGTTCATGGGCTATGAGGCCTGCCCGCATGCGCACGCGATCCCCCTCATGCAGAAGATCCTCGCCCTCAAGCCTTGAGTGGCGCCCCTCGCGGCTGCAGGCCGCCGCCCAGCTGGCGGTGCTGCTGGCCGCACCCTGGCTGCTGCGCGCATCGGATCTGCCGCCCAGGCTGCTGACGCCGGCGGTGTTGCTGGCCTGGGGCATCGGGTTGGCCGAACTGGCCTGGCGCCAGCGCAGGCCGCGCGTGCAGGTGCTTCTGCCGGTACCGCCCGAGCCGCTGCAGGTGGCCGGGCAGGACGTCGATGCACCACAACTGGTCGTGCGTGGGCCATGGCTGCTGTTGCTCTGGCGTGAGGATCGGCCCCGCCGGCGCCTGCTGTTCTGGCCCGATGTGCTCGATTCCAGGCAGCGACGTGAACTGCGACTGGCCGTGGCCGCACGCGGCGTTTCCCGTAGGCCCCGGTCGATGGCACCATAAGCTGAATTGACCGGCTTGCCTGCATGTTCAAACCCATTCCCGTGGCCATTGGCCTGCGCTACCTGCGCGCCAAGCGCCGCAACGGCTTCATCTCCTTCATCTCGATGGCATCGATCCTGGGCATCGCGCTCGGCGTTACGGTGCTGATCACCACCCTGGCGGTGATGAGCGGCTTCCAGAAGGAAATCCGCAGCCGCCTGCTGCAGATGACCGCGCACACCACCATCAGCCGCGACGGCGAGCCGATGCCTGACTGGATGCGCGTGGTGGACGTCGCCCGCAAGGACCCGCGCGTGGCCGGTGCCGCGCCGTACATCGAGATCCAGTCGATGATCAGCGGCCCGCGCGTGCAGGGCGCAATCATCCAGGGCATCGATCCGGCGCTGGAGCCGAAGGTGTCGGTGATCGACAAGAAGGTCACCAAGGGCAGCTATGACAGCCTCAAGCCGGGCAGCTTCAACGTGCTGCTGGGCAAAGAACTGGCGGTCTGGCTGGGCGTGGACGTTGGCGACCAGGTGCTGGTGACCTTTGCAGAAGTGCAGGGCACGCCTGCTGGCGCAGTGCCGCGGATGAAACGCTTCACCGTCAGCGGCATCTTCGAGGCCGGCTACAACGAGGTCGACCGCGGCGTCGGCTTCGCCAACATGCAGGACCTGGAGCGCGTGCTGCGTTCCGATGGCGCTACCGGCGTGCGGCTGAAACTGCACGACATGGACCGCTCGCTGGAAGTGGGCGTGGACCTGGCGCAGAGCCTCGGCGGCGCGTACCGGGTAAGTGACTGGACCCAGCAGAACGCCAACCTCTACCACTCGCTGCGCATGGAGAAGGTAGTGATGGGCATCCTGCTGTCGCTGATCATCGCCATGGGCGCTTTCAACCTGGTGTCGTCGCAGGTGATGCTGGTCACCGACAAGCAGGCCGACATCGCCATCCTGCGCACCCTTGGCCTGACTCCGGGCGGGGTGATGCAGGTGTTCATGGTGCAGGGTTCGCTGATCGGCATCTTCGGCACGCTGGCCGGCCTGATCGGCGGCATCACCCTGACCCTCAACCTGGAACGCATCCTCGGCGCCATCGAGAGCGTGTTCAACGTCAAGCTGCTGCCGGAGGATGTGTACTACATCACCGGCCTGCCGACCGACATGCAGACCGGCGACGTGGTGGCGATCACCGTGGTCGCGCTGCTGATGAGCTTCCTGGCCACCCTGTATCCCGCCTGGCGGGCAGCACGCACCCAGCCGGCGGAGGCCCTGCGTTATGAATAAGGTCTTCAACCGCGGCGATGAAGTGATCCGCGCCGAAGCACTGGGCAAGACCTACGCCGAAGGGCGCATGCAGACCCCGGTGTTCGATGGCCTGGACCTGACCGTGACCGCCGGCGAGACGGTGGCGATCATCGGTGCCTCCGGCGCCGGCAAGAGCACGCTGCTGCACCTGCTGGGTGGCCTGGACATTCCAACCGCCGGCGAGGTCTACGTGACCGGGCAGCGCATGTCGGCGCTGTCGGATACCGCGCGCGGTCTGCTGCGCAACCAGGCGCTGGGCTTCGTCTACCAGTTCCATCACCTGCTGCCGGAGTTCACCGCGCTGGAAAACGTGATGATGCCGGTACTGCTGGCTGGCACTGCGGTAGCAGAAGCGAGCAGCCGGGCCACCACGCTGCTGGAAGCGGTGGGCCTCGGCCACCGCCTGGATCACAAGCCGGGCGAGCTGTCTGGTGGTGAGCGGCAGCGTGCTGCGGTGGCGCGGGCACTGGTCAATCACCCAGCCTGCGTGCTGGGTGACGAGCCGACCGGCAACCTGGATGACCGCACGGCCGCGACGGTGTTCGAGCTGATGCTGGAACTGAATCGTGCGCGTCACACCAGCCTGGTGCTGGTCACCCACGACCGCAGCCTGGCGCGCCGCCTCGACCGGGTGCTGGAGCTGCGCGAAGGGCGCTTGCACGCACTGGCCCACGCCGATGTCTGAGGCGCCGGGGCCGCTTTGGTGGAAGCCGACCCTGATCGGCTGCTCCTGCAGGGCAGGCTCCAACCAAGGTTGGTGACTACCGGAATCCGGGGCCTTGGGTCTGCTTTGGTAGAGGTCGGCCTTGGTCGACCGCCGACCAGCGCCTGAATGGGGCTGTCGGTCATCGCGCCGGCGTTGCCGGCCCGGGCGCATGATGGCTACAGTTCCCCGAGGAGATCGCCATGAAGACCCCGTTCCTGGTGGCCGGACTCTGCCTGGCGCTGGCCGCGTGTGCGACCACTGGCCGGCTCAGCAGCGCCGATAAGCTTGACCTGTACCGTGCCCATGCCGGTGCGCCGCAGAACGACATGCAGTTCTTTGGCACCCTCAATGGCTGGACCGAGCTGGGTGACAGCGCGCTTGCGGTATGGACGCGTCCCAGCGAGGCCTACCTGCTGGAGTTGAGGGGGCCCTGCCAGGACCTGCCATATGCCACCGCCATCGGCCTGACCAGCCAGATGAATCGTGTTTCGGCGCGTTTCGACAAGGTGCTGGTGCGCGACCCTACCGGCGGCCCGCGCCTGCCGTGTTTCATCGACAGCATCCGCAAGCTGGATGTGAAGGCACTACGCGCTTCCGAGCAGGAGCTGCGCCAAGCGCAGGTGCAGGAGCGCGAGGAAAACACGAAATAGCGCGGTCGTGCCGGCCGCTGGCCGGCATCGCGCAGATGCCAGGTTGCCGGCCAGCGCCCGGCACTACCTGTGCGTCAGGCTTCCGGAGTGAAGCCGGCCGGCTTTTGCGCGTCCTTCTCGAACAGGAACTTGACCAGTTCGCCTTCAAGGAACGCGCGATGTTCCGGCGTACGCGGCGACAGGCGGTTCTCGTTGATCAGCATGGTCTGGTGCGCCAGCCACGCAGCCCAGGCCTGCTTGCCGATGTTGTTGAAGATGCGCTGGCCCAGCTCGCCGGGGTAGGGCACGAAGTCCAGACCCTCGGCATCGCGTTGTTCGTACTGGCAGAAGACGGTTCGGGGCATGGCACTCACTCGTGGTTGCGGGGTTTCTTGGAAGTTCGTTTTGGCGTCTTGATCGTCGCGCCGTCGAGCAGTTTGCGGATCGGCGCGGGCAGGCCCAGCGCGCGCAGTTCATCGTAGGCGACCCAGCGCAACGTGGGTTCTTCCACGCGCAGGCCGTTCACCTGGCGCGACAGTACCTGCAGGTGCAGCCTGTAGTGACTGAAGGTGTGCTGCAGCACTGGCAGCTCCTCGGCGTCTTCCAGCGAACCTTCAACATACGCATCGAACCAGTCCTGCAGGTCGCTGCCGGCCTCGGCCTGCGGCAGCGTCCACAGTTGCGCCCAGATGCCGGTGTCCGGCCGCTTCTGCAGCAGCACGCGCTGCTGGGGGTCGCGCAGCAGCAGGGCCACTGCTTCGCGCTCGGGCAGGGTCTTGCTGGGCTTGGGCGTCGGCAGTTCAGCGGTGCGGCCCTCGCGGCGCGCCACGCACGCGTCCTGCAGCGGGCAGATCACGCAGGCGGGTCTGGCGCGGCTGCACACGGTCGCGCCCAGGTCCATCTGCGCCTGGGTGTAATCGGCCATGCGCCCGGTCGGCACCTGCGCCACGTGCGCCTCGGCGATCGCCCACAACTGCTTCTCGATGGCCGGAAGGCCCGGGAAGCCGTCGATGCCGTGGTAGCGGCTGAGCACCCGCTTGACGTTGCCATCGAGGATCGCGGACGGGTCGTTCCAGGCCTGGCTGAGGATCGCACCGGCGGTGCTGCGCCCGATGCCGGGCAGGGCATGCAGCGCGTCGAAGTCACGTGGCAGGTCGCCGTCGTGCAGTTCCACGCAGCGCTTGGCTGCCGCGTGCAGGTTGCGTGCGCGGGCGTAGTAGCCGAGCCCGGCCCACTGCGCCATCACCGCGTCATTGCTGGCGGCGGCGAGGTCGGGCAGGGTCGGGAAGTGCTGCAGGAACCGCTGGAAGTACGGGATGACCGTACTCACCTGGGTCTGCTGCAGCATGATTTCCGACAACCAGACCCGATAGGGGCTGCGCGGATGCTGCCAGGGCAGGTCGTGGCGACCGTGGTCGTCGAACCAATGCAGCAGGTGGGTGACGAAGTCGTCGGTCTGCGTGGTTCCGGCGCTGGCGTGCGGCTGGCGGGGCATCGGTATTCCGGAGGTGGGCAGCCACCCATGGGGTGGCTCTACCGGGCTGCAGTAGAGCCACGCCATGCGTGGCTGCACGGTCTATCAGGCACCCAGCGCTTCGGGCAGCAGGGCGTCAACGAAGGCTTCCGGATCGAATACGCGCAGGTCTTCCGGGCGCTCGCCGATGCCGGCGAAACGGATCGGAATGCCGAACTCGCGGGCCAGCGCGAACACCACGCCGCCCTTGGCAGTGCCGTCCAGCTTGGTCACCACCAGGCCGGTCACGTTCACCGCAGCGTTGAACTGGCGCAGCTGCGACAGCGCGTTCTGACCGGTGGTGCCGTCGATCACCATCAGTACTTCGTGCGGTGCAGTGGCGTCGATCTTGCCGAGCACGCGGCGGATCTTGCCCAGCTCGTTCATCAGGCCGGACTGGGTGTGCAGGCGGCCGGCGGTATCGGCGATCAGCACCGAGGTGCCACGGGCCTTGCCGGCCTGCAGCGCATCGAACGCCACCGAAGCGGCATCGGCGTTCTGCCCTTGGGCGACCACGGCCACGCCGTTGCGCTCGCCCCAGGCCTGCAGCTGTGCGACGGCGGCGGCGCGGAAGGTGTCGCCGGCAGCCAGCATCAGGCTGTGGCCTTCATCCTTGAAACGCTTGGCCAGCTTGCCGATGGTGGTGGTCTTGCCAACGCCGTTGACGCCGACGGTCAGCACCACGAAGGGCTTGGCATTGCGGTCGATCACCAGCGGCTTGGCCACCGGCTGCAGGATCGCGATCAGCTCGGCGCGCAGCGCGGCCAGCAGCGCATTTGCATCTGCGAACTCGCGCGACTTCATGCGCTTGCGCAGCCCCTCGACCAGATCGGTGGTGGCACCCACGCCGACGTCGGCGGTGATCAGGGCGGTTTCCAGCTCGTCCAGCAGGTCGTCGTCGAGTTTTGGGTTGCGCGAGAACAGGCCACCGAAGCTGCGCGCGATGACGCTGTTGCGCAGGCGTTCGCGCCAGCCGGGCTTGCCGGCAGGTGCCGGAGCAGCGTCGACCGAGGCGGCAGCAGGCAGGTCGTCGGTGACCGGTGCCGGGGTGGGCTCGGGCAGCGGTGCGGGTGCCGGTTCGATGGCCGGGGTCGCGATGGGGGCGACGTCAATCTGCGCCGTCGGCGCAGGAGCTGCCGGAACCGGTGCGGCTGGGGCCGGAATCACCGGGGTGGGCTCGACAGCGACCGGAACGGCGGTTGCCGGGGGCGGCTCGACCGGTGCAGGCTCGGCCGGTACGGCTACCGGTGCCGGCTCCTTGTCCTCGACCGGCGCGGCCGACGGAAACGCCGCCGCCAGCTCTTCAGCCGAGTAGTGCTGGGTCTTGGGTGCCTCCGTTGCGGGGGCATCCTGGGGCTTCTTGCGGCGGAAAAAACTGAGCATTGGCAAAAGGCGCTGAAATCAGAGGGATATGCTACCACTCGGGCCTGTCGGGCCGATGTGGACTCAAGGTCGCGGCCGGCCGGCCGTTAACCGGTCCGGAGGGCTGCGCAGGGCGGTCCGGAGACCGCCATGAACAACGTGATGGGAATCGCCCTCGGCGGGATGCGTGCGGCCCAGCAGGGCGTGCTGGTGGCCGCGCACAACGTGGCGAACCTGGCGACTCCCGATGCCCAGCGCCTGCAGCTGCAACGCAGTACGGTGGAGCAGGGCGGGGTGCAGGCCGCGGTGACTCCTACCGGCACCGATGTCAGTGCACCACTGGGTGATCTGCTGGCAGCGAAAGCCGAGGTGGTGGCTTTCGCTTCCAACGCCGCGGTGATCCGACGCCAGGACCAGATGCTGGGCTCGCTGCTGGATCGCGAGGCCTGAGCCGCCCGGCCTTGGTGGGTGTCAACCTTGGTTGACACGCTCGACCCGCCTGGTAGATGCCAATCCTGGTTGGCACTCACCACCCGCCCCGGTAGGTGCCAACCTTGGTTGGCACGCTTTTTGGGCGCCAACCGAGGTTGGCCTCTACCAGAGCATCGCCGGGTAAGCCGGGCCATGCCCGGCGACCACCTTGTCGATCAGGCCGACAGCTCCAGCAGCAGCTTGTTCAGGCGCGCCACATAGGCGCCCGGATCCTTCAGGCTGTCGCCGGCGGCCAATGCAGCCTGGTCGAACAGCACCCGGCCCAGATCGTCGAAACGCACGCCATCGGCTTCAGCATCCAGCTTGGCGATCAGCGGATGGCCCGGGTTGATCTCCAGCACCGGCTTGCTGTCCGGCACCTTCTGCCCGCTGGCCTCCAGGATCTGGCGCATCTGCAGGCCCAGGTCCTGTTCGCCGATGGCCAGCACCGCCGGCGAATCGGTCAGGCGGTGCGAGACGCGCACTTCGGCCACGTCATCGCCCAGCACCGTCTTCAGGCGCTCGACCAGGCCCTGCTTGTCCTTGGCCGCTGCTTCCTGTTCCTGCTTGTCCGCTTCGGTTTCCAGCGCGCCCAGGTCGAGGTCGCCGCGGGCGATGTCGACGAAGCCCTTGCCGTCGAAATCGGTCAGGTAGCCCATCAGCCACTCGTCGATGCGGTCGGTCAGCAGCAGCACTTCCACGCCCTTCTTGCGGAACACTTCCAGGTGCGGGCTGTTGCGCACCTGGCTGTAGCTCTCGCCGGTCAGGTAGTAGATCTTGTCCTGGCCTTCGGCCATGCGGCCGAGGTAGTCAGCCAGCGACACGTTCTGCGCATCGCCGTCGCCACGTGTGGAGGCGAAGCGCAGCAGGCCGGCCACCTTCTCGCGGTTGTTGTAGTCCTCGGCCGGGCCTTCCTTCAGCACCTGGCCGAATTCCTTCCAGAACGTGGCGTACTGCTCCGGCTTGTCTGTGGCCAGCTTTTCCAGCATGTCCAGCGAGCGCTTGGTCAGCGCGGCCTTCATCGAATCGATGACCGGGCCGGACTGCAGGATCTCGCGCGAGACGTTCAGCGACAGGTCGTTGGAATCGACCACGCCCTTGATGAAGCGCAGGTACAGCGGCAGGAACTGCTCGGCCTGGTCCATCACGAACACGCGCTGCACGTACAGCTTCAGGCCCTTGGGGGCATCGCGGTGATACAGGTCGAACGGCGCGCGGCCGGGCACGTACAGCAGCGAGGTGTATTCCAGCTTGCCTTCGACCTTGTTGTGGCTCCATGCCAGCGGATCGCTGTGGTCGTGTGCCACGTGCTTGTAGAACTCGGTGTACTCGGCGTCGCTGATCTCGGTGCGCGGGCGGGTCCACAGCGCGCTGGCGCGATTGACGGTTTCCCATTCGACCGCGGCGCCTTCTTCGCCACCTTCCTTCGGCATCTGGATCGGCAGGCCGATATGGTCCGAATACTTCTTGAGGATGCCGCGCAGGCGCCAGCCATCGGCGAAGTCGTGCTCGCCGTCCTTCAGGTGCAGCACGATGCGGGTGCCGCGCTCGGCCTTGTCGATGGTGGCCACTTCGAAATCGCCTTCGCCGCGCGAGGTCCAGCGCACGCCTTCGCCTGCAGCCAGGCCGGCGCGGCGCGAGGTCACTTCCACTTGGTCTGCAACGATGAAGGCACTGTAGAAGCCGACGCCGAACTGGCCGATAAGCTGCGAATCCTTTTTCTGGTCGCCGGACAGCTGGCGCAGGAAATCGCCGGTGCCGGACTTGGCGATCGTGCCGAGGTGGGCAATGGCCTCGGCGCGGCTCATGCCGATGCCGTTGTCTTCGATGGTGATGGTGTGGGCGGCGGAGTCGAAGCTGACGCGCACGCGCAGCTCGCTGTCACCTTCAAGCAGGGCCGGCTGGGTCAGGGCTTCGAAGCGCAGCTTGTCGGCAGCGTCAGCGGCGTTGGAGACCAGCTCGCGCAGGAAGATCTCCTTGTTGGAGTACAGCGAGTGGATCATCAGCTGCAGCAGCTGCTTGACTTCGGTCTGGAAGCCAAGGGTTTCGGTCTGGGTGGTCTCGGTCATCGATAGGGCTCCATGTGCAATGCCGCGCCAGCGCGTGCGGCCTCGCCAAGGGGTAGGGGTGATTGTCCCGAAATCAAGGGGTTGTTCGGCAGGGCTTGCAGCCCTGCACCTGCAGAGGCCGATGCAACAGCAACAGCAACATCAACAGCAGCAGCAGCAGCAGCGGGCTATCCGTGGGATGGCGGGGCGGTGTGGGTTGGCAGGACACGCCGTGAACCCATCCATGGGGGCTCGATGGCGCCATCCATGGCGCCAACGGTCCTGCCAACCCACACCGCCCCGCCTCTGACAGGTTCACGCGGCTGTTGGCAGGTGTCGACCTTGGTCGACACATCTGTCAGATATCGATACATCAAATGGGGTCAGATCCGTTTTCCGCAGGAAAACGGATCTGACCCCAAGAGACGTTCCGGCAGATCGCAGGAAACTGTCGAAGGCGGGGTGGGGCAGGTTGTGGGGGTGTCCGCGGCATGGATGCCGCGGCCAAGCCCCCATGGTGAAGTGACCCCCGGGAGTTGGACGTCAGATCCAACCCCGAGGGATACATGAACAGATATGACGCACGTTTCAAACTGCAGGTCGCCAAAGAGGCCTGCAAGACCTCCACATCGGTCAAAGCCATTGCCCGTCGCCACGGC